>NZ_JACJFL010000063.1:0-20147 GCF_014164575.1 Pseudoalteromonas sp. SG41-1
TAACTTTACTCTCGCTAACTTTACTTTCGCTAACTTTTATAACTCCAAAAACAAAAAACCCAGCAGAAGCTGGGTTTTTGAAATTCTTGATAACGTAAATATTAACGTTTTGAGAACTGTGGACGCTTACGCGCTTTCTTAAGACCCACTTTCTTACGTTCAACTTTACGTGCATCACGAGTAACGAAACCTGCTTTACGAAGTTGTGGACGTAGTGACTCGTCAAACTCCATAAGTGCACGAGTGATACCGTGACGGATAGCACCAGCTTGACCAGTAGTACCACCACCAGCAACGGTGATGTAAAGATCAAACTTTTCAGTCATATCAACAAGCCCTAAAGCTTGACGAACAACCATGCGTGCTGTTTCGCGACCAAAATACTCTTCTAAAGAGCGATTGTTGATTACGATGTTACCAGTGCCTGGGCGTAAGAATACGCGAGCACTTGAACTTTTACGACGACCTGTACCGTAGTATTGATTTGCCATGTTAGTGCTCCTTAAATGTCTAGAACCTGAGGCTGTTGTGCAGCATGGTTGTGCTCAGTACCTGCGTAAACTTTAAGTTTACGGTACATTGCGCGGCCTAAAGGACCACGTGGCAACATGCCCTTAACAGCCTTCTCGATGATCATTTCAGGCTTTGCAGCTTGAAGTTTATCAAAAGTAGTAGACTTAAGACCACCTGGGAAACCAGAGTGAGCATAGTACACTTTATCTTTGAACTTGTTACCAGTTACAGTAACTTTCTCCGCGTTGATAACGATGATGTAATCACCAGTATCTACGTGTGGAGTGTACTCAGCTTTGTGCTTACCGCGTAGGCGATGAGCGATTTCAGTAGCGATGCGACCTAAAGTTTTACCTTCAGCGTCAACTACGTACCAGTCACGTTTTACTGTTTCTGGTTTAGCAACAAACGTTTTCATTTATAAAAATCCAATGTTTTTCAATTAAAACCACAGGTAATTATTATTAATTACCGCTCTAAATGTTTGCTCCAACCCCTTCGAGTTTAAGACTTTTGCGCCATTCAAAAGAGGCTAATCTAATGAAGGCAATAGAACGCAACGTGGCAGACGCGGGAGTATACCAGCACTTTTATCACATTGCTACTCGACGGTTGTTTTTTCCACAAGAAAATTGTTCTATCAGCTATCAAAACTTTGTCCCTATCAACTTAAGAGTCAAGAAAATATTCTCTTTACCTGACGGCTGACGGCTTATAACTTACAGCTACATTAAACCAAATGCTCTCTTGCTAGGTACTCTAACGACTGCATTTCTTGCAATCGACTAATACAACGTCTGAACTCAAAGTTAAGGTTGCCTTGCGTGTAGAGTTCCGTAATAGGTTTTTCAGCAGAAATAATAAGTGTGACGTGGCGTTCGTAAAACTCATCGACTAACGCAATAAAGCGTCTGGCGGCATCATCGTTATTTTGGCCAAGCTGTTTTACGTTCGATAAAATAACAGTGTTATATAAACGGCTTATTTCCATATAATCGACTTGGCTACGTGCGGTTTCACACAACTGAGAGAAATCAAACATCACAATACAATCAGCGACCTTACGGGTTTTGATCATTCGCCCTTCGATTTCGATGGGGTGATCGAGTTTCCCCGGCTCTGGAGATAACTTATCAAAATACTCAAACAGATTTTTATCGGCTTGTTCATCTAGTGGGCTATGAAATATCTCTGCTTGCTCTAAAGTACGCAATCGGTAATCAATGCCAGAATCCACATTCACAATCTCAGTGTTTGCATTAACAAGTGCGATTGCAGGCAAAAAGCGAGCACGCTGCAAACCATTTCGATATAACTCATCAGGTATAATGTTAGACGTTGCCACTAACACAATGCCGCGCGCAAATAAGGCTTCCATTAAACCACCAAGCAGCATGGCATCAGTAATGTCTTGCACAAAAAATTCGTCAAAGCAGATAATGTCGGTTTCAGCTTTAAAAATATCAGCCACAACTTCTAAGGGATTAGCAGTTTTGTCTAATTTTTTTAGCTCTTCGTGAACACGATGCATAAAACGATGAAAATGCACGCGCATCTTGCGTGTTCCCGGCAGCGCCTCATAGAAGGTATCAACCAAATAGGTTTTACCACGCCCTACTCCCCCCCAAAAATACAAACCTTTTATAGGCGCCGTGCTATTTTTATTAAATAGTTTAGAGAACCAGCTTCTAGCTGCGGGCTTTTGTGCTGTTAAGTCATCGAAGAGCCTTTGTAGATGACGTACTGCATTTTCTTGCGCAGCATCGTAAACAAAGTCTTCACGCTGTAAATCTTGTTGGTACTTTTGCCAAGGAGTCATAGATAGTTACAATAAAACACGGTTTAATTTACGCAATATGTTAACACGCATCGTAACTCGGGGTATATTAGCAGCAACAGGATTTATTCTTGAGTACGCAATCTAGGCGTTATTTTATTTTTATGTATTAATTCCCAAAGGGGTAGAATTATGGGTACAGTTACTTGGATCGGCATTATTGTTATTGTGGCAGTAGCTGCATTTTTCCTTGGCGCCTTCGTCACTAAAAAGCAATTTAAGCAAGATGAATTAGAGCAACAAGCAGAACAAGCTAAAAATGCATTAGAGCAATACCGTCAAGATGTTGCAGATCATTTAGCAAGCACTGGTAGACTCGTCAACAAAATGAAAGACAACTACGACCAATTGTTAAATCATGTTGATGAAACTAACAAGCTGCTACTAGCTGATAAAAAACAGCATCCTAACGAACCATTTTTTTCTAAAGAAACGACTGAGCAGCTACAGCGCTCACTAAAGGAACGCCAAAGTGACCGTTCATCGGCACATGCTCAACCTGCTGATTATGTATCAGGTGAATCAGGCTTATTCGCCGGCGAACCAAAAGTAGCCGAGCCGGACAAAGTTTAATTAAGGTTTCAGAAATTTCTAAAGCTTCTTGATGAACTTTTTTTTGACCCCATAGTCTGTTTATAAAGCAGCTTATGTTTTACATGCATTTCAAAACATTCTAAAGAGCGAACCTACTTTAAAATGTTTTGAACTAAATTGATAAAAGGCTGCTTATGCAGCCTTTTTTGTTTGTGCTTTTTCCTGTGATGTGGAGTAAACCCTGACTATGAAAATGAAATTATCGTTAATCAGTGCAGCAATGTTATCTGCCAGTTTATTATTAACCCCTGCAGTATCAATGGCTAAGATGCCTATCGCAGTCAATGGTCAACAATTACCGACGTTAGCGCCGATGCTAGAACAAATAACACCAGGCGTTGTTAGTATCCAAGTCTCCGGTTCAAAGGAAGTCCGTCGTCGCGCTGATCCGCTTGATTTCTTTTTTGGCAATCCGCAACCGCGTAGCCAAAAGCGTGAATTTAGTGGTTTAGGCTCAGGCGTTATTATTGACGCCAAAGAAGGCTATGTCGTTACCAATAACCACGTAGTTCAAGATGCTGAAAAAATGTTGGTTACTCTTGAAGATGGTCGTGAATACGAAGCAACTAAAATCGGTAGCGATAAAGAATCAGACATCGCGTTATTAAAAATTGATGCCGAGGATTTAGTCGCCGTTAAACTGGCAAACTCAGATCAACTACGAGTGGGTGACTTTGCAGTAGCGATTGGTAACCCATTTGGTTTAAGCCATACTGTTACCTCAGGGATTGTTAGTGCACTGGGCCGTAGTGGTTTAAATATTGAAGGTTATGAAGATTTTATTCAAACCGATGCTGCAATTAATCAAGGTAACTCAGGTGGTGCGTTAGTTAACTTAAACGGTGAGCTAATTGGTATTAACACGGCCATTTTAGGTGCATCGGGTGGCAATGTTGGTATCGGCTTTGCGATTCCATCCAATATGATGAAAAATCTCGTTGACCAAATTATTGAACATGGTGAAGTACGCCGTGGCTCACTAGGTATTTCTGGGCGCCCACTGGATGCTGGCCTTGCTAAAGCACAACAGCTTGATGTAAAACAAGGCGCTTATGTTATGCAAGTAATGGATGATTCTGCCGCCAGTGAAGCGGGGATTAAAGCAGGTGACGTAATTATTAGTATTGATGGTAGTGAGATCAGCGGCTTCCATGAACTGCGCAGTAAAATCGCCACGCTAGGTGAAGGCAGAAAGGTAAAATTAGGCATTTATCGTGATGGTAAAGTGCAAACCGTTAAAGTTACCCTTGATGGCGCATCAGCACTAACCGCAGCCGGTGATGAACTACATCCAGCCTTCCAAGGTGCAACTCTTGAAAACACCCAAAAGAATGGTAATAAAGGGGTTGAGGTGACAACTGTTGATCCGCGCTCACCAGCGGCTAGAGTAGGCCTTGAAGAAGGCGACGTGGTAATGCAAGTAAACCGTCAGCGTGTTGAAACAATTAGTGACATGAATAAGATCATCGAAAATACTAAAGGTAACATCGTACTTGGAGTACAACGCGGTCGTGAGTCGGTATTTGTTTTAATCCAATAAAATAAATATTAGGTAAATAACATAAATAATAGCAGTGGTACTTGCCGCTGCTATTTTTTTTGTGCCATCATTAGAAGATCGCTCATTAAGAATAAGAAAATTGTGCTGAAATTTTTTAAGTTTGTCCTCCCCCCGCTATTTGCCGGACTCGGTATCGCATTTTTGGTAGTATTTTTTAGCCCAAATATGCGTGCAACGCTGTTACCCAATGTACCCTTACCAAGTGCTATGAGTATTGACCATTTGAGCTTTGCCGATGCAGTACAGCGCGCAGCGCCATCTGTTGTGACAATCATTTCTGAGAGCATTTCAAAGGAACCTCGTTATAAACGGCAAAACACCGTGCAAGAGCTTGGCTCCGGTGTAATCATGTCAAGTGATGGCTATATTCTTACCAACTATCATGTGATCAATAATGCTGATCAAATTATGGTGCTGCTTACTGATGGCCGCCGTTATTTTGATGTTCAACTCATCGGCTTTGATACCATCACCGACTTAGCACTGTTGAAAATTAACGTGGAGCATTTGCCCGTTATTCCAATTAGTGAGCGTTTTACGCCACGTGTGGGCGATGTGGTACTGGCGATTGGTAATCCGCTTAATTTAGGACAAACAATCACCCAAGGGATCATCAGTGCCACGGGTAAACAAAAAATTACCGATAGTCCTTACAATAGCCTACTACAGATGGATGCGGCAATTAATGTCGGCAATTCAGGTGGCGCGCTAGTAAACTCTAACGGTGACTTGGTTGGGATCACCTCAGCACAATTTAAAACCCGAGAGAACCTCGATATCCAAGGCATATTCTTCGCAGTACCTTACTCATTAGCAAAAGAGGTAATGGATAAACTGATCCGTCATGGCCGTGTTGTACGTGGTTATTTGGGCTTCACCGGTACTGCCGTTGATAGTACGGGTAAAGAAGTTAGCGATAAATTCACCCCTGTTGCGGGCTTGCGTATAACCAATCTAGATCCATTAGGTCCAGCATGGCAAGCTGGTATTAAAGAACAAGATATTGTGATTAAAATTGCCGGTGAAGATGTCACTAACCCGCAAAAAACCTTGACCACAATTGGTAATTCAGAGCCGGGGCATGAAATAGAGTTTGAACTTTATCGAAGCGGAGAAGTACTAAAAGTGATGGTGAAGGTTGCAGAGTTAGAGACTAAACTATAAAACCTAGGGCCTAGAAGCTAGGACCTAGGTTCTAGGCTATTAACTACTTCGACGTTTGATGTTAGCACCTAACGCGCTGAGTTTATCTTCAATCCGTTGATAACCACGATCAACGTGGTAAATACGGTCAACAACCGTCTCACCTTGTGCCACAATACCAGTCAAAATTAGGCTCGCTGATGCACGTAAATCAGTTGCCATTACTTGTGCGCCACTCAAACTCTTAGTGTCACCACAAATTGCCGTATTCCCCTCTAAACGAATGTTAGCACCCATGCGTTGTAGTTCTGGTACATGCATAAAACGGTTTTCAAAAATCGTCTCGGTAATGGTCGCACTGCCATTAGCAACTACATTTAACGCAGTAAACTGTGCTTGCATATCGGTAGGAAAACCTGGGTGTGGCATGGTTTTGATATTAACGGCTTTAAGCTCACGGCCACGCATATCAAGATAAATACTATCTTTATGTACTTCAATCAAAGCATTAGTCGCACGCAATTTTTCAATTACAGGCTCTAAACTATGAAAATCGGTAAGCTTACATAGCACTTCACCACCCGCCATTGCTGCGGCCACTAAAAATGTGCCAGTTTCAATCCGATCTGGCAAGATGCGATGCTCACAACCATGCAACTTTTCAACACCCTCAATTTCAATACGGCTAGTGCCTGCACCGCTAATTTTTGCCCCCATTGCTGTTAAGCAAGCAGCTAAATCTATAATCTCTGGTTCACGCGCCGCGTTTTCTAATACAGTTTTGCCATCAGCTAAGGTTGCGGCCATTAATAAATTTTCGGTCGCGCCAACGCTGACCATTTCCATGTAGATTTCAGCACCTTTTAAACGCCCATCTACCTTGGCATTGATATAACCATTTTCAACGCTAATAACAGCGCCCATGCGCTCCAAACCTTGAATATGAATATCAACCGGGCGAGCACCAATTGCACAACCACCAGGAAGCGATACTTGTGCTTGACCAAAACGAGCAACCAATGGACCTAATGCTAATACTGAAGCACGCATTTGTTTGACTAACTCGTAAGGGGCTAATGTTTTATCAACTTTCCCACCATCAATCACGAGCTGTTCGCCGTGCCAGTGTATTTCTGCGCCGAGGGTTTTTAATAATGCTTCAGTAGTGCCGATATCACGCAGGCGAGGAACATTATTAAAGGTACTTTTACCGTCAGCTAATAATGCTGCAAACAAAATAGGTAAAGCGGCATTTTTAGCGCCAGAAATAGTGACTTCACCGGCAAGTCCGGTTCCACCCTGAATTACAAATTGATCCATGAGGAAACCTTTTTTATTGAGGTAAAATGAATTTTTGTTCGCGCTTCCACTCAGTTGGCGTAAATGCACGGATCGAAACTGCGTGAATTGTGCCGTCAGAAATGGTGTTCATCAACGGACCATATACCAGCTGTTGTTTTTTCACTCGGCTTAAACCATCAAAACAATCGCCGACTGCGATAACTTCATAATGACTACCGTTGGCTTTCACATGTACTTCAGCTAATTGCAATGCGTCGCGCAATAAGGTTTCGACTTGGCTTGTTTCCATAACTCTCACTCAAATAGGTTGGTAACCTGTCCCAACTGCATCAACTTTTGCAGTTGTTCAGGAATATTTTGCAATTCAAGGTGAATACCTTGCTGCTTTAATTCTGCGAAAGAGTGAATTAACCAAGCTAAGCCCGCCGTGTCAACCCTAGACACCTCAGAAAGGTCAAAATACCAGTTTTTATGGTTACTTTGTGAGTTTTTATTCAGAAGTCGTTCAGCGGAAATTGAATTTCGAGTCAATTCACCACTGACTCGATAGTGCTGTTCGTCAAGCTGAGTAACCGTTACTTTACTCATTACCGCCGTCACCTCTAAATTGCACTGGCAACTTACTTTTCTGTTCAAGTAGGTCACTTACATGGTTAATACCTTGCTGGCGCAAAATGCCTTGAAATTCACTTTGCTTGGCATCTAATAAACTAATGCCTTCGGCAACCATGTCATAAGCACGCCATTCGCCATCGCGATCTTCACGTACTTTAAAATCAATTTTAATTTCCGGCTTGCCTGGCTCGACAATTTTGGTTTTCACTAATACTAGGTCTTGTCCTGTAAACTCTTTGCTTGCACCAAACTCTACTTTTTGGTTGGTGTATTGCGTAAACACACCAGCATAAGTAGCGATTAAGTATTCTTGAAACACATCAATAAAGTGTTTAATATCCTCAACTGCTTGTTTTTGCTCGGCAGGATCTTTAATCGCACGTACTTTTGATACATGACTTCCTAATACACGCAGTGCAGCATATTTATAATCAATGTAAGGCATCAACTCTTCTTTGACAATAACCCGTAGGTGCTCCTTATCTTTTTCGATTAAAGGCTGGTCACGAGTAATACGTTGAAAAGTATTATCAGATACTTGGCGGACCATTTTATATGGGTCTGTTAAATTGACCGCATCGCTTGCTACGCTAATGGCACTGAAAGTCAGCGCAACTACCATTAAAAATTTCTTAAACATAATTACTTACTCGCCGCCTTGATTGAATAAAAATTGCCCGATTAACTCTTCAAGCACCAATGCTGATTTCGTGTCAGTGATATAGTCGCCATCATTTAAGGCTTTGCTCTCAACACCAAATAACTCGTCTAACCCTAAGTTTTTATCATCACTCGTTACCGCAACACCTAAACACGCTTGTTCAGCTGATTTTGGGGCAATAACAGGGTTAATCCCCAAGTATTGCTCACCGAGAATGCCTGATGTCAGGATTGAAACTGAGCTGGTATCTGAAAAACGACATTGATATTGCGCATCAATCGTCATATCAACAACTGGCACAAATTCTTGTGGGTGAATTGAAATTCCCTCAACTCGACCAACCACTACACCACCTACTTTAATCGGCGCACGTGTTTTTAATGAACCAATGTTTTCAAACTTGGCTTTCAATAAGTAGGTTTCGCCGTTGCCGCTGATCCCTGCATTGGCAACTTTTAACGCCAACATAGCAAAAGCTGCTATGCCTAGCGCAACAAAAAAACCAACTAAAATTTCTAATTTCCGTGAATTCATTATCTATACCTTTATTAGCTAGTAAACATTACCGCTGTCAAAATAAAATCAAACCCTAAAACAGCCAAAGATGAGTGTACAACTGTCTCTGTTGTTGCTTTACTGATCCCTTCAGAGGTCGGTATACAATCGTAGCCTTTATAAAGCGCAATCCATGTAACCACGATGGCAAATACAAAACTCTTGATCATGCCATTTAAAATATCTTGCTGGAATGACACTTGTGACTGCATGATTGACCAAAAACTCCCCGTATCAACACCCAACCAATCAACCCCCACTAAATGAGCACCAATAATTGCAACTGCTGAAAATATCAACGCCAGTAATGGCATACTGATAAAGCCCGCCCAAAAGCGTGGCGCGATAATACGTTTAAGAGGGTCAATAGCCATCATTTCAAGACTTGATAACTGCTCAGTCGCTTTCATTAAACCTATTTCTGCGGTTAATGCACTACCAGCTCGCCCGGCAAACAATAATGCAGTAACAACAGGGCCTAACTCTCTAAGTAAACTCAATGCTACTAATGGGCCTAAGCTATCCTCTGCACCATAACCAACTAGTACGGTGTAGCCTTGCAACGCCAACACCATACCAATGAATAAGCCCGACACCATGATAATCAATAGTGACTGCGAGCCGACCATATATAATTGCCGTATTAAAAGCGGCGTGCCTTTTCTAAAATTAGGCAAACTCCACAACGCACCTATCAACATCTGAGTAGAGCGACCAAGTGCAGCAAACCGTCCTAACGTTTTATGACCTAGCATTTGCAAAAAATCAAACATCAGCGGCGCCCTCCCAGTAATTCTTCTTGATAAGGTTGAGCAGGAAAATGAAACGGCACTGGGCCATCAGATAACCCTTTTAAGAACTGCTGAACTAGGGCCGATTCATGATTACGCATTTCATCCGGTGTACCGCTACCAATAACGCCTTGATCGGCAATAATGATAACGTGATCGGCAATACTCATTACTTCTGTTACATCGTGAGTTACGATTAATGATGATAACCCAAGCACTTGATTAAGCGACTTAATCAACTTAACCAACACTCCCATGGAGATAGGGTCTTGGCCTGCAAATGGCTCATCATACATAATTAATTCAGGATCAAGCGCGATTGAACGCGCTAATGCAGCACGACGTGCCATACCACCTGACAGCTCAGAAGGCATTAGATCTTGTGCGCCACGCAAGCCAACAGCTTGTAATTTCATTAGCACCACAAGGCGAATTAAATCTTCACTTAGACGAGTGTGCTCACGCAGCGGAAAAGCGATATTGTCAAACACTGACATATCGGTAAATAATGCGCCGCTTTGAAACAACATACTCATTTTGGTTCGCGCCGCATAAAGCTCTTTGCGCGACATGGTAGGAATGTTATTACCTTCGAATAAAATAGTGCCGCTATCTGGTTTTAATTGGCCACCAATTAAACGCAACATGGTGGTTTTACCAATTCCGCTTGGCCCCATAATTGCCGTAATTTTTCCTTTAGGGACACTAAAGCTCATATTTTTATATATACAGCGATTGCCCCTAGAAAAGCTTACATCCTTGATTTCTACTATTGGTTGCGACAAGTCGCTCTCCATTACTATTTTCACTAGTTCACCTATTTTAAGCGTTTTTACACCAAGATGGAAAAAACAAATCGTAAAATTTTGTAATATTCTATGTAATAGCGCTGCAAAGCTTACAGCCGTTGGCTTAACCGTCGCTTAAATAATTTTTCTCAGTCCAAATCTGTCCATAATCTAACAAGCTTCGCAGATTCTTTTATTTATACTTTCAGGTTGGCTTTTGTTACTATTTGCAGCCATCTCATTTTGAATAATTGGCGTAACGTAATGGTGACTTCTTTTGTCATTTTAATTCTCGGATTTGCAGCTCTCGTTTGGAGTGCAGATCGCTTTGTATATGGTGCTGCGGCACTGGCAAAAAATTTCGGTGTTCCTACTCTTATTGTTGGTTTAACAGTTGTTGCTATGGGCTCGTCAGCCCCTGAAATGATGGTCTCAGCATCAGCTGCGCTTGCAGGTAAAACTGACACTGCCGTGGGTAATGCCGTTGGCTCAAATATCACTAATATTTTACTTGTTTTAGGTATTACCGCGCTATTGCGCCCACTATCAGTATCATCAATGACATTAAAACGCGAAATGCCGCTTGTGCTGCTAGTGTCAATCGCCGCCTGGTATATATTTTCGGATAACTACTTTTCATTTGCTGAGGGCGTTGCATTAATCATAGGCTTTGTAGTCTTTATTGCGGGCTTAGTTATTATTTCTATTCGCGCTAAAAACCAAGCTGATGACCCATTTGTAAGTGAAGCCTGTGAAGACGTACCAGATAACGTGCCCACCAAATCGGCTTTATTTTGGTTAATTATTGGTATGATATTACTGCCTGTGAGCTCACATTTTTTAGTTGGCTCAGCAGTTGATATAGCCAAATACTTTGGCCTAAGTGATTTAGTAATAGGGTTAACCATTATTGCTATTGGCACCAGTCTGCCTGAGCTGGCAGCCTGTATTGCTGGGGTATTAAAAAACGAAGATGATTTAGCACTGGGTAATATTGTTGGCTCAAATATCTTTAACATTTTAGCTGTGTTGCCACTGGCTGGGATTATCAACCCTTCAATTATTGACCCTTCAGCTGCAAACCGTGATGCCTTAATTATGATTGGTGCCACCATAGCCCTTATAGCTATGTCCTTGAGCTTTAAAGGTACAAGACGCATTAATAGAGTTGAAGGTGGCCTGTTATTGGTCGCATTTTTAGCATATCAGAGTTATATTTTTAGCCAAGTTGCTTAATGCTACCCACAAAATGGATAACACAATGACGCAGTTAAATTTTATTGAACAAGGTAAGCGGGTGCTAGAAATAGAGCGCCAAGCACTGCTTGATATAACCCAATATCTAGACGAAAACTTTAATCAAGCTTGCCAATTGATGTATCAATGTCACGGAAGGATCATAGTAGTCGGTATGGGGAAATCTGGGCATATTGGTAATAAAATTGCTGCAACACTGGCAAGCACTGGCACGCCTGCGTTTTTTGTCCATCCGGGTGAAGCAAGTCATGGTGATTTAGGGATGATCACTCGTGATGACGTGGTTATGCTTATTTCTAACTCAGGCGAAACCAGCGAAGTACTGAATATTATTCCGGTTATTAAACGTATTGGCGCAAAAATGATCGCCATGACAGGTAACCCTGAATCATCAATGGCAAATTGGGCTGATGCTCATGTATGCATCAAAGTAAGTCAAGAGGCCTGCCCATTAGGACTCGCCCCGACTGCGAGCACGACTGCAACGCTTGCGATGGGTGATGCAATAGCCGTTGCTCTGTTAGAAACCCGAGGCTTTACTGCAGATGACTTTGCGCTATCGCATCCTGGGGGAAGTTTAGGCAAACGTTTACTATTGTGTTTAAAAGATATTATGCACAGTGGCCCAGCAACGCCTATGATCAATGACAAGCAATGTATCAAAGATGCATTAATCGAAATGTCGGCCAAGGGCTTAGGTATGACGGCCATTGTTGATGACACAGGGCAACTTGCAGGGCTTTTTACTGACGGTGATTTACGCCGAATTTTAGAGCAACGAATAGATATTCATAGCACTTTGATCAGCACTGTCATGACCCGCTCTTGCACTACAGCAACCGCGGATATGCTTGCCGCCGAGGCACTCAATATTATGGAGAATAAGCGTATCAATGGCTTAATTGTAGTTGATGATAAACACCACCCTATTGGTGCTCTTAATATGCAAGATTTGCTCAAAGCAGGAGTTTTATAATGCAGTTTGCTGACTTATATCAGCCACTTTCAGATGATGCGAGCGAGCGAGCACAAAAAATCAAACTCCTGATCTGTGATATCGATGGGGTGTTTTCAGATGGCCGCATTTATCTTGGCAATCAAGGTGAAGAACTCAAAGCGTTTAATACTAAAGATGGTTTTGGTATCAAAGCACTGATCAATAGCGGTTTTGAAGTTGCCGTGATCACCGGTCGTCATTCACAGATAGTTCAGCAACGGATGACTAGCCTGACAGTACCGCATATTTACCAAGGTCAAGAAAACAAGTTGCAAGCTTATCAACAGCTCAAAGATAAATTGCAGTTAAGCGATGAACAAATCGCTTACATAGGCGATGACGGACCTGACTTGCCGGTAATGGAATTAGTTGGTTTTGCGGTGGCAGTAAATGATGCTCACCCTTTGATCAAGCGAGTTTCACATTATACAACCATGCTCCCTGGTGGTTTTGGAGCGGTGCGTGAACTCACTGATTTATTAATGCTCGAAAATGGTAAATCATTAACTAGCGAAGGCACAAGCTCATGAATAGTGCGCGTTTAATATTATGCGTATTATTTGTCGGCTGTATGGTATGGCTGTGGTATCCGTATTTTTATCAAAGCACTGCCATAAAACAAAACCAAGAAGATATAATAGCAAAACCTGATTATACTGCGGTGGCATTAAAACAAACCGCGTTTGATGAACAAGGTAAAATTAGCCACAAAGTAACAGCTGCAAAAATGGAACTTTACCAACAGTTAGGGTTTACTTACTTTGAACAACCTATTTTTACACTCTATAATCAACAGCAAACGTGGCAAATTAATGCCGATGAAGCCACCCTATATGAAAATCATCAATTAATTTTAGAAGGTAATGTGGTTGCTAAAAACCTGACCAATAATGCCATGATTGAACATATAAACGCAGATAATATTCAGGTTGATATTGAACTACAAACCATGAGTTCAGAACAACCAGTTGAATTAATCGGACCAAATTTAAAGATCACTGGGCGCGGCCTCCATGCCGACTTAAAAGCCGAAGTGGTAGAACTAATTAACCATACGCGAACCATATATTATGACCAATAAATTTGCTCACTTGCTTGTGATACCAAGCTTACTCATTGCCTTTGCAAGCTTTGCTGAAAATACGGCACCACCTGCGGATCAAGTCTCTATCAGTGCTGAAAAGCAGCTTGCCCAACTGAAAGATAATATCGGTATTTTTGAAAAAAATGTTGAAATCATTCATGGTAACCGCCGTATCAAAGCGGATCGACTTGAAGTCCATAAGCGCGAAGATTTAGGCAATAACAAACAATTGCTTGTTGCAACTGGTAACCCTGCTTACTTTGAAGAAAAACAAACTGATGGCACAATAATGAGCGCCAGTGCTGATGAAGTCCGTTACGATGTCGCCAAGCGCTATTTAACGTTAATTGGTAATGCACAAGTCACTCAAGCAGGTCAAAAAATTAATGCCAAAAGCATTACCTATGATATGGACCAACAGCTGATCAGTGCTGAAAAAGGCGCAAGCTCAAACGATCGCGTACACACTATTTTGGTACCTGTTGACAGTAAAAAAGACAAACCTAAAGGGCAGCCATGAGTATATTAAAAGCTGAATTTTTAGCAAAAAGCTATAAAGGTCGCCAAGTTGTAAAAAGCGTGGGTTTAGAAGTTAGCGCAGGCAGCATTGTTGGCTTACTGGGTCCTAATGGCGCAGGTAAAACCACCACTTTTTATATGATTGTGGGTTTAGTACCTAGCGACAAAGGTAAAATAAGTATTGATGATAATGACATCACTTTACTCCCAATGCACAGTCGCGCACGGTTAGGGATTGGCTACTTACCACAAGAATCATCCATCTTTCGTAAGTTAACTGTTTATCAAAACCTGATGGCTATTTTAGAAACTCGTAAAGAGCTGAATAAACAAGCCAGAGAAGAAGCACTAGACAGCTTACTTGATGAGTTTAGCATTCAACATATTCGCGACAGCCAAGGTATGGCATTATCTGGTGGTGAACGTCGTCGAGTTGAAATTGCACGCGCTTTAGCCGCAAATCCAAAATTTATCTTACTTGATGAGCCTTTTGCTGGCGTTGATCCTATTTCAGTGTTAGATATAAAGAAGATTATTGAACACCTTAAAAACCGTGGTATTGGCGTACTTATTACCGACCACAATGTACGAGAAACCCTTGATGTTTGTGAAAAAGCCTACATAGTTTCTCATGGGGAGTTAATTGCATCAGGTACCCCTGAGCATGTACTTGCCGACCAAACAGTCCGCGATGTTTACCTGGGCGAGCAATTTAGGCTATAAAGCCACGCTCGGCTAAGTATCTGCTAGACTTAACGATGATAACAATAAAAGGATTGTTAGAGATACATGAGGCAATCACTCCAGCTGCGCATGGGCCAGCAACTTACAATGACACCACAGCTGCAACAAGCAATTCGCTTATTGCAACTCAGTACATTGGATCTCCAGCAAGAAATTCAAGAAGCACTCGACAGCAATCCATTGTTAGAGCTAGAAGAGCATGAATATTCAGACGACACGGCTGGTAAAAACGAACAAAAACAAGACAACGATGACTTAACCGTTAGTGCATCAGCAGACGACAAGCCCAGCGAATATGAACAAGAAAGTAGCGAAGCATTAAGCAAAGAGACTTTAAGTGACGAAATGGCTATGGACGTCACCTGGGACGAATACATGAGTGCTGCGCCAAATACGTCATCCGGCCCAATGCCTGAAGATGAGTCAATTTATCAAGGTGCTTCAACTGAAACCCTGCACGAATATCTGATGTGGCAATTACAGCTCACACCTTTTAGTCCAACCGATGAAGCTATTGCCATTGCGATTGTTGAAGCTGTTGACGATTCAGGTATTTTAACCTTGAGCTGCGAAGACATCGCAGAGAGCTTAAATCAAGGTAATAACGAAGAAGAAATCGAACTAGACGAAGTGCAAGCAGTGTTAAAACGCATTCAGTTATTTGACCCTGTTGGTATTGCTGCGCGCAGCCTACAAGAATGTTTATGTATTCAATTAAATCAATTTGATCCTGCAACTCCTTGGATTAGCGAGACTAAAATGATTTTAACTGATCATATCGATTTATTAGCTAGTCGTGACTATCGCACTTTGATGAAAAAGACTAAGCTTAAAGAAGATGAGCTGAAAGAAGTAATGACACTGATCCACAGCCTTAATCCAAAGCCTGCGGATACTATAGTACGCGAAGAATCAGAGTATGTTATACCTGATGTTTCGGTGAAAAAAATTAAAGGTCGCTGGGTGGTTGAACTTAATCCAGACAGCATGCCAAAAATTAGAGTGAACAGCCAATATGCGGCAATGTCACGCTCAGTAAAATCAAGCACTGACAGCCAATTTATACGTTCGCATTTGCAAGAAGCTAAATGGTTTATTAAAAGCCTAGAAAGTCGTAACGAGACGTTACTCAAAGTAACTAACTGCATTGTAAAACAACAGCAGGGATTCTTTGAGCATGGCCCTGAAGCAATGCGACCTATGGTACTAAACGACGTTGCTGAAATGGTTGAGATGCACGAATCAACAATATCTCGCGTAACGACACAAAAGTACATGCATACCCCCCGTGGTATTTTTGAGTTAAAGTATTTTTTCTCAAGTCATGTAAGCACTGAGAACGGCGGCGAATGCTCTTCGACAGCTATTCGAGCATTGATCAGAAAATTGATCAGTGCAGAAAACTCAGCGAAACCATTGAGTGATAGTAAGATTGCAGATATATTGGCAGAGCAAGGTATCAAAGTAGCTAGACGGACTATTGCAAAATACCGCGAGTCGCTGGCTATTCCACCGTCAAATCAACGTAAAAGTTTGATTTAAGGCGTAAAATCACAAGAGGAAAATGCTTATGCAACTAAATTTAACTGGTCGTCACGTAGAAATTACTGATTCATTAAGAGACTATGTAAACAATAAGTTTGCCAAGCTTGAAAGGCATTTTGATCATATCAATAATGTCCATGTTATTCTTGATGTAGAAAAACTAAGCCAAAAAGCAGAGGCCACATTACATGTCAGTGGCGCTGAATTATTTGCCTCGACTGAGCACCAAGACATGTATGCAGCTATTGACGGACTAATCGATAAACTTGATCGTCAAGTAATTAAACACAAAGAGAAGCACGCTCGACACTAACACTATGAAATTAAGCTCACTTATTTGTCAGGACTGCAGTAAAGCTGCGGTCCTTTTTAATAGCAAAAAACGGATCATTGAATTTATAAGCCAATTGGCTCATGAACAGCTCCCTCAGCTATCACAACAAGAAATCCTCAACGCACTACTATCGAGAGAGAAACTAGGTAGTACCGGTATTGGTCGTGGTATTGCTATCCCTCATGGCCGTATGAGTGGTGTTGAAAACCCGCTAGCAATAATTTTAGTGAGTGAATCACCGGTTGATTTTGATGCGATTGATAATCGCCCAGTTGATATATTTGTAGCCCTCATCGTACCAGATGGTGACAGCCAACTTCATTTGAAGACGTTAGCCACAATTGCTGATAAACTCAATAACAAAGATTTTTGTAAACAACTACGTAGCGCAAAAACAGACCAAGATTTGTATCATGTAATTGCAGCTCAGTCGTAGTCATACCAATTGTATTGTATTGAATTAGAGAGTAATTATTGCAACAGGAAAATAGCTCTAGAACAAGGTGGAAATTATGAGATATAGTTGTTCTATATAAATAATTTTAAACAAAGTTAGTGGGTTATTTAACAAGCAAGAATGAGCATGTTTTTAATAAAATTGGTATTAAATGAAGGAGAATTTACATGGAGTTAATCATCATCAGTGGGCGTTCTGGCTCAGGTAAATCTGTTGCTTTACGTGTAGTAGAAGATCTTGGCTATTATTGTGTAGATAATATTCCAGTTAACTTATTACCGTCATTAGTACGCAGTGTCTCTGATAATTACGACAAAATAGCCGTCAGTATCGATGTTCGTAATTTACCGAAAGAGCAGGAAGAATTTAACGACATTCTTGAATACTTGCCTGGTTTTGCAAATCCGACGCTATTTTATTTAGACAGTGATGATCAAACCCTGATCAAACGCTTTTCTGAAACCCGCCGCTTACACCCATTATCTTTGGATTCTTTGCCACTGGATTTAGCCATCAAGCAAGAAAAAGTGTTGCTTGATGTATTAACTACTCGTGCTGATTTCATGCTTGATACCACAGATCTCAGTGTCCACCAGCTTGCTGAGTCAATCCGTGAAAAGATTTTAGGGAAAAAAGATAAAAAACTAATCATCACCTTTGAATCATTTGGTTTTAAGCATGGTATTCCAAAAGAAGCCGATTATGTATTTGATGCACGTTTTTTACCTAATCCACACTGGGAGCCTGAGTTAAAACCGCTCACAGGCCTGGATCAACCAGTAAAAGATTATTTAGCCAGTCACAGTATCGTGCAAAAATTCACTTGGCAGATCCAAACCTTTGTACAAACTTGGTTACCGCACTTAGAACGTAATAACCGCAGTTACTTAACAATTGCTATTGGTTGCACCGGTGGTCAACATCGCTCAGTTTATCTAGCGCAAACTATAGGTGAAAGCTTCTCGATGAGCCACAGTAATGTGAAAATTCGCCATCGTGAACAAGAATAACAACTCACGTTTACAGTAAGGAATGTTGATGCGCTTAGAAGATACATTTTTAATAAAAAACAAACTCGGTTTACATGCTCGCGCAGCCAGCGTATTAGCGCAATTAGCTGTGCAGTTTGATGCCAGCATCACACTTCATCAAGATGACAAACAAGCCGCAGGCGACAGCGTACTGGGCTTAATGCTATTAGAAAGTAGCCAAGGCAAAGAAGTTAAAGTTGTATGTGAGGGCCCGGACGCTGAACCTGCTCTTGCAGCAATTGGTGAGTTGATCGCACAACGCTTTAACGAACAAGAATAGCTCGTAGTCAGTACCACTAAATTGCGTTAAACTGAATAAAGTCGTTAATTAAACAGACCAAGCGCGTTAATTATCGACAACAGTTACCCTACCTATCAAGTGTATTAATTTTTTAAGGACGCCAATGCCAGAAGCTTTTGAACAAGATTACCCACTACAACAACTAAAACAAGTGACCAAGTCACTTAACAGTGGTCAATTTGTTCAAGTAAGGCGTATGTTGGCAAAAACAGCTCCGTGTGACACCGCATTATTACTCGAGTCATCCCCGCATAAGATTCGTACCTTATTATGGCAACTGGTTGATCCAGATGTACAAGGTGACGTACTTGAAGAACTCTCAGAAGATGTTCGTTTAGGGATCATTGCCCAAATGGAGCCGAAGCACATCGCTGCGGCAACTGAGGACATGAGTCACGATGATCTAGGGGAAGTACTACGTAGCCTACCTGATACCGTCTACAAAGACGTTGTTAGTGCCATGGACAGCCAAGATCGAGAACGTGCAACTCAAGCACTCTCTTATCAAGAGCGCTCTGCTGGCGCGCTGATGAACACAGATACAGTGACCATCCGCCCTGATGTCACTATCGACGTAGTACTGCGCTACTTACGTTTACGTGGTGAGCTACCAGAAGGTACCGATGATCTTTATGTTGTTGATAAACATAACTGCTTTATAGGTGCCATGTCGTTAACGACCTTGTTGACTAACTCGCCAGATAAAATCATTCGCGACTTAATGGATGAAGATTGTGAATCTATCCTCATTTCGATGGATGAAACCGATGTAGCACAACTGTTTGAACGTCATAACTGGATATCAGCACCAGTGGTTGATGATAATGACCATCTACTTGGCCGTATCACCATCGATGATATCGTTGACGTTATCCGTGAAGACGCCGAGCATAGCTTATTAAGCCTAGCCGGTCTTGATGATGAAGAAGATACCTTTGCCCCAGTGTTAAAAAGTTCGAAAAAGCGCTCAATTTGGCTTGGCGTTAACTTGTTAACCGCGCTACTTGCTGCGATTGTGGCAAGCTTCTTTGAAAACACTTTAGCAATTTTACCTATTCTAGCAGTACTCAACGGTATAGTGCCATCCATGGGTGGTGTTGCGGGCAGCCAAACATTAACACTCGTAATACGTGGTATTGCAGTGGGTCATATCAACCAAACTAACCAACGCTTTTTACTGATCAAAGAGCTTGCAATCGGCGCAATAAACGGAATTGTTTGGTCTATTTTAATTGCCGGTGTTGTTGCTATTTGGCAATGGGACTTTAAGCTTGGCGGCGTACTCGCCTTTGCCATGTTTATGAACTTAGTAGCCGCAGGTATCGCCGGTGCCAGTATTCCGCTGCTATTGAAAAAAATGAAAATTGATCCTGCATTAGCTGGCAGCGTGGTACTGACAACCGTAACCGATATTGTAGGTATATTCGCCTTCCTAGGCACTGCGACATGGTTGTTGGTGTAGATAGAAATAGAGGTTCTAGGTTCTAGGTTCTAGGTTCTAGGTTCTAGGTTTACATC
>NZ_JACJFL010000064.1:0-19604 GCF_014164575.1 Pseudoalteromonas sp. SG41-1
CAGCTATCAGCTATCAGCTATCAGCTATCAGCTATCAAGAAGAGAATAAATGAAATTTTAAGTTAATAAATAATTTTTAGAATTTTTATAGATTTTAAGAAAGTGGTCGGCGATGCAGGATTTGAACCTGCGACCCCTTGGACCCAAACCAAGTGCGCTACCAAACTGCGCTAATCGCCGATATTGAAGTATTAAACTTCGTTTTCATTGAACACTCAAACTTTGTATTTGAGACCACTTTTTGAGAAAGTGGTCGGCGATGCAGGATTTGAACCTGCGACCCCTTGGACCCAAACCAAGTGCGCTACCAAACTGCGCTAATCGCCGATATTCTTTTGTAAATGGGGTGACTGATGGGGCTCGAACCCACGACAACCGGAATCACAATCCGGGGCTCTACCAACTGAGCTACAACCACCGCTATATTTACATGTTTTCAAATGGTGCACCCAGAAGGATTCGAACCTTCGACCGACGCCTTAGAAGGGCGTTGCTCTATCCAGCTGAGCTATGGGCGCATCGAAAACTTCATAGTTTACCAATAAGCCAATCTATTATAATAGAAAGTGGTCTGCTTTTCAGCATTTAACCTGTGACTGCATGGGACATACCCAAACCAATCACTACCATTCTTTATAATTGAGAAAGTGGTCGGCGATGCAGGATTTGAACCTGCGACCCCTTGGACCCAAACCAAGTGCGCTACCAAACTGCGCTAATCGCCGATGCTTACTATTGTTAGCGAGTGACCTCGTTGACAACGGGGTGCATAATAGTGATTTGACCGTGTCAGGTCAAACCTTTTTTTAAGAAAATAAATCAATCGGTCATTTTTAGTTCATAATGGTTAAATATTGTGAGGATCAACTAAAATTTCAACTGTTTTATATAATTAGCGGGTATATCAGAAAAGCAACTTGGCGCATTAGCGCTTTTCTGCGAAAATAGTAAGCATATTAAAAACGAATAATAAAGAACGTGTTCTTTATTAGCATTATATTACCCCTATTTCTGTATGCATTCGTTTTTAAAGTATCGGTATTAAGTTAACTAACCCCAATTAAAGGTCACCCATGACGGCAAACATCATCGATGGTAAGGCAATAGCTAAACAAGTACGCAGTGCAGTCGCACAAAGAGTAAGTGAACGTGTTGCAAACGGTTTGCGAGCACCTGGACTTGCAGTTGTACTTGTAGGGCAAGATCCTGCAAGCCAAGTTTATGTAGGTTCAAAACGTAAAGCCTGTGAAGAAGTTGGCTTTATTTCTAAATCATTTGATTTACCAGCAGATACAAACGAGCAAGCATTATTAGATTTAATTGATGAGCTCAATAACGATGCACAAGTTGATGGTATTTTAGTACAACTTCCTCTTCCCGCAGGTCTTGATGTTGAAAGAATCCTTGAACATATCACTCCACTCAAAGATGTTGACGGCTTTCATCCTTATAACATTGGCCGTTTAGCACAGCGTATGCCTGCTCTTCGCCCTTGTACGCCAAAAGGTATTATTACACTGCTTGATTCGACCGGTGTAAAATACAAAGGCATGCATGCAGTTGTTGTTGGCGCTTCAAATATTGTTGGTCGTCCTATGGCATTGGAACTATTACTTGCTGGTTGTACAACCACTGTGTGTCATAAATTTACGCAAGATTTAGAAACTCATGTACGCCGTGCTGATCTGTTAGTTGTGGCAGTTGGTAAACCTGAGTTTATTCCTGGGGATTGGGTTAAAGAAGGTGCAATTGTGATCGATGTAGGCATTAATCGTTTAGATAGCGGCAAATTAGTCGGTGACGTACAGTATGATATCGCTGAGCAAAAAGCACATTTCATCACGCCAGTACCTGGCGGCGTTGGCCCAATGACAGTAGCAAGCTTGATTGAAAATACTCTTGAGGCCTGTGAAAAATACCATAGCTAATTAGCCTCTAACGTCGCATCAAGAATTAACAAGGGTTGCTGTTTAGCAACCCTTTGTTGTTATTTGTTAGACTATTTTAGCTGAGCGCTGGCGCCGTGTTAGCTTTAACAATTGCGGCAGCACAGAGAAGAAAATCATTAAAACCATTATCGTATATTGCCAAACTTGATAGTGCTCACTTAGTAATACAACGGCGCAAATAATACCTGCGATCGGATTAGCAATCGTACCGAAAGTAAACTCAACCACCGTCATGCGGCCAAGTAACCAAACATACAAGATATACGCAAGCGCTGTATTTGGCACAATTAACCAAAATAATGCAAGCCACTGTATTGAACTGACACCATTAGCAAGTACTTGATATTGTTGTGGATCAAAGTAAATAGCTTGAGTCATTGCTACTAATGATAACAATGATCCGCCAATGATCAGCTGCCATGTTAATACCGTCCACCAATGAGTGTGGGTAGACATTTTTTGCACTAAAGTACTACCAACAACAATTGTTAACAACGCACCAATTAAAGCGAATACTCCTAAGGCATTAATCGTGACATGCTGGGGATCAAATAATCGCCAAGCCAAAATCACTAATATAAGTGCGCACACCGATTGCAAAAACGCTGGACGCTGCCTTTTAAAAACCCACGCATAAATCAACGCAACCACAGGCACAGAGACCATACCAACACCGGCAATTGCCGCTGGTAAATTAACCGCCATAATAAAAATAAAACTAAAAAACAGGGCAATATTAACCACAGCTAATAATACTAAACCGCGCCACTGTTTTGCTTTAGGCCATGATGGTTTAAGCACAAATAACAGTAAACCCGCAGGTAATGCTCGTAACGCGCCAAGTAATATTGGCGGCCAATCTGGGGTGGCATATTTAGTGACCGCATAGGTGGTGCCCCATAAAAAAGCAGGGATCATGGCAAGAAAAATATTCATTTCATTCCTTTCAAAATAACTAAGAAACGCAAAGGTAAAACCTAAGGTTAAGTTGAGGTCAAGCTAGAAAAAATAAAAAGGCTGCCAAATTGGCAACCCTTTGTAATACTTACTAATAAAATACTTACTAAAATAATACTTACTAAAATATGTCTTATTTAGCAATGCCTATTTGACTGGCACTAGTAAGGTAATTAATTACGCTTTACGCCATGTAGTTTTACCTGCAGAGTCTTCCAGTATCACCCCAAGTGCATTTAAAGCATCACGCGCTTCATCAGCCGCAGCCCAATCTTTACTCGCGCGCGCTTCATTACGCTTAACTATTAACGCTTCTATTTGGGCAACTTCGTCATCTGCTTGGCCACCTTGTAAAAATGCCTCTGGTGCTTGTTGAGCAACCCCTAAAACTTCCCCAAGACTGCGCAGAACAAATGCTAACTTACCCGCTTGCTCAGCATCAACGTCTTTTACACGGTTTAGCTCTTTGGCTAATTCAAATAACACCGGTAATGCTTCTGGTGTATTAAAGTCGTCATCCATTGCTTTTCTAAATTTAGCCACATGTTCATTTGTTGCTAAATCACAACTGATAGGCTCAACACCACGAAGTGCCGTATAAATACGCTCAAGCGACGAACGTGCTTGATCTAAGTTCTCTTGCGAGTAATTTAACTGGCTGCGGTAATGACCAGAAATTAAAAAATAACGAACCGATTCAGCATCATATTCTTTAAGTACATCACGAACAGTAAAGAAGTTGTCTAATGATTTTGACATCTTCTCTTTATTTACTTGTACCATACCCGTATGGATCCAGGTATTGACGTACTTGCCGTTATTTGCACAGCATGATTGCGCAATCTCATTTTCATGGTGTGGAAACTGTAAGTCTGAACCACCGCCATGAATATCAAAATGCTCACCTAAATGCTTTGAGCTCATTGCCGAACATTCAATATGCCAACCTGGACGACCTTCGCCCCACGGTGATATCCATGATGGTTCACCCGTTTTGGCTTTTTTCCATAACACAAAATCAAGTGGATCATCTTTATCTTGTGCTACTTCAACACGCGAACCGGCTTGTAGCATAGTTAAATCTTGCTGTGACAATGCACCGTATTGCTCAAACGTTGAGACGTCAAATAAAACATCGCCGTCGGCTGCAACATAGGCGTGGCCTTTAGTAACTAGTCGTTCAACCATTTCGATAATTTCGTCCATATGACCTGTGACTGTAGGTTCAATGTCTGGACGCAACATGTTTAGACTATCAAAATCTTCATGCATTGCTTTTGTCATACGCACAGTTAAGTCATTAATCGCTTCGCCATTTTCATTCGCACGCTTAATGATTTTGTCATCAACATCGGTGATATTGCGTACATACTTTAAATCATAACCAATGTGACGAAGATAACGTACGATCACGTCAAAGCTAACAAATGTGCGGGCATGACCAATGTGACAATAATCATAAATGGTGATACCACACACATACATGTCGATCTTGCCGTCGACCATAGGTTTAAATTGCTCTTTTTGACGCGTGAGTGTGTTGTATATATTTACCATTTATTTTAAGTCCTTGACTATTTACTTGAATCGCTATGTTAACACTTGAAAAGCCCCTGCTCTAGCGCTTTATCAATTGAATAAGCACTTTGTTAATCTTAGCTAACTAAGATAAAATAGCGGCAAATAAATCAGCTAATAGGAAACCACATGGTTGTTCTACACACAAATTTTGGTGATATCACCATTAACATGCTCAAAGAAGATGCGCCAAACACAGTTAAAAACTTTTTACAGTATGCTAACGCAGGCTTTTACGACGGCACTATTTTTCACCGTGTAATTGATGGTTTCATGGTACAAGGCGGTGGTTTTGAACCAGGTATGACACAAAAAGAAGTGCATGATCCTATTCAAAATGAAGCAAACAATGGCCTTTCTAATAAGATTGGTACACTTGCTATGGCACGTACTCCTGATCCACATTCAGCAACAGCACAGTTTTTCATTAACGTGAATAACAATGACTTCTTAAACTTCAGCAGCGAAACATCTCAAGGCTGGGGTTACTGTGTATTTGCTGAAGTTGTTGAAGGCATGGACGTAGTAGAAAAAATTAAAGCCGTTGCTACAGGTAGCACAGGCTTTCATCAAGACGTACCTCTTGATGACGTTATCATCACAAGCGTAACTGTAAACTAATAGTACGCTTACCCACGTAACGTGGCGTTTTAGCGGGTATCTATGCTATACGTATATGCCCGCTTTATTTATTTTTAAAAGACTTACCTATGACTCGCCAAACCTACTTTATTGCCGACCTCCATTTAAGTGAAAATCGCCCAGATATCAGTGCAGCTTTTTATCAGTTTTTAAATACGCATATTATTAATAAGGATGTAGACGCGCTATATATACTTGGTGACTTTTTTGAAGTATGGGTTGGTGATGACTATGTAACTGCACTCTCAACTGAAGTTGCAAAGCATTTAAAAGTAGTGAGTGATAACGGCACCCCAGTATATTTTGTGCATGGCAATCGTGATTTCATTATGCGCGATAAATACGCCAAACAAGCAGGAATGACTTTATTACCCGAACAGCTGGTAATTGACTTATATGGCACTCCCACTGTCATTTTGCATGGCGATGAAATGTGCACACAAGATATTGAATATCAAAAGTTTCGTAAAAAAGGCCGCAGTTGGTGGTGGCCAAGATTAATGCTTGCTATGCCACTTTGGTATCGTCGTAAAGTTGCGCAAAATGCCAGAGAAAAATCAAAGCAAAATCAAACCGGTAAAGCGCTTGAAATATTAGATGTTACTGAACAAGCGGTACTAGCAACATTTGCAAAACACCAAGTAAAACATATGATCCATGGCCATACCCATCGCCCTAATGTGCATCATTATGAAGTAGATAAGCAAACACTCACTCGCACAGTGCTGGGTGATTGGTATACTCAAGGCTCTTATTTAGTTGTTACCGCACAGACACAAGAACTAGTGAGTGAACCATTCGCACAAATATAAAATATTGTCTACGCTTACGATATTGATAGTTTTTAGTACTGGTCGTAATGCTTAAATTATTTTTCATACTTATTTGTTTATTTTACGCAGGCCATACATACAGCCAAGATAAATGGCTTTTTGTTACCGAGCCTTTTCCCCCGTATTTTTCAGAGCAACTGCCGCAACAAGGTTGGTTAGCTGATATTATTATTACTGCATTAGCAAGCCAAGATATTGAAGCTAGCATTGAGTTTACAACTTGGGCTCGTGCACTAAGATTACTTGAAAAAAATAAGCGAACAGCTCTTTTAGGGGCTTATTATAGCGCCGAGCGAGAAAAAACATTCCACTATTCACGACCATTAGCAAAGTCATTTACTGGATTATTTAAACGAAAAAGTAGCAAAATAAATTACGATGGCAGTTTAACGTCATTACAGCCATACAGCATAAGTAAAGGTAGTAATTATATAGTTAGCGAGGGTTTTAGTAGTGAACATAATTTAGCTATTACAGCGACTAATGACTTGATCAGCAGCTTACGCGTGTTACAGCTTGGCCGCGTTGATTTAGTAGCTGGTACCAAAGAAGTCGGTGAGTACTGGTTAAACAATCATCCACAATTACAAACAGGACAGTCAATCGTATATATCCCTCCTCATTTAGCGTCCCACTACCTATATATTATTTTTTCCAAATCTGCTGTGCAAAGTAAGCAACAATTAATACAATTAGAAAACGGTTTCAACACCATTGTAAATAATGGTGAGGCCGCACAAGTTCTCCTACGCCATGGCTTTTCAGAAGCTAAGACTGAGCAATACCTACAATTTTTAAAACGTTAAAACACAAATGCTTATATGACTATCACTCCAAGCAACGAATTCTGCATCTTAAGATAGTTTGGGTATAGTAATAGTAAACTCAGTTTTAAAGCGCTCTGTAGAGTGTGGATTGGACTGTAATTTAATTTCCCCCTGCAAAATGTGTGTAACCCATTGGTGCACCATATATAAGCCAAGCCCAGTATTGCCAATACCACGAGCTGAGGTGTAAAAAGGCTCAAAGATGTACTGTTGAGACTCTGCTTTAATCCCAACACCGCTATCTGAAATGGTTAATTTAATGGATTGACTAGCAGCTTGTGCTATTTTTATCTCAATTTCACCGACTTGATTTTTGGCAAACCCGTGGGTTAGTGCGTTCATTATCAGGTTTTCTAGCACTTGGGAAATAATTCCTGGTCGGCTTTTTATATCTTGGTCAGTATCAACTAAGGTTTTCACTTTTACGTTTGAGTTTTTTAATCTTGAATTAAGGGAGATCAGTAAATCTTCAGTTATTTTTCTTATATTACATGTGATGACATCATCATTATGACGGTCTATCGCCATTTTTTTAAAACTTTTAACTAATACCGCTGCCTTATTTAAATTAATTTTAGCTAACCCTAAATTTTCCTCAATGCTCTGTGTGCTTTTATCTAATTGCGATTTAGTTAATCCGGTTTTTATCGCGTCACTCAACTTATTAATAACCACATTCGCGTTAGATACTGAGATAATAGCACCGCCAATGGGTGTATTCATCTCATGAGCAACCCCCGCCACCAACAACCCTAAAGACGATAGTTTTCGAGCTTCGAGTAAGCTTGTTTGTAATTGCTGCTGCTGCCTTATAGTTAAATCGAGCTGTTTGTTGACGCTATCTAACTCTACTTTTTCACGCTGTAGTTTATAAGATAAAGTAATTAGTTGCTGTTGGAATAAATATTCACGGTAACTAAAACCAAAACCGCAAATACATAAAATAACACTACACAGAGCAGCATATTGAAAAGCAGTCATTTTTGCATTATACAGCAGCTCTTTAGGGCTACCGATAAGTATAATAATCTCTTTATCTGAATCTGCGGTTCTTTGTGTTGATTCACGTAGTGAAACAATAGAGAATCGCCTGAAAGTATATAAACTGTCATGAAAAATACGTGAGGTGCTTTGTACGTCATGTTCAATGATATGCTGCCAAAGCGCTGGAGAGTTATTTGCTAGCGAGTTATTAACTTGATTATACATAAACCCAAACTGTAATGCGGGATCCTTATTATACAACCAATAACCATCATGATTTAGAATATTTACTTGGGTGTTTTTTTCATCATATTGTCGAATATTACTAAATAAATAATCCAGATTAAAATTCACTACTAACAAGCCATCTATTAAATAATCACCACCTTGCGTTCTGTAAGTCACCCTAATTGTTGGCTCATGCGGGACAACAACTTTTCCACGCTCAATATTTAAATCAATTTCTGAAATAAATGTATTCGGTGGTGCAACTAACATCCCTTCTTTAAAGTAATAACGATTTTGCTTATTTTGTAATTGTGATACCTCAACAATTTCGCTTTTTTTATTGCTGAAATTAATTCTATAACGTTCTTTACCACTGCGTTCAAGCCAACGTATTTGTGAGATATTGGTTGATACAGAAGCAAAATTTAAAAAATAATCATTTATGAGCTTGTCGCTTTGTTGAGCGCTCAATGTATTTAAACCTGTATTACTTTTTAATACTTGGCCATTTGCTAACAGCTGAGTGAGTTTTTTAATACTGCTTAGCTCTTTAGATAAATCAGTACTCACAAGCACTAGTTTTTCATCTTGGCGCTCTTTTATTATGGTTACTTTTGACTGATAAACTTGCTCGTATACCAGCCAGCCAATTAATATCGCAACAAATAAAATGAACAGCGACTTTATGAGTACGCCTTTTTTGTCGCTATAAAATGAGTTACTTTTTTTAGTCATTTACATTATCAAACTGTGCTAACCAGATCAGTAAATCATCATAAAACAGCGGTTTTGAAAAAAAGTAACCTTGGGCCATTTCACAACCAGCTTGTTTTAACCATTGCACCTCAAATTCGTTTTCAACACCCTCAGCAATAACTTTAAAATCAAATTGCTTTGCGAGACTGATGATCATTTTTATCATGTATTGATTATTTATATTATGCTCAAGGTTGCTGACAAAGTAGCGATCAATTTTTATCGCATTCGACGGTATTTCATTAATGTGTGCTAATGATGAATAACCCGTACCAAAGTCATCAATACTCACTTTAATACCCAATGCCATAAATCGTGATAAAGCCTCTTTAATAAAGTTGTAATTACTGATCGCTTGCGTTTCTGTCACTTCAAGTTCCAGCATCGAGGGGGATACTTTATATTCCTCAATCCGACTCTTGATAGACTCAAAGTAAGAAGGCTCGATCAAGTCATAAGATGATGCGTTAAATGCAATGGGTAAGTTTATGCCACAGCTTTTTAGTTGATTAATAGTTTGTAGTATTTTTTCAAAAATAACATTATCAAGCTCATTAATTAAACCAGCGGTTTCAGCAAGCTCTATAAACTCTTCAGGATTTACAAAGCTGCCATCAGCCAACTGCCATCTAGCTAGCGCTTCAAAACCAATTGGTTTTAATGTTTTCAAGCACATTTTTGGCTGTAAAGCGATACGCAATTCTTTGGTACTAATAGCCGTCCTAAGGTGCGCCATCAACTCATAACGCCTTGTTATTGCCACTGTCTTTTCATCAGTATGCAAAATAAACTTCGTTTGAGTTACTTGCATGTAATTTAAACTCGACTCTGCTAGGCTAATTACTTTTTCGGGAGTAATATTTGATGCGCAACTTAACTTTAACTCCAATACTCTTACGTCAATAAATTGCTTAACATTTTCAATTTCGTACTTTTGTTTATTATGAAAATGCGTAATATCATCGGCAATATCAAAATCAACATTGATGAGCATGCCAAAGCTACGATTACTAATAATCGCAATTCTGGGGTCATAGATTGAAAAAACATCTACAATACTTTTATGAACGAGTTTTATGATTTTTTTACAAAAATCGTAACCAAAGGTAAAAGCTTTTTCATCAAACTGGTAAATATCAAAAATAATCAAACGCATTTTTGATTGCTCATATACGTTCATATTTTTAATTTCGCGAGTTAACCAGTTTCTATTCTGTAAATTTAATGAAACATCAGTATAGGCAAGCTCGGTTAATCTATTTAATAATGAAATATTAGCAAACCCGCTACTTACGTTTTCACTAAATACTTTTAATAAATATTCATTTTCTTCACTAATTGGGTTATCTGATTTTACCAGGGTAATATAGTGAGTGCCTTCAGCAATGGTTGCTGGGAAGAAGAAGATACTATGCTGATTTGAAAAAACATGACGTTTTTCTTGAATAGCTAGCTGGAAGTCATCGTACATATCGGCCGGTAAATTGCCATCTACTTTTTGCCCTTTCATACCATTAAAGCAGCCGTTAGTAGTCAGAATTACAGCACCAGCATCTTTGTCTAGATTACTTGAGCAAAGGATGCCGCCTCCCTCTGATATTTTTAAAATATTACTTAGCTCTTGCAGCACTGCAGCAGAGTATGAGCCCATATCATGTTTGCTATTAATGCTCCTTGATGCATCTAGCACAAGTTGCAAACCTTGTTTAGCGGCTTTTATTTGCGAAATATATTGCCAAGTTCGCATATTACTATTAACGATTGATTCAAGCTTTTGTGCAGAAATGTCAGACTTATTCCAGTACTCATCAATATCGAGCATTTTCATCACATCGGTTTCAGGGGCGAAACCGGGCTGCCCTGTTAGTAACACGATACGCATTTCAGCGTTGCCAATCACTTCTCTGATGGTATTAACCAAACGCAGTCCGGAATCATCTTCTTCCATAACCACATCGATAAAAACAAGTGCTATATCTGGGTGCATACTTAAAGCAAGCGCAGCTTCTGGTACTGAGTTGGCCGCTAATAACTCATATTTGTAGCCTTCTTTGGCCTTTAATTCTTTTAAGCTATTAATTAATGCGTGTTGATAATCGAGATCATCCTCAACAGTTAAAATTTTCCATACTTTAAGGTCGGTATTTACTAACTCTTCCTCAGCAGAAAATACAAATAATCCCTCATTCTCATCCATATATACCCACCAAAATAATAATAGCAATGGCCTTTCATTTACAATGCATTGCAAAGCAATAAAATAACTGATAAATAAAAATTTAACTTGCTCTAAATATTAGGTGAGAGTTTTTGATGTGTCTAATTTAAAAACACTTTTGATAATAAAGTATGTGCTACAGCATGATTTGAAAAGCTGTTGCACATGTTGGTGTTCGTTAAGCGCTTTTATTTACCGGCGTACCACTGTGAAACTTAAAATCGTCATCACAAGATGTAATTAACTGCGCTTCAATTTCACCAAACTCTTTAACCCGCTCGGTAATATCAAAACCAGCAATTTCTTGGGCAAGAGTTAAATAGTCTTGGTAATGGCGTGCCTCAGAGCGCAATAACGAAATATAAAAATCACCTAAACGCTTATCTACATGGGGTGCAAGCGCGGCAAAACGCTCGCACGAACGAGCTTCGATGTAAGCACCGACTATGAGCTTATCGACCAGTGCATCTGGCTCAAAAGTTTTTACATGTCTTAGCATACCCTTAGCATAACGACACGGCGTAATACTTTGATACTCAATACCGTACTCATCCATGATCTCTAATACTTGATAAAAGTGGTGCAGCTCTTCTTTGATCAACATCACCATTTTATCAACCAAATCTTGCCCATAAGCTGAATCAGATTTTGGGATCACTGCTTTAGTCAGTTTGTTTTTAGCCGCAAGATCGCGCCAATTCCCTTCACGTTTGTATATCAGCGTTTCAAACGGCTTTAGCCACTCAAGCAAGGCATCGCTGCTTTGTTTATCCACAGCATATTTACGAATTAAAAACATCGCAGATTGCGCGGCTTTAAGCTCACAGATGAGATGATCAATTAAAATAACCGCTAGGTTTTCTTTTTTAGTGGCTTCATCAATCCACCCTAAAGGGGTTTCACAACGTAAAAATTGCTTAATCGGTTCTAAAAGTTTGCTATGTGGCACGAAGGGAGTTGCTCATTAGTATCTATCATTAAGAAAATGATTTTATCATGAAAAATGACTGATAATAAAACAAAGCTGGGGGTTTGATTAATTAAATAACCCGAACTCTAGTTAAATATATCCCCGCTGATTTTTTTGCTTTCGTCTCTCATTGGTGTTTCTTGACAAGACCCCATTACTGAACCATAACTTAATACAAGCTGTATAAAAATAAAACAGCGAACTAATTCCTTTTCATGGGGCACACAATTATGATACTAAACCATCTTTGGGGCATATATGCCCATCCACTCGAAGAGTGGCAAACAATAGATAACCGCCACGAGAGCTTAACATATAGCCTATCACATATATTACTGATAGCGTTGTTTCCATCTGCAATGGGTTATTACTCATCGGTTTATTTAGGCTGGAGTATCGGGGCTGGTAATCCGGTATTTCTAACCCACGATAGTGCAATACTGATTGCTGCAGCTATGTATGGCGCTTTAATTGTGGGTGTGTTTGCGCTGGCTTATTTAGCACATTGGATGGCTGTTACTTTTGGTGCAGAACCAACCTTTACCCAAACCTTAGAACTTGCAGCGTATACTTCAACACCAGTATTTATGTCTGCACTAGCGGCATTTTGGCCAGAGCTATGGTTTGTTGTATGTGTGGGTTTGGTCGCTTTAGGCTATTCGGTCTACTTACTGTATACCGGTGTGCCCATTTTGATGCATATACCGCAAGAGCGTGGCTTTATTTACGCAAGCTCTGTGGTAACTTGCGGACTAATTTTACTGGTGATTATTTTAGCTGTCACCGCCATATTGTGGACCAACGGTATCGTAAGTCCAACCTTTACATGATACCTAGTTCAACGTTAGAAGCTGTAAAATGTAGTATAAAGTAGTGTTATTATTTTCTTTCCTTCGCAAAAAAGGAGCTAAATTTAGCTCCTTTTTTATTTCGCTAGGCAGAGATTAATCTGAGCCGTTTTCTTCTTGATTATGTAACTCTAAACCAGAAGACATGGCACTTTCACGACTACTTTTTGCCGAATCATTACGCAGCTGTTCAATACGATTCAAATAATTCTGATCGATACCACCGGTAATATATTGGCCATCAAATACTGATGTTTCAAATCGTGTAATTTCTGGGTTTTCCTGCGCTACGGCAGCAATCAAATCAGGTAACGATTGGAAAATCAAACCATCAGAGCCAATGCTTGCATTGATATCTTCAACTTCACGTCCATGGGCAATCAACTCAGCCGCAGATGGCATATCAATACCATACACGTTCGGAAAGCGAATTTCAGGTGCAGCAGAAGCAAAGTAAACGTTTTTAGCACCAGACTCACGCGCCATTTCAACAATTTGTGCTGAAGTAGTGCCACGTACAATCGAGTCATCAACTAGTAATACGTTTTTACCTTTAAACTCACGGTCAATTGCATTGAGCTTTTGACGTACTGACTTTTTACGCATTTCCTGACCAGGCATGATAAACGTACGGCCAATGTAACGGTTTTTAACAAACCCTTGGCGATATGGCAGATTAAGTACGCGGGCGATTTCCAATGCCACATCACATGATGTTTCTGGGATTGGAATAACAACATCAATATCTTTATCAGCCCATTCGCGAGCAATTTTTTCGCCAAGCTTAGTGCCCATATTTACACGTGTAGCGTAAACAGACATGCGATCGATATTTGAGTCTGGACGTGCAAAGTAAACAAATTCAAAGATACATGGCGAATAAGATACTTTATCTGCGCATGTTTGTGAGTAAAACTCACCGCCTTCAGTAACATATATCGCTTCACCAGGAGCGACATCACGCACAAATTCAAAACCATCAGTTTTTAACGCAACGCTTTCAGAGGCAAACATATACTCAGTGCCATTTGCAGTTTCACGTTTACCAAACACTAATGGACGAATACCATTTGGGTCACGAAACGCGATAATACCATGGCCAATTACCATAGCGATGGTGGCATAACCGCCTTGAACTTTATTTATAACTTCGGTGATACCGTTAAAAATATCTTCAGGGTCAAGATGTAGTTTATTTGGTTTACTTAATTCATGAGCCATGATGTTAAGTAAAATTTCAGAATCTGAGGTTGTGTTAACGTGGCGACGTGCTTCACAGAACAATTGCTCTTTAAGCTGCTCTGCATTGGTTAAGTTACCGTTGTGTGCTAAAGCAATACCGAACGGTGAGTTAACATAGAACGGCTGCGCTTCAGACGAGCTAGAAGAACCTGCTGTCGGATAGCGTACATGGCCGATACCAATAGTGCCTTGTAAACGCTTCATATGACGGGTGTGAAATACATCTTTCACTAAGCCATTTGCTTTGCGTAAACTAAAGGTGTTGTTTTCAATGGTAATGATGCCCGCGGCATCTTGGCCACGGTGTTGCAAAACAGTTAAGCCATCATAAATCGCCTGATTTACAGGAGATGTTCCGACTATTCCAACGATACCACACATGAAATTTTTCCTCGCCGATTAACGGTTGACCGAATTTAAAAAGCTAGAGTTATTTTCGAGGTATGAAAAAAACCACTCAACAACAAAGCCAAATTCTGGGATCAAAATAGAGTTACCCCACCAGTGCGTATTGGGTGCACCAGTAAAAGCATCAAGAAAGAAGAGTAACGCGCTCACGACCAACACGCCACGAAGTGCACCAAAGACAATGCCGAAGACACGGTCTGTGCCAGACAAACCAGTACGTTGTACAAGTTCACCTAGAAGGTAGTTTAACAATCCGCCTAACAATAGCGTCGCAAAGAATAATATGGCAATGGCCGCTGCATTTCTTAAAAGGGGTTCAGAAATACTTGTTAGGAATGATGCTAAATATTGGTAAAACAAGCTAGATATGATAAATGCGCCAGCCCACACAGCCAAAGACATTGCTTCTTTTATAAAGCCACGAATTAAACCGATAATAGTAGACAGTGCAATAATGCCAAAGATGGCGTAATCAACCCAGATCATATGAACCAACTAGTCGTTAATTTGGGGCGCATTCTATAAGAGGTCAGCACTAAATGCCAGATCATTTTGCTACTTCAAATTGGGTAACTTTTCCGTTAAGTTTAGTAAGTGCTTTTAATTCAGGGAGTTTGCTCTCAAGCTGGGCTTTATCAAGCGACGGACCCACAAAAACTTTGGTTAAAGTACCATTTGGTGTTTTAACTGGACGGGTAAAGGTTTTAAACCCTTTGTCACTTAGTTTAGCTTGTAGCGATTTTACATTCGCACTATGCGAAAAGCTCCCCAACTGAATTACATATGCCATTTTCGATAAATTTTCTTCAGGCTTACGTGATGGCTCAGACTTTTTTTCAACAGGTTGTGCTGTAGTCGTTGCTACAGTAGTTTGCTCAGTCGATGCTTCAACCATTTTTTTCGCTACTGGCGTCGTCTCTTCAACCGCATCAGAGGAACTTGAGAGTAGGTCATCATCTGGCAATATATCTTCCTCAGGCTCTTCGTTTGGCTGTTGTGCGTTAGCCACTTGATCATCTATTGAATCTTGCAAGTCAATAGTTGTGAACTCAGGACGTTCCGGAATGGCTTTAAAGCCTTCTTTGTAATGTACTTTTTCGCCATCAAGAATATTAGGAATAAACACGATAGCTGCAATCACCACAATAGTTGTGCCGACTAAACGATTTATAAAGCCTGAGTTCACCTGATTCCTCTCTATTTTTTCCAATAATTGATAGCAGCTGCAACAGTTAAGAAGGAGCCAAATATGATTAACACCGTCTTCTCATCAAGCTGTGGCAACACACCATCCAGTGCGTCTGCAACTGTTTGATATTTTTCAATTGGCGCGCTTGTATGCACATTATCCATGGATTTAGCTAAATTCTCTACTTTATCGCCACGAAAGCAATTAAGTCCGGCTAAACACCACGCATCAACTACCGGGCTAACTTCATTTAATACAGCGACTTTGTCTTTATCAGCCAGCATAGCGACTAACGCATGAACTTTAAAGCCTTGATCTTGCAGGTTAGCTAACTTTTTAGCTAAATAGCGTGCAGATTCAGCATTATGTGCCACATCAGTATAGACCATAGGTTTGCTGCTTAGTTGCTGAAAACGCCCTTCAACAACTAAATTAGCTAAACAATCACGGATCAATGCCTCACTAGGTAATAAATCTAACACGGCTAATGTGGTTAGTGCCGTTGCCGCGTTTTGGCATGGGATTGATGGTTTAGCAAACTCAAAGTGATGGGCTTGATATTGCCAACTAAAACTTTGCGCATGCTCTTTAAATATAAAGTCACGCCCTGATAAATGCATCACCGCGTTAATTTCATGACCGTAGTCGGTGACTGTGTGCGGTATATTTAAATCGCCGACAATGGCAGGTGTGCCAGTACGGAAGATCCCTGCTTTATCATAACCCACAAGCTCTCGCGTATCACCAAGGTACTCTTTATGATCTAGATCTATGGTGGTGATCACACTGGCAAATGGAGTAACAATATTGGTAGCATCGAAACGCCCACCTAAACCCACTTCTAACAGCACATAATCAACGCTATGGCGTTTAAAAATAGCCAGTGCGCCTAAGGTGCCATACTCAAAATAAGTCAGTGGCGTGTCACCGCGGCCTTGCTCGAGCAAGTCAAACGCATCAACATGAAATTGATCATCAAGCTCAGCGCCATTAATACGCACTCGTTCGTTATAATGAATTAAATGAGGAGATGCATAGGTACCAACCGAATAACCTTGGGCCAGCAGCAGTGATTCTAAACATCGGGCAGTGGTGCCTTTGCCATTGGTGCCGGCTATTAGAATAATTTTACTTGGGCTATCTAGTAAACCAATGGTATTGGCAACTTTGGCAACGCGTTCTAAACCCATGGCAATATTTGCTGGGTGAACACTTTCTAAATAACAAAGCCAATCATCAAGGCTTGATGATTGGCTAGGAAGATTTTTTGTCATAGCGTGTGATCAGTAAAGCTGAAATTTACGCTACTCTATGCTCTTGTTCCGTAGAAGGCAAGTTCATAAATTTAGCTAGTATGCGGGCAAGTGTGTCACGCATTTCACGGCGATCAATAATCATATCGATGGCACCATGCTCGAGTAGAAATTCACTTCGTTGGAAGCCTTCAGGTAAGGTTTCGCGCACAGTTTGTTCAATTACACGAGGACCCGCAAAGCCGATTAATGCTTTTGGCTCCGCCACGTTGATATCACCTAGCATAGCTAATGATGCTGATACACCGCCCATAGTTGGGTCAGTCATTACTGAGATAAACGGTAAGCCTTGTTCGCTCATCTTAGCAAGTGCAGCACTGGTTTTAGCCATTTGCATAAGCGACATTAGTGCCTCTTGCATACGTGCGCCACCTGAAGCGGAGAAGCAAATTAGCGGCATGTTATGCTCTAAACACTGATCAACAGCATCCACAAAACGTGCGCCAACAACCGATGCCATTGACCCACCCATAAATGAGAATTCAAATGCGACGGCGGCCACTGGAATGCCTTTTAAGCGTCCCTTCATCGCGACTAATGCGTCTTTTTCGCCACTTGATTTTTGTGCGGCGGCGATACGATCTGAATATTTTTTCGAGTCTTTAAACTTTAAAATATCTTTTGGTTCGTGCTGTGTGCCAAGTTCTTGGCGGTCGCCATCATCCAAAAAGTGCTCAAGGCGTTTACGGCCACTCACACGCATGTGGTGATTGCATTTAGGACATACATTGAGTGATTTTTCTAATTCAGCTTTATATAAAATCGAATCACAATCTGTACACTTTGCCCAAACACCTTCAGGGATCTCTTTACGAGCCGAAGACTTTGTTGTTTTAGGTAGGATTTTTTCTAACCAACTCATTTGCAACTCTCTTAATACTATTCTGTGCTTTGCTGCGTTCCTGCCAAATCATTATTGACAGACAAATTTTTTCAATTAAAACATGAATTCCACACAGGCGGTATAAAAAACTGGTCTTAGTAGTGAAATGCCTGCAAGGTTATGTTTAATTTATCACCAATCAACCCTTCACATCCGTTAAGAATAAAGGGCCAAGTGGTGTCGACGGAATTTCAAACCGCGCCGGATAGTCAACATCAACTAAGTATAAACCTGCCGCCTTTGCCGTCGCACTGGCTTTGGCTCGCTCTTTTAAATCAAGTAACTCTTTTAGCCACACAGGTTGCTGCTTATGAATACCAATATCGGTTAAGCAACCGGTAATGTTACGCACCATGTGGTGTAAAAATGCATTAGCCTTAATATCAATAATCACATAACTGCCTTGACGCTCAACCGACAAGTGATGAATCGTACGTGTAGCAGTATTCGCTTGACAATGCAAAGCTCTGAATGACGTAAAATCATGCTCACCTAATAGATATTGACATGCTTCTTGCATTTTAGTTTCATCAAGTGGGTGATGAAAATGCGTAACGCCTTCATTTAATATTGCTCCTCGAAAGGCGTTATTGTAAATAACATAACGATAACGACGAGCAGTAGCACTAAAACGTGCATGAAAATCATCACTCACCGGTTTTGCATAGCGAATAGCAATATCTTTCGGTAGCAAGGTATTCATACCCATAGTAAATGCAACCATATCGCGTTCAGCATCGGTATCAAAATGCACCACTTGCCCAGTGCCATGCACGCCGGCATCAGTGCGTCCAGCACAGACTATTTCAACTGGATGATTACAAATACGCGAAAGCGCGGTTTCTACTTCTTGTTGTACGCTATTTACATGCGATTGACGTTGCCAACCACTATAACGGGCGCCGTTGTACTCAACTCCAAGTGCTACTCGCATAATTACTGCTTTACCTACTGTGCTAATGAACGGGGCATTTTATGCTATCTGACGCTGCAATAAAAGTGACTCTATACAAATTAAGCGCACTGCAGCCAAGCGACCTTTTTTCTATTGCTAAAAAAACGGGGAGTAAACTAAATTTACTCCCCGTTTTAACTATAAATGCAGAAACAACTTACAGTAATTTTGCTTTTAAGCTTTGTGCTTCTTCTTGTACTTCTTCGGGACCATTTGCTATTACTTCGTCAATAGCGTCAAGGGCTGCATCCATATCCCCTATTTCAATATAAGCACGTGCTAAATCAAGTTTTGCAGAATAACCGCCACTTTCAGCATCAACATCAGTTGGGTTATCTCCAGCAAGTAAGGCATCAAACTCACTTAATCCGACATCCATATTTACATCATCATAAGGTTCATAATCTAAGCTTGTATCATCACTTTGTTCAATCAAAGCATCAATATCGACGAATTCATCCGCAACGATGTCCTCATTTGTTGATGCATTTACGTCTTCACTTAATTGCTCAGCCGACGGCATATCATCAGGTACTGAAAGCTCTTCAAGTGTAGCAAGATCTTCACTAAGTAACGCATTGAAATCAACTTCAAACTCGCTGCTATCATCTATTTCTAAAGACTCAGGTTCAGCCAACTCACTAAGCAATGCATCAAAATCTGTTTGGGTGAGATCAGCCATAAAATCATCATCAAGCTGATCATCTGACAACGATTGTTCCAGTGGATCTTCAAGTTCAGTCGCGAAATCACTACGATATTCATCTTCTAACGCATCTGTAAGTTCATCTTCAACAACTGGTTCATCTTCAGCAACTAGTTCG
>NZ_JACJFL010000065.1:0-19168 GCF_014164575.1 Pseudoalteromonas sp. SG41-1
ATCAGCTAAAAGCAGAAACAAGCTTTAATAAAGGCATGCCCGCAAAACAGAAAAAAGCTATGCGCAGTACAGATTACCTTGAAAAGGTATTGAAATCATAGCCTTTTTTCATGCTCTTGCCCTGGGGAAAATACCATTCTTTTCATAATCTTCTACAAGTTCTTTAGCAAATTGATGCAGTAGAGGTGTTCTTTTTCCTCTAACAAAACTGTCTAACTCTCTTATTAATTCTTTGAACTCTTCATCAGTGGCTGACGTATTAAAATGATCTTGAGTCCCATTCTGCTTACCAACGATAAAGTTATCAAAGTAATCACTTTGGATTGTTAATGAGTGATGGAAACTGTCACCCTTTCGATTGAATTTAGTTGTTTGGAAATGCTTAGTTAAACCAGTAGATGATGTAAAAACATACCTAGATGGTTGGTTATTAGGGGCTGATTTCCAACGAATGTAATTAATATTAAATTTATAATCTGAAATGCATATTTCTTTAAAATCACGTTCTCCAACTAAGGCATCATAATCTAGAGGAACGCCATTTATTATTATGCTAAATCCTAAACTGTTATTTAGTTCCAAAAACCAGCAAAACTCTTTCTTTAAAAATTTTATGACATGTGATTCGAAGTACAGTTTAGAAAATTTCGCATCAAATCCGTGAAATGTAACTACGGTTTTACTTGTAGAGCTTGGAGAGTTTATTGGTGAGGATTCATTATAATCGTCTAGAGTATCACTATCGACTTTAATGGAATACTCTTGGTAAGTATTACCTTTTTTATATGTTGTAGTCCAAATAGCATTAGCAGAAAAATGATAAAATGTTAAACGCCCTAAACCATTCTTACCATGAAGTAGAGATGAACTGTTCGAGCTCAGTAGATCTTTTTTTTCTGACTTTAAGACTGGTTTAAACTTATCTTTTAACAAAGAAAAATCGATACCTGAACCATTATCAGAAATACTTAAAGAATTAATATTGCCAACGTCTTCATCAAAAGAAAAGTCTACTAATATCTGACTTGCGCCAGCATCAAAGCCATTCCAGATATATTCAGAAATTGCCTTAAATGATTTATATGATTTTAAACGATTTTTAATTCCTTTAGTATCAACTTCGACTTTTGCCACAATTCAGCTTCCCTACAATATTTTGAATCTATCTAATCATATTTTACCCAATAAATTAAGTGTTTATAACAAAATAAGATGCAAATGCAGAGAATCAGATCTTGTTTCTTGCCAAGACTAAACACCAATCTCAAGTTTAACACCCTCCCCCGTCATCACGCCCTGAGAATAAGCAATTGATGAGTAATGCATTTCATGGATGAAATGAAAGCCATGCTTGCACATGGATGTGCTTTCATGGCGTTTACGTTCACATCAATTGTGTTTTGAAGGATTAAGCGTGATGCTCGGGGCGCCGTGGGGTTCCAAGGGGCGGTCGGCGGCAGCCGCCCCTTGGTTGCCGCCAGCAATCTGGCAAAAAACCTTGAATAAGGTTTCTAATGTAGGTCGCGGATTTATCCCGATAAAAGTTAGCAAGTTAGCAATAAAAACCATCAGCCAAGGTGATACAACTTTTTGGGCTAAAGCCCAACCTACAAATTACACACGCCAGCAAACTTAGCGCCTACGGTGGTTAACTCTATCTACTGGTGTTAAATCATTCGTGGCTGAAGCCATCTCCTACAACAATACTTAACCTCGGTGCAGCGCGAAGCGCCTCTGAATTCTCGGTGGTGAAATTCACTTTTTCGCCCTAAAGGGCGACCTACAATTTAAACTAACCCTTTGGTTTTCGTCGCACTGAATCCCAGCCTACGAGCTTATATCGAAAGCTCCGTTCTCCTTTCTAACTCGCTAACTTTCCCCTCGCCTCTTGTTCCACGCACAAAAAAGCCGTTACATTGCTGTAACGGCTTTTTTAATTATTTGAGTTTAATCAAATGTAGATCATGAATAAAGTTTGCAACTAGTAGGTATTGTAACTCAAACACTTAGACTCGGCGTTTTTCAAATAAAAAATGCAACTAACCTGCCATTCAACTTTAATAATATGTGCTGAGCTTTAAATAAAGTTTGCAACTATAAATAAGTCATTCGGCACACATTGATTTTACCTTAACGCTACAACTGAGCATATTGCATGTTCTGATTTCCCATTAACTCGTATAAGCCTTTTAGGCTGGCTTCGGATTCTGGATCATCCCAGCCTCTTAGCCACCTTATTTTTATACCCAAATACTGCGCCCAAGCTACAGCTTTTTTCATTTCTTTATATTTACCATTTTTAGCACATGATTCAATGTACTGATTAACAAGTAGATACTGATTACAACCTGCACTATATTTTGCCTGATTAAAGGCTTTCTCATAGTAACCATATGACTTATCGAATGACTTATGAGTATAAAAGTAATTGGCATAACACCAATTTACTAACCAACTTAACACATCATCAAGCCCAGCTTTCCTCAACCGATTGTGATAATTATCAATGTAGCCCAAAGATGTAGGGCTCTTCTTTAATTTAAGGCCTTCACAAAATAGCTCAGGAAACTCTGATGGCATTCCTTTTACACTAGGTGTCATTCCTAGCAGAGTTAACACACCATGACCAGCAAATGTCCCAACATGAGCAATTACCAATTTTGATTTTTCTAATTCAGTTAAATTCGAAAAAGATTCACGCGCTATATAACTTTGTAATACCTTAGTACCGTGCCCAATATCTAGTGCATAATGCTCCCAATACCTAGAAACCTCATAAAAATAAAGCCGATTAATATCAACTTCACTCGTTAAACCGGTAGATTTTTTTAAACCCTTTATTGATTTATCTAACTTTGAATTTATGCGGTATAACCTACTAGATTGACCTTTAACATGATCAATGCAACTAATTAAAAATTCACGACCAAAATTACTTTCCAGTTCTCTAAAACAATAAGAAGAAACCCGCCCAATAAATAAGATTATTTTTAAGCGCTGCCTTTCTGATTTACTAAGTAACCTTCTCAAAGAGTCATTAGAAGGACACTCCAACAACGACAATGAATATTCCAAATTGTTGAACAGTGAACTAATGCTTGGAATTTGATCAGTTGTGCTCCAATGCTGAGCATTTTCTAAGTTCTGGTTTGCTCTATAATCATCCACACTTTTATCTGGGTAGTGAAATGATGATTGGCTAATAGATAAAGACTCATAAATCAGTTGCCATGCTTTCCTTAATGGCCAGTTAACATTTTGCCCTTCAATATCGGGCAAAGCCCATACTTTTAAGTTTGGTAGATTGAGTTTTGAGGCTGGCACATTTATTTTTAAATAGTTCTTATAAAAAGAAAGTAAAATCCGATCTAATAAATATTGTTGGATAAACCATTTTGAAGAGTTTCTTTTATTGAGATATGTACCATCATCAGCTAAAACACTTTTATAAGTGACGAGCAGCTCTTCAACAGCTTCTAATACCATAAAAATAACTCTCTCTTCACCTAAAGCACTTTCAAGCAATAATCTAAGTGAATCAATTAATTCTTCAAGCTTACCATCAATTTTCGAGCTTTCGTCAGCCAAACGTTTTAACTTGGTTTGCAGCTTTTTCTTGTTGCTCTCGCTCAAGAATGAATTACTTCTATCCTTTTGTGCCAGAAGCCCAGTAATATTAAAAATCTCACGAACGAGCTCACCGATAGTCGGGAATGTAGCTTTATTATTTTCCATTTAAATAAAGGGCCTCAAGGGCCCATTCCTTATTATTTTTTGCCACTTTTAGGAGCAGCATTACCTCTATCTCCACCTGATTTATTGCCTGTAGTAGATGGCCAGTTACCACCTGAGCCTGGATGACTAGAAGCGGGTTTTGATGAATTAGATTTTGCCATAATAATATCCTCAATAGTTAATAAAATAGAAACAACACTTCTGTGCTGATTCGAGTTTTACTATAACTTTGCTATTTAATTCTGACTTCTGGCATTTTGGAAACAAAAAAGCCAATTGAGATCAATTGCTAATTCCTCAATTTTCTCATACTATCAATTTGTTCACATACAGAGATTAAACATGGCCGATGATATTTTGACCATTCAAGAGGTCGCTACGTACTTAAAGCTAAATGAAAAGACAGCATACCGTCTTGCAAGCGAAGGCAAATTACCCGGCTTTAAGGTGGGTGGAAGTTGGCGCTTTAAACGCGTAGATTTAGAGCAATGGATTGAAGAACAAAAACAAAAATAAGGGATTATTATGATTAGGGCTGAATATCAACGCTTTATGCAAACACTACAGGGTCAAAATGCAACGGATTCTGTGCGCAAAGTAGCAAATATAGTTTCAGCCCATTTTGATGAATTACTGCCCTTATCTACTCACCAAGGGCAACGTATTCGTAAGATGGTCGAGCTATGCCAGGTCAATTGGGACAACTCGGCGACTAATATTCCTCCACTCGTAGAGCAAGAAGTGATACAAGAAGTGCCACTATCGCGTTTAAAAATCTTGGAGGTGGGACCATTTAGAGGGTTTGCGCGGAAAGAAATATTTGATTTAAATAGTCGATTGGTATTGATTTATGGTCCAAATGGAACGGGGAAATCAAGTTTTTGTGAAGCGCTAGAATTCACTCTTTTAGGTAACGTTGCGGAAGCAGACAGCAAACGATTTCGTGATCAAAACGAATATCTGAGGAATGCTTTTGTAAATCAGCTGGTAGCCCCCTCCTTAGTCGCGTGTGATATGCAAGGCAACGATGTCGCTATAGTTCCGAATGAGTCAGCCTTTCGTTTTTGTTTTGTCGAAAAGAACCGCATTGATAGCTTTTCCCGGATTGCTGCACAAGCCCCAGCAAAGCAAACCGAGCTTATAGCAACACTATTTGGTCTAGAAGCATTTACAGAGTTTGTCCGTAATTTCACGTCGGATATTGGTGGTCAGTATATCGATTTACAAGGCCAACTAGCATTACATCTAGCTCAAAAGGAACAAGGATTACAAGTGGCGCGTCAGCAAATACAGGCAAGCGCTACCGAACTACAAAGAATAGCTGCCGAAGAGTTAAAACTAGCCAATAGCTACAGACTTGGTATCAGCTTTGAACAATTGATTCTTGAACTAAACGGTAATGGTCAAGCTCTGGGTCGTATTGCACAGTTAGAGTCTGAACTACAGCAGCCACCTCCGCCTAAAAGCTACCTCATTGCTGCTACGTTTGAGGCGATAGGTAACGAAGCGTCAGCGTTAGTCAATGAATTAAGACAAAGCCAACAGCAACTGGCCGATGCAAGTCAACAAGTTTCATTTAAACAACTATATGAAGCAGTAGTGCAGGTTCAACAGAGCAGCCCTGGTTTGTGTCCGGCCTGCAAGACTCCATTGCAACAAGTTCAGGTAAATCCATACACAAATGCCGGACAAGAATTAACCAGATTGCAGCAGTTAGGTGAACTTCAGCAAAAAGTGGGTCAACTTGAACAAAACGCATTGCAAGCAATATTTAAGGTTGGGCAATCGCTGAATACCTGTCTGCAATTTTTCTCAGTGAATAACCCCTTAAAACCATTTGAACTGGTTAACATGCAGCCTGGGTTACAGTGGTGGAGTTCACTATTCACTCCGTTACCAGATACTTCTGTTGCATGGCAACACTTAACCAGTCAAATCCATCAACTAGAGACAAATGATAGGCTAGCGGAAGAAGCCATTCGACAGAGAGACAATAAACAGGCCGAATTAAATCGCCTCCGCAATATCGCACAACAAATAACAGTATTAGCAACGCAGAAGCAAACGGCCTTAGGTAACCAAGCTAACGCTCAAAGACTGATTGATAATTTTCAAAATGAAAATGCACAACTTATTGCAAACGTCGAAGCTGAAAGGCCTTCCATCGCACGGAATCATGAAATAGTAGCTGCATATGCGATGTTTGTTCAAAAGCTTACAAATTACAATAATAGCTTGCCCGCACGGTTAGTCGCTGACTTAGGAGAATTGGTTGTCCAATTGTACAACTCTTTCAATCGAAATGATGCTCAATCGGAACTATTGGCTGACGTAAAGCTACCATTAGCACCAAACCAACGGTTGCGAATAGCATTTCAAAATCAACCTGAACAGTTATTTGATGCATTGCATATCCTAAGCGAAGGCCACGTACGTTGCTTGGGCTTAGCCATACTGTTAGCTAAAAATTTGAAAGAGCAAGCACCTGTTTTAATTTTTGATGATCCTGTCAATGCGATTGATGACGACCATCGTGAGTCCATAAGACGAACTCTATTTGAGGACCAGTACTTTATGGACAAGCAAATTATACTTACGTGCCATGGTGAAGAATTTTTCAAGGATATACAGAACTTACTGCCAGCTGCGGATACTCGTAATGCAAGACTTCTAAGCTTCCTACCACGGTTAGGTGAGCAGCATGTCCGTGTTGATTTCAATTGTGCGCCTAGAAATTATATTTTGGCCGCTCGTAATCACATGATTAGAAATGAAGTGAGGGATGCGTTGGCAAAGTCACGACAGGGATTGGAGGCACTTACAAAAGGGAAAGTCTGGAAATATGTAAGTAGGTTCGGTGATGGAAACTTGAGTTTGAAGTTCCGTTCAGCATCTTCGCCAATTGAACTAAGAGGCTTAACCGAGCAGTTACGTAGCAAGATTGCTAAAGCTGACTTTTCTGATCCTAATAAAGCCAGCGTTTATGATCCAATAGATCAGCTTTTGAACCGCAGTGGAGACTCTCGAGAATGGCGTTATCTAAACAAAGGAACACATGAGGAGAATGATCGTCTCGAGTTTGATCGTCAAACGGTTGAATTAATTATTATGTCGCTTGAACAAATAGATGCGGCGCTGCAATAGCATATTTAAATAGGAATACGCATCATGGGGTATAGAGCAGAATTTACAGGATGGGACTCAATAACAATAGAAGATCTTCTTGTTGCATACCGAAAAGCAAAAGCCGACTGTTTCTTCGAAAACACCTTTCCAACAGCCATTAAATTCGCTGAATACGAGCAAAATCTACTCACCAACTTAAAAGCTCTGTTAGGTCAATTGCAAGCCGATGCTGGTTTTGCTGAAAATGTAGAATTACTTGGGGATTTTCGTTTACTGCCCAAGAAGCTATCCACTGAAAGAAAATCAGATTCAGGCGACAATGGCCATGTTCATTTCTCAAAACCTGATAGAGCGGTTGAAAGCCTGTTTAAAAATTACAATGTAGTGCCTGAGTTTAGAATTGTCGGCGACTTCCCTGTAAATACCCACATTATTTCTGCATTGTGGATCAATATGATTGGTCACAAGTTTGACGCCAAACTCGACGATAGCTGCTACGGAGCCAGACTCAAACGAATTAGTAATGATGAACTGATTACAGAAGATAATGAAAAGCCATTTCATATCAGCTCTGTAGGCTCTTTTGTACCGTATTTTCAACCTTACCAAAAATGGCGTAACGATGGCTTAAAAACAATAAGAGAAGAGTTGGAAAAAGACCGAGATATAATTGCTGTATCTCTGGACTTAAAAAGTTACTACCATTTTATAGACCCGCTAATTACCTCCGCTTCAGCACTTATAGAAGCTCTAGATTTGAACTTGTCTGATGAAGAAAAATCCTTCACTAAGCAGCTATCACTATTTCTTAATGCGTGGGCTAGCGGCGCCACCAAATTTGGTAAATCAGTAGGTGGCAAAAAAGCAAAAATAAGCGGCGGGTTAGTTATTGGTTTGACATGTAGCAGAGTCATTTCGAATGCTTTATTGCACAAGTGGGACCGGCTTGTTATCGAAAAGCTCTCCCCTATTCACTATGGCCGTTACGTTGATGATATGTTCCTTGTGTTGCGCGATACAGGGAAAATATCAAATAGCCAAGACTTTATGCTTTTATTACAAGAGCGAATGGGTGAAAAGTGCATTGCACAAAGTCCCAAAACCAATAAAGTGTGGGAAATTAATCAAGGCGACGACGTACAATGTAACTCCAAAATATCGCTTCAGTCAGACAAACAAAAATTATTTGTCCTACAAGGCCGTGCTGGCTTAGACCTGTTGGATAGTATCGAAAAGGAAATATACGAATTATCAAGTGAACATCGTCTCATGCCCTCGCCCGACCAATTGGAACATTCAACCGCAGCTAAAGTACTCTCTGCTGCTGGAAGTGTGGGTGAAAATGCAGATACTTTAAGAAGAGCCGATGGATTAACGATCCGTCGTCTGGGTTGGTCACTACAATTGCGTCATGTAGAAACCCTAGCTAGGGATTTACCGCCGAATCAATGGAAAGAGCAAAGGGAAGAATTCTACCAATTTGCCCATAATCATATATTGCGGGCAGACAATCTCTTTGCCCATTTTAATTATTTACCTAGATTGCTTGGATTTGCAATCAGCATGAATGAATGGGAACAAGCTGAACAAATCGCAGTGAAGTCCTATCAAGCTATAGATATACTAGCCAAAGAGATAGGCAGAGGAGAGAAAGTTCGAATCAATGGGTGTGATGCTAAAGTCTTGAAAGATCTTTGGGGTTACATAAAAGGTACCTTAACCTGGTTATTTATTGATGCCGCTACACGCTACCATGATCCAAGTAAACTATTCCTTGGAGAACGCTCGAGTAGGAAAAAGCGCCTAGCAAACTTGTTCTTAAAACAAATTGTCGAAACGCTCAGTGATTTTGAAACACTACTAAAGCTTAGTTTTGATGTAGCAGAGTTTGAGAATAAAGCCCCATTAGTCGCATCGGCAGATCTAGCAAAAGAAGCATACAAGCACATAATAAATAGTCGTTCCGCTGAGCAGTTAGTTGGTAAGCGAAATGTAAAAAAAGAAAAGCAAATTCTGAATTTGCTCGGTGATTCTGGGGTTATTGATGTACCTATATTTGAGCAGTTTATTAACTCTACCCGAAAAACGAGACTAGGCAACGTCACTAAAGGGCAAAAGAAAAACGACAGCTTCCTGCCGTATCTCTTCCCAACTAGACCTTTATCTCCACTGGAAATATCTGAGCTAGCCCCTGAATGTGTTGGTTTACCCTCTGCATCCGGAAAACCTCCAGTATTTGGCCCCTCTGTTACATGGGCAAAATACACGCAAGTACTTCGTGGTGTATGGATAAAGCCAACCCTACTTGCTGCTGAGCAAGATGCTGATGAAAAACCTCCAACAACCCGGAAGAAATTCATTAAAGTAGGTACGGACAGCAAAGATAAAGTGATCGTGGCGCTAACTAATCTTCGCACTGAGGACAACGACTGGGCATCGACAGCTTGCAACAAACCTAATTTAAGTCGGAAACGTTATCAAAAAATTTCTAAATTGGTTAACGATGTTCTGAAATTAAAACCAAAACCTGATTACGTACTTTTTCCTGAACTATCGATTCCGCTGAAATGGCTGAACAGTATTGCTGCTAGATTAAGTAGCGCAGGAATAAGTCTTGTTGCAGGAACAGAGTACCAACACGTTGGAGCTAATAAGATATACAGTGAGGCCTCAATGGTTTTGGCGGATAACCGACTCGGTTATCCCACCTTTGTCAAAATTAGACAACCTAAACTTGAGCCAGCTGTTGGTGAGGACAAAGAGCTTACTAGTAAGTTTGGTAAGCAATGGGACTCATTAGGAAAATCGCCAAAACCTGTATATATACATAACGGTTTTAATTTTGGTGTTATGGTTTGTTCCGAGTTACAAAATAGTAAAGCACGCGTTCGCTTTCAAGGAGCCGTTGATGCATTAATGGTGCTCAGTTGGAATAGAGATCTTGATACCTTCGCGTCTCTAATCGAATCTGCGGCTTTAGATGTTCATGCTTATACTATTTTAGTTAACAATCGAAAATATGGTGACAGTAGAGTACGCTCTCCAGCAAAAGAAGGCTTTCTGCGTGACATCGCTCGTTTAAGAGGCGGTGATAATGATTTCGTGGTAGCTGCTACTATAGACATTGCTACACTTCGAGCTTTTCAAAGTAGAGCTAAACGTTGGCCAGAAAATGGCGATAAGTTTAAGCCCGTACCTGAAGGCTTTCGCTTAGCAAATAACCGGAAAGTACTTCCTCCTAAATAAAACTGTATGAAAACAAAAAAGCGAACCAGAAGTGGTTCGCTTTTTTATTTTTACTGACCTCTAAATCCAACTATCGGTTGCAAACTTTATTCGAGTTGCAAACTTAATTCCGATAGTTGCATTCTTTATTCGCAACCTACATCAAAAAATTAATCTCTGTATGTCTCTACCGCTGGGCATGAACACACTAGATTACGGTCGCCGTATACGTCATCGATACGCGTTACTGTAGGCCAAAACTTGTTTTTGGCCACTGCAGGTACTGGGAACGCAGCGTAGAAGCGGTCGTATGCTCTGTCCCACTCGTTACCAAGTACGTCGCCTTGTGTATGCGGTGCAAACACTAGCGGGTTGTTTTCGATAGACCATTCGCCAGAGATCACTTTGTCGATTTCGCCTTTGATTGATACCATCGCTTCGATGAAACGGTCGATCTCAACTTTAGACTCCGACTCAGTAGGCTCAATCATCAAGGTGCCCGCTACAGGGAACGACATAGTTGGTGAATGGAAGCCGTAATCTTGTAAGCGCTTAGCCACGTCCATTTCAGTGATGCCTGAAAGCTCTTTAAGTGGGCGTAAGTCAACAATACATTCGTGAGCAACACGGTTGTTGCGACCACGGTATAAAATTGGGAAGTGCTGGCTTAACTCGTGAGTTAAGTAGTTAGCATTCACAATCGCCATTTCAGTGGCTTGTTTTAAGCCCTCTGAGCCCATCATGGTGATGTAAGCCCATGAGATAGGTAAAATAGCTGCTGAGCCGTATGGCGCTGCTGATACTGCTCCGTTGCCGATACTCGTACCAGGTACGTTAATTACGCTATGGTTAGGCATAAATGGTGCAAGGTGTGATTTAACACCGATTGGGCCAACACCTGGGCCACCGCCGCCATGTGGGATACAGAACGTTTTATGCAAGTTTAAGTGCGATACGTCTGAACCGATAAAGCCTGGGCTTGTTACACCTACTTGTGCATTCATGTTCGCGCCGTCCATGTAAACTTGGCCGCCATGTTGATGAATGATGTCACAAATTTCACGAATTGTTTCTTCGTATACACCGTGCGTAGACGGGTATGTGATCATGATACATGATAGGTTTTCTGATACTTCTTCTGCTTTCGCTTTAAGATCAGCCATATCAACGTTACCGTTTTTATCGCAATCAACAACCACAATTTTCATGCTTGCCATTTGTGCAGATGCAGGGTTAGTACCGTGCGCTGAACTTGGGATCAAACATACGTTACGGTGCGCGTCACCACGTGACTCATGGTATTTACGAATTGCGATTAAGCCTGCGTATTCACCTTGTGCGCCAGAGTTTGGCTGAAGTGAAACGGCGTCGTAACCGGTGATGTTAACTAACCAATCATGTAGTTCGCCCATCATAATTTGGTAACCTTCTGCTTGGTCTAGCGGGCAGAATGGGTGCAGGTTAGCGAACTCAGGCCAAGTGATTGGGATCATCTCTGCGGTCGCGTTTAGTTTCATAGTACATGAACCTAACGAGATCATCGAGTGGTTAAGTGCTAAATCTTTGTTTTCAAGACGTTTGATATAACGCAGCATTTCAGTTTCGCTGTGATACGAATTAAAGTTAGGGTGCGTTAAGATTTCATCATCGCGTTCAAGGTTTGCAGGGATTGAATCGCTACCGTTTGCTTCGATGTCTGCTGCGATTGCATCAACACTTAAGCCGTGGTCTTCGCCAAGAATGATATCGAACAACTGTGCTACGTCTGCGCGCGTTGTGGTCTCAGATACTGAGATTGAGTATTCGCCATCATGGTTAGTAGCAAAGTTTACGCCGTTTGCTACAGCACGTGCTGTTACGTCTTCTTTGTTATCGCTAACAACTGTTAGGGTATCAAACCAGGTGCTGTGCTTAAGGTTTACACCTTTAGCTTTAAGGCCTGCGGCTAAAATATCAGCAAAGCGATGAATACGCTGTGCAATAGTTTTTAAGCCTTGTGGGCCATGGTACACCGCATAAAACGCAGCCATGTTAGCTAGCAATACTTGCGCTGTACAAATGTTTGAGTTGGCTTTGTCGCGGCGAATGTGTTGCTCGCGGGTTTGCATTGCCATACGTAGTGCATCGTTACCTAAACGGTCTTTAGACACACCAATGATACGACCTGGTAATGAACGTTTGTATGCATCACGTGTTGCGAAAAATGCAGCGTGAGGACCGCCGTAACCCATTGGTACACCAAAACGCTGGGCAGAACCAAGTACTACGTCTGCGCCAAGTTTACCTGGTGCTTTTAATAATAATAAGCTCATGATGTCGGCTGCAACACAGGCAATCGCTTTTTTGCTTTGTACGCCAGCGATTAAATCTGTGATATCGACTACTTCACCTGATGTTGATGGGTATTGAAATAACGCACCAAAAATTTCGTGATTTACAGCGTCAGCAGCAGGACCTACAACAACTTCAAAACCAAATTGGTCGGCACGGGTTGCCACAACGTCAATAGTTTGTGTGTGTACGTCATCAGCGATGAAGAAGATGTTGGCTTTTTTAGCTTTAGATACACGCTTTGCAAGGCCCATGGCCTCGGCAGCCGCAGTTGATTCATCAAGTAATGATGCACTTGCTAAATCAAGACCGGTAAGGTCTAAGGTCATAGTTTGGAAATTAAGTAATGACTCTAAACGCCCCTGAGCAATCTCTGGTTGGTATGGAGTGTACGCTGTATACCAGCCTGGGTTCTCAAGCACGTTACGTAAAATCACGTGTGGTACATGAGTTGGGTGGTAGCCTTGACCGATGTAAGATTTAAACACTTTATTTTTGCTTGCTACTGATTTTAAGTAGCTTAGTGTTTCAACTTCAGTGCGGCTTTCGCCCACTGTTAGGCCTTGCTCTAAGCGGATGCTTGCAGGTACAGTTTGACCGATCAGCTCTTCAACACTCGATACTCCAAGAGCACTTAGCATATCGCTTACTTGTGCTGGGCTTGGCCCAATATGGCGGCGAATAAAATCTTGCGTTTGCTCTAATTGTTCAAGAGATTTGGCGTTTGACATTTGTCCAGATTCCTATGATCCAAAAAATAAATGGTTATTACTAATGGGTGACCAGTAATAACTTAAAAGCTTTTGATTTAATAACTTACAGTGTATGGAAAGTAAGCAGTAAAATCATAAAAGCCCCAATTATGTTAGGTATAATGGGGCTTTTAGTACGGCGATAAACTAATTATTAGTCTTCGTCGATGGTGTTTGCATAGCCTTCAGCGTCAAGCAAGTTTTCTAGCTCAGACTCGTCAGATGCTTTAATGCGGAATAACCAACCGTCGCCGTAAGCGTCGTTGTTAACTGTTTCAGGTGCATCTTCAAGGTCTTCGTTGATTGCAACGATTTCACCGCTGATTGGTGCATAGATGTCTGATGCCGCTTTTACTGACTCCGCTACTGCACAGTCTTCGCCTGCATCTACTTCATCGCCTACTTCTGGTAATTCAACAAATACCATGTCGCCAAGTAGTTCTTGTGCGTGCTCAGAAATACCTACAGTGAAAGTACCGTCACCTTCGTTGCGAACCCACTCGTGTGAAGAGGCATACTTTAACTCGCTAGGGATATTGCTCATTTTATTCATCCTTTGGTTTTGATACCAATCAACTTAAAAATTTAACCATTCTAGCGGTCTAAATAAAGCGCTAACAGCGTTATTAATTTATCAGGTAGAACAACTACATATCAAAATTAATGCCTTGTTATCACTCTATTTATCTGTCGCTATAACTGGTTAATAACTCAACATGATTGGTATTATTGGGTGATAACACCAAATTTTTTAATTAATACTTTAAAGTACAGACTTACCGTTACGTACAAAGCTTGGTTTAACTACTTTTACGTTAACTAATTTTTTACGCATTTCTACTTGAGCAGTTTCGCCAGTTGAACGTGGTACACGTGCAAGGGCAACACTAAAACCAAGTGTAGGTGAGAAAGTACCAGAGGTAATGACCCCTTCGCCACCATCAACAATTACTTTAGAACCACTACGCAATACGCCTTTTTCTTCCAGTACTAGGCCAACAAGTTTATCAGTGCTTTTGTCAGCGCGTTGCTGTACTAGTACGTCACGACCGATAAAGTCACGATCTTCAGGTTCCCATGCAATGGTCCACGCCATGTTAGCAGCAAGTGGTGATACGCTCTCGTCCATATCTAGGCCGTAAAGGTTCATACCCGCTTCTAAACGTAGTGTGTCACGTGCGCCAAGGCCCGCAGGCGCAACACCAGCATCTAGCAGTTGTTGCCAAAGATCCGCAGCTTGCTCGTTCGGTACAACAATTTCGTAACCGTCTTCGCCAGTATAGCCTGTTGTAGCAATAAATAAATCACCAGTTTGCACACCAAAAAACGGCTTCATATCTGCAACAGCTGCTTGTTGATCAGCCGTTAAGATAGTAGCAGTTTTTGCTTTAGCATTAGGGCCTTGTACTGCAATCATGGCAAACTCTGGGCGCTCTGTTACTGCAACGGCAAAATCAGCTGAAACTTTAGCCATGTGCGCTAAATCTTTTTCACGAGTTGCAGAATTAACCACTAAGCGATAATCAGTATTTGAGAAGAAGTAAATGATAAGGTCGTCAATTACGCCACCTTGCTCATTCAGCATGCCAGTGTAAAGCGCTTTACCAGGAACGGTTAATTTAGCAACATCGTTAGCGACTAGTTTACGAAGGAATGCTTGTGCTTGCTCGCCTTTGACATCAACAATAGTCATGTGTGAAACGTCAAACATGCCTGCATCGGTGCGCACTGCGTTGTGCTCTTCGATTTGCGAACCATAGTTGATTGGCATTTCCCAGCCATGAAAATCAACCATTTTTGCTTTTGATTCTAGGTGCTTTGCATGTAAAACTGTTTTAGAAGTCATAATATTCCTTCACTTTATAATTAACCCAAGATTGGGCGTGGCCTCAATTTAATGAGGGGGAATAACATGGGCGGCGATTATACATAAGTTGTAATGCACCTAACACCCAAATTGCGATTTGTTCTTACAAATAAATTACAAAAAGCTGGCAACTAAAAAATACGCTAGCCAGCTTATCTATTTATGTTCAAGCAACGTCTGGTAGTGACATATCAAAACCGCGTTGCTGTAAATATGTTTGCCATTTAGTCAGCTCTGGCGCTTTGGCCACCAGCTGAAAATACTGTATTGATTGTTTATCAATAGCGGTAATAAATACCTCACCACTTTGCGTACCATAACAGCTGTTGGTGTCTGACAAGCGCAGTCCAGGGGTGAGTTTAAATGCTTCGACTAAGGCGTCAAATGCTTGCTCACCAGATAAAGTTAAGGTCGCTAAATCAGTGCGTGTAACAAACTCAATATCGTAGCGCAGTTGCTGTTCACTGATCAGTGCTTGTAATTGAGCCGCTGCATCTGTGAGCAACACGAATCTAAACGCTGTTGCACTAAAGTAATATAACGCAAAGCTATAATTGCTATTTAGGTCGCCATCTAAGGTGCCTTTCACACCTAAACCACTGGCGGTTAGTTTGTTTAAATCTAACCCTAATATAGTGGTTAAAAACGGGATTGCTTCAGTACCGCTAAAATCGATCACTACGGTGTTTGTATTGACCTGTAGCATATTGCTATCAGCTGCTTCAATCTGGCTATGACGAGCAAACATTATCGGGCTAAAAGTCATTATCGACACCTATCAATCTTTAATTGCAAAAGTATATTGTGCAAGTCTAGCAACAACAAATTGTAATTATTAATCAATTGATAAATAATACTTATCAATCTACCCCCATAAATTGTAATTTTTAATATGAAAAATATCTCAACAGACAGCTTACGCACGTTAGTTACTGTGGTTGAAGTAGCAGGTTTTGCTAAAGCAGGTGATTTACTTGGCTTATCGCAACCCGCTGTAAGTTTACAAATAAAGCGGTTAGAAGAAATGCTCGGCCATAAGCTATTTAAAAAACAAGGTCAGCGCCAAGTGCTCAATCAATACGGTGAACTGCTGCTGCCGATGGCAAAGCAAATGCTGCTGCAAAACGACACCATTTTGCAATTATTTACTAAAGAGAATGTGACCGGTAAGGTGCGGTTGGGAATACCCAGCGAATTTGCAGCTCGGATCTTACCCGCTATTATCGGTGACTTTGTGGCACTTTACCCTGAAGTGTCGTTAGAGGTTAAATCGCGTTTAAGTAAGCATTTATTGTCGGTTTCACGAGAAGACCAGTTTGATTTAGTACTGGCGTTAAATGAAGATTTAAACTCTGAAAAATTCCCTGTTTTTATGCAAGACCAACTGGTCTGGGTTGGTGATTTATCAATAGCACAAAATGACGTTGTTACGCTTGTGACTGCACCGGAAGGTTGTATTTATCGACGCCGCGCCATCGAGGCATTGCAACTTGCGGGTATTAAGTACCGCATAAGTTATAGTAACGCTGATTTAACAGGCCTTACTGCGGCTTTAAAAGAAGGATTAGGGATCACCGTTTTGGCTAGAAGCACAGTACCTAATGAACTTAATTATGAGTTAAACACAGCTATTTTACCGAGCCTAGGTAAAATAGGTATTAGCTTAACAAAGCATGCAGAACAAGCCGAGCATGCGGTAGATAAACTTGCCGAGTTTATTGCATTACGCTTGACCTAATAGCTAACAAAAATCCGCCTTTAGTTACCTTTTGATAATTTAAATTAACGCAATTAATATAGTAATACAATATTGATAAAGGTGGATTTTCATTTTTGTATTCAAAAATTTACTTAACGATCGAGATTGTTACAAATAGGATTGATTCGTATTATTTTACATGTTTAAATTGCGCCAGTTAAAATTAGACATATACAGGATCAACAATGACCCCTAAGTTTATTGTTTCAACACTTTCGATGGCTGTTGCTTTATCACTAAGCGCTAATGCTGTTGCAAAGGATGCAACAAATAAAGAAAAGAACTTTGAGCAAATTACCGTAATTGGCTCGCAAGCTGCTATTAACGATATTCCGGGCTCTGCTACATTTATCTCAGACGAACAATTACAAAAATTCGAATTTACCGATATTTCTCGTGTTTTAGCATCTGTACCAGGTGTTTACGTGCAAGAAGAAGATGGTTATGGCCTGCGCCCTAACATTGGTATGCGCGGAACAGGCACTGGCCGTAACGATAAAATATCTGTAATGGAAGATGGCGTTCTCGTAGCACCCGCTCCTTACTCAGCGCCATCGGCTTACTACTTCCCTACTATGGGCCGTATGGAGTCTATTGAAGTATTAAAAGGCGCAGCCTCTGTTAAGTATGGCCCACGCACTACCGGTGGTGTTTTAAACTTACTTTCGCGCAGCTTACCGACCGAAGGTTCAACGGGTTTAGTAAACGCCGAACTCGGTAGCGATGGTTTTTATAAGGGCCATGCTTACTTCGGTAAAGAAAAAAACAACGCAGCCGGCCTTATTGAAGTTTTCAGCTATGGCGCAGATGGCTTTAAAGAATTACCTGTAGGTAGCGACAACACAGGCTTTGAAAAGAACGACGTTCTACTTAAATTTGGTTATAAGTTTGGTGAAAACAACGCGCATAACCTAGAGATGAAAATTAAGTACTCTGATGAACAATCTGATGAAACTTACATGGGTTTAACAGAAGAAGATTATAAAGCGTCACCAAACCGTCGTTATGCCGCATCACAAAAAGACCAAATGAACACGCAACATAATGCATACCAATTAAATTATGCTTATCGTTTTGGTGATGGTTATGAGTTATTAGCGACAGCTTACCTCAATGATTTTCATCGTAATTGGTACAAAGCGAGCAAAGTAAGTGAAAGCTATTTAGCACAGTACAGTGAGTTTGAAGCGGCACCAACAGCTGAAGGTGTTGAAGGCATTGGTATTAAAGCAAATAACCGCGACTACCAAGCCAAAGGTGTGCAATCAGAGTTGCACATTCCTGCGGGCGATCACTATGTGACTGTTGGCGTGCGCTACCACGAAGACGAAATGGATCGTTTTCAGTGGGAAGACAAATACACACTTAATCAAGATTTAAGTATGACCTTAACGTCTCAGGGCGTTCCGGGTTCTGACAGCAATCGTGTAGATAGTGCAAAAGCAACAACGTTATTCATTCAAGACCAGTGGTCAATCGATGCATTAGTGATTAATGCAGGCCTTCGTTATGAAGACATCACAATTACCCGCGTAGAGTGGTCAAAGTCTGATCCTAAACGTGAAAATGGCTTAACTAAAGACGTTTCAAACGATACACAAATCTTAGTGCCATCACTGGGTGCAACTTACACCGTAAGCGACAGCCTAACGCTACTTGCAGGTATTCAGCAAGGTTACGCTCCTGCTGCACCAGGTAATGCTGACCAAGAAGAAGAGGAAAGCGTAAACATTGAGTTTGGTGGCCGTTATAACGTTGCTGGTTTTAATGGTGAAATCATTGCATTCTTCTCTGATTACAGCAATATGCATGGAAATTGTACTGCATCTGTAGGCTGTAGTGATGAGAACATTGGCGACCAATACAACTACGGCGAAGTAGAAGTATCGGGCTTTGAGTTCTCTGCAGGTCGTATTTTCGAAACTAATAGCGCAACATTCCCTGTACGCTTAACTTACACTTATACGGATTCACAGTTTAAAAATGATTTTGCATCTGATATCTGGGGGCAAGTAAATAAAGGCGATGCAATGCCTTACGTTCCAGAGAATCAAATCGCTCTTTCATTTGGTGCCGTGCTTTCAAGCTTTGCATTTGATACGCAAGTGCGTTATGTATCTGACGCACATGCTGATTTAAGTGCTGACGGCTTGAATGCAATCGACAGCCGTGTTGTGTGGGATTTAGCCGCTAAATATTTAATTGATGACAAGCAAAAAGTATATCTAACGGTTGATAACTTGTTTGATAACACTTACATCGCTAACCGCGCAAACGGTGGTATTCAACCAGGTAAACCTCGCACCCTACAACTAGGTTACAGCTACGCTTTCTAGGCTAAAGGCTAAAGGCTAAAGGCTAAAGGCTAAAGGC
>NZ_JACJFL010000066.1:0-18605 GCF_014164575.1 Pseudoalteromonas sp. SG41-1
CTTTTATCTTTTATCTTTTATCTTTTATCAAAAAATTATATGAGTGAGCTTTCGCCCACCCTAGCCATTCTATTAATACCAATTACATTAAATTAGTTAGCTATTTGATACCAATCGACTTAAATATTTAACCATTCTAGCGAGCTAAATAAAGCGCTAACTGCGTTCTAATTTTTTCAAGTAGAACAACTACATGTCAAAATTTACGCCTTGTTATCACTCCATTTATCTGTCGCTATAAATGGTCAGTAACTTAACACGATTGGTATAATTCGCTATGATAATAATATTTTTAATAAAATGAGAATTCTTAACTGATTTCACCGCTAATCGCATATTTTAATACCCAATGCTTTACCGGTCCGGTTTTATTTGCCATTTTCAAAAACTGACTGCGTGCCCACTGCAATGGAGTTAGTTGATTAGAAAAACCAAAATAACAAGCGTCCATCATACTCATCATTAACAAATTTGCTTTGCGTCTAGTTTGCTCATATTGTTTAAGATATTGTGCAGCACCTATATCGTCTGCATTTTTTAATATATCAGCAAGCGCTACGACATCTTGAAAACCTAAGTTAACCCCTTGCCCAGCGAGCGGATTAATCGTATGCGCTGCATCACCAACCAGCACGATACGGCCATCTGAATAGCTGTTGGCATGTTGGCGGGCTAACGGAAAAACAGCATGCTCTATGATATCAAAATCCCCAGCTAAGGGCGGGAAATGTGCAAGCAGTTGCTGTTTTAATTCGCTTGCTGAGAGTTGCTGCCATTGCTTTAACTGCTTTGCATCGTGGTAACAAATTAAATTGGCGTATGGCGCCTGCATAGGTAAAAAAGCTACCGGACCTGTGGGCTTAAACTGCTGCCATGTTTTAACTTGTTGCGCAGCGTCTAGTTTTATTAATACTCCCATACAATGCTGACCATATTGCCAACCCGTAACACCAATACCTGCCTGTCGACGTAATAACGATTGCCCACCATCTGCAGCAACAACTAAATCAGCTGTATATTGCTGCTCACCATAATGCAATGTCACTTGCTGTTCGCTTTGCTCAATTGCGGACAATGATTGAGGTGTTTCAATCACTTCGATATTGTGCTGTGCAAACTGTTGCCAGATACTCGCTTGAATTAAATTATTTTCAATTAAGTGGCCTAAATGAGTGGTATTAATATCGTGACAATCAAACAAAAGGTTATCGCCCGTTCGTTCAAACGCTTCGAGCTGTTGATATGGGGCATGTCGATGCACTCGTAAAATAGGCATAGCGCCTAAGTCATCTAATAAGTTTTCTGAAAAACGATTGATAGCAGATACACGAATATCAACTTTTTCACTTGCCAATACAGCATCAGCATCAATTATCTGCTGCTCAATCACTGTTACTTGGCATCCTTGTTTAGCGAGTTTAACTGCTGTGGCTGCACCAACCATGCCGCCGCCAACAACAATAACCTTGTTTTTCATCATTTTTAGTCACTAATTTGGTTATTTTCAGTGCGCTTGATTGTATCGTACTTCTGTTTACAAGTGCGAGTGAGTTTCATCTTAATCAACCATAAAACGCACTTTGTTTGACTTCAATTCACAAACATAAAAACTATACTTGGATCTAGACGGGTATCCAGCTAAAATACGCGTCCTTTAAGTAAGCGAAAGTGCCGCTTATCCTGTTTAGCGCACAACCGTGCCACTACCGAATTGAAAACGAGGCTATATTTCAATGAGTAAAAAGCTGCATATTAAAACCTGGGGTTGTCAGATGAATGAATACGACTCTCAGAAAATGGCTGATCTTCTCGATGCAACCAACGGCTACCAGTTAACTGATGAAGCTGGGGATGCAGATGTTATCCTACTCAATACCTGTTCAATTCGCGAAAAAGCGCAGGAAAAAGTATTCCATCAACTAGGCCGTTGGAAATTACTCAAAGATGACAAACCCGATCTGATCATCGGTGTTGGTGGCTGTGTTGCGTCACAAGAGGGCGATTCAATTCGCCAACGCGCACCATTTGTTGACGTTATTTTTGGCCCTCAAACATTGCACCGTTTACCTGAAATGATCAAACAAGTGCAAGGTAACAAAGGCAGCTCTGTGGTTGATATTTCATTCCCAGAGATTGAAAAGTTTGACCGTTTACCAGAGCCAAAAGCAGACGGTCCTTCTGCATTTGTATCTATTATGGAAGGGTGCTCTAAATACTGTACCTTCTGCGTAGTACCTTACACGCGCGGTGAAGAAGTCAGCCGCCCGCTTGATGATGTATTATTAGAAATTGCTCAACTTGCAGAGCAAAATGTTCGTGAAGTAAACCTACTAGGTCAAAACGTAAATGCTTATCGCGGCGAAACTCACGATGGTGAAATTTGTTACTTCTCAGATTTAATTCGTTATGTTGCAGCTATCGACGGGATTGACCGTATTCGCTACACCACGTCGCACCCGGTAGAGTTTACACCAGACATCATTGACGCTTATGCCGACGTACCTGAATTAGTCGATCACTTACATTTACCTGTACAAAGCGGTTCGGATCGTATTCTTAATTTAATGAAACGTGGTCACACTGCTATTGAGTACAAATCAACGATTCGTAAATTACGTAAAATTCGCCCTAATTTAAGTATGTCGTCAGATTTTATTATTGGTTTCCCAGGTGAAAGCGCCGCTGACTTTGAAGCGACGATGAACCTTATCAATGATATTGGTTTTGATATGAGCTTTAGCTTTATCTACAGCGCACGCCCGGGTACGCCAGCGGCTGATTTGCCTGATGATGTCAGCGAGCAAGAAAAGAAAGAGCGTTTATACCTACTACAAAACCGTATTACTCAAATGGCGCAACAGATCAGTCGTCAAATGTTTGATACTGAACAACGCATCCTAGTTGAAGGTCCATCCAAGAAAAATCCGATGGAGCTACGTGGCCGTACTGAAAACAACCGCGTAGTAAACTTTATTGGCCCACACACAGTGATCGGTCAGTTTGTTGATGTACGTATAACTGAGGCACTGCCAAACTCTTTACGCGGTGACTTAATTCGTACAGAATCCCAAATGAACTTACGCCGTGCGGTTGCTCCTGCTGATATTTTAAGTAAAGCAGCACAACCAGAGCCGCAAGCCACCCCTGATGAATTAGGTGTTGCAACTTTCGTTCCTTAGGCGAAACTTACTGTGCCAGCCTCGCTGGCACATCAAAACAGGAAGCAATTTTGAGTAATCAATTAAAAAAATTAGAGATTTATTTAGAACCCTCCGACAACAAACGTCTTTCATCTTTATGTGGCCCGTTTGACGAAAACATCAAACACATTGAACGCCGCTTAGGTGTTGAAATTACTCATCGCGATAACTATTTTAAAATCACCGGTAAAACCACCAGCGCGTTTGCAGCGATGGAAATCCTCAAAGACTTATATGTCGAAACTCAGCCAGTACGCGGTGTTATTACTGAAATTGAAGCAAATACCGTACATTTAGCCATTAGTGAGTCAAATGCATTAGAGCAAGATGAGCTAAACGAATATGGCAAAGAGGTGATGATCAAAACTCGTCGTGGCGTAATAAAACCACGTAACGACAATCAAGGTCATTATGTATCGAATATATTTCGTCACGATATCACCTTTGGTATAGGGCCTGCTGGCACAGGTAAAACCTACCTAGCTGTCGCCGCAGCAGTTGATGCTTTAGAGCGTCAAGAAATACGGCGTATTTTATTGACCCGCCCTGCTGTTGAAGCCGGTGAAAAACTGGGGTTTTTACCAGGTGATTTAAGTCAGAAAATCGACCCATACCTGCGCCCATTGTACGATGCCTTATTTGAAATGCTCGGCTTTGAAAAAGTCGAAAAGCTGATGGAACAAAATGTCATTGAAGTCGCTCCACTTGCCTTTATGCGTGGTCGCACACTTAACGATGCCTTTATTATTTTAGATGAAAGCCAAAATACCACGGTTGAACAAATGAAAATGTTCTTAACCCGAATTGGTTTTAATTCAAAAGCAGTGATCACTGGCGACATTACCCAAGTAGATTTACCCCGTGGTGCGCGCTCAGGGCTTCGTCACGCCATTGAAGTACTTAGCGATGTAGACGAAATAAGCTTTAACTTCTTCCAATCACAGGACGTGGTACGCCACCCTGTCGTGGCACGCATTGTTGAAGCCTACGAACGTAACGATGAAGCAGAACGACTCAAACGCGCCGAAAAACAACGTGCTAAAGACTTGCTCGCAAACCAAGAGCAAGCGCAACCTTCGACTAAAGAGTGATGCCGTGAACACTGAACTTGATTTACAAATAGCCTGCGAGTTTGATAACTTGCCTAGTCTTGAGCAGTTTGCGCTGTGGGCTAATAAAGTGCTTAGTCAATACCGTGATGAATCAGAGCTGAGTATTGTTATTGCAGATGAAGAGCAAAGCCAACAACTCAATAATGACTACCGTGGTAAAGATAAACCAACCAATGTGTTGTCGTTTGAATTTGAAGCGCCAGCAGGTATAGAGCTACCTTTGGTGGGTGATTTAGTTATTTGCCCAGCCATAGTGTTAGCTGAATCAATAGAGCAAGAAAAGTCATTTCATGACCATTTTGCCCATATGGTGATCCACGGATGCTTGCATTTACTTGGATTTGACCATATAAAGGATGAAGATGCGACAGAAATGGAAAGCATTGAAAAGCAATTGCTTGCCGAATTAGGCATAGCAGACCCATATCGGGACGATATTTAAATTTACGGAGCAAGTAGACGCAATGAGCGACGATAACTCGCAGACTAGCCAGGGTTCTTCTGGCAAGACCTGGTTGGGTAGAATTACCCAAATGTTGCAAGGGGAACCCCAGAATAGAGAAGAGCTGGCTGAAGTAATTGCCGATGCGCAAGTTCGGGATGTCATTGATCCTGAAACCAAAGAGATGATCGAAGGTGTGCTCGGTGTGTCAGAGTTAAAAGTGCGAGATATTATGATCCCGCGCTCACAAATGATCACGCTCGAAGTGGAAGCGCCACTAGAAGAACTCATTCCAATGATGGTCGATTCAACGCATTCACGTTTTCCAGTGGTGTGTGAAGATAAAGACCACATTGAAGGCATTTTACTAGCAAAAGATCTATTACCACTGATCCTCAATAAAGATGATCTACTGCCATCATTACGTGATTATTTACGCCCAGCCGTTGTTGTGCCTGAAAGTAAGCGTGTTGATACGCTACTTAATGAGTTTCGCCAACAGCGTTACCATATGGCGTTAGTCATTGATGAATACGGCGGTGTATCTGGTTTAGTAACCATAGAAGATATTCTTGAGCTCATCGTCGGTGAAATTGAAGATGAACACGACGAAGAAGAGCAACTAGATATTCGTCAACTTGCAAAGCATGTGTTTGTTGTTCAAGCACTTACTCCTGTTGATGATTTTAACGAATATTTTAAAACTGGCTACAGCACGCAAGACGCTGATACCATCGGTGGTACTGTTTTACACGCCTTTGGGCATATGCCTGGCCGTGGTGAAATAATTGATATAGATGGCTTACAATTTAAAGTAACCAATGCCGATAATCGTCGATTATTGCAATTACAGGTTACAGTGCCAAAGGCTAATGATAACGACAGTGAAGACACTTCTGACTAACTGCCTGCATTTAGCAAAAGATAAAAAAGCATGGCTCGCACTGGTTGCGGGCCTCTTTTTAACCTTGTGTTATGCCCCTTTTGAGATTTGGCCCCTCACGTTCGCCTGTTTAGCATTAGCGATATACAGTACCCACACACATAATTCTGGGCAGCAATATGGCAAACTAGCCAGTAAACGCGCCGCCAAATATGGTTTTATATTTGGCCTCGGTTGGTTTGGCGCAGGTATCAGTTGGGTGCATGTCTCCATTGCCACCTTCGGCGGTATGCCACTGGTAGCCTCAGTGTTACTGATGGTGCTGTTATGTGCTTATTTAGCTATCTACCCGGCTTTAGCCTTTATGTTTGCCACACGCTTTGCCAGCGGCCCTAGTAGCTACGGTTTATTATTACTCTCAGGCTTTGCTGTCACCGAATACTTACGCGGTGTGGTACTCACCGGCTTCCCTTGGCTAAGCTTTGGTTATACTCAAACCGATAGCCCACTTAACTTTTTAGCGCCGCTGATCGGTGAATTTGGCTTAACGTTAGTGTGCATAGCCATCGCATTTGCACTCTATAGGCTTATTATTGCAAAAGACTTTAAACTAACGATAGCAACCGCAGCTATCATCGCTGTTATCAGCGGTATGGGTGTTGTTAGCCGCAGCAATCAATACAGCGAAACAACCATTAGTGCTTTATTAGTGCAAGGTAATATCAAACAAAGCCTGCGTTTTGAGCCTAGTGAGTTTTGGACCACTATGAGTAAATATCAAGACATGACTCGCCCCCACTGGGATGCAGACTTGATCGTCTGGCCCGAGGCAGCTATTCCTGAAATTGAAGCCCTTGCCGACAGCTTTTTGGCCGGCCTCGATAGCGCAGCGTCATTTAACAACACCGCACTTATCACCGGTATTGTTGATTACCAACTCGACACCAAAACTATTTTTAACACCCTTATTGTACTTGGCAATAAAGAGCACAGCGACGAGCACGGTCATTATCAATACTTAGGTAAAAATCGTTATCAAAAACATCAATTACTACCCATTGGTGAGTTTGTGCCATTCGAAGATATATTGCGCCCAATCGCGCCATTATTTGACCTACCCATGTCATCGTTCACTCGCGGCGACCAAGTTCAAAATAACTTACGTGCTAATGGCTTAAATATATTACCGGCCATTTGCTACGAAATCGCTTTTGCTGATTTAGTGCGTGGTAATTACCACAATGATTCGGATATTTTATTTACTGTAAGTAATGATGCCTGGTTTGGTGCCTCCCACGGTCCCCACCAGCACATGCAAATAGCCCGTATGCGTGCCCTTGAATTACAACGCCCGCTTATTCGTGTGACCAACAATGGCATCAGCGGCGTATACGACCCAATCAGTCAAATTCAAGTCCGCATGCCACAATTTAAAGCCGACACCCTTAAAGTTAATATCAAGCTAATCCAAGGCGACAGCATCTATAGTCAATACGGTAACTTGCCTGTGTGGTTATTTATTTTTAGCATTACAATCGCAGCATTAATCGTAAAATTTAAATATAAAGATAATCACCGTTAAATATATTCACTAAAAGTAATCACATAATTGATATATTTCATCTACATCAATTGTCGTAAATATAATAACAAGGAAGTCGTATGTTATGGATTAACACCCTGTGCAAACAATCAATTACACAGCACATGGTCAGAGTCAGGCATTTTATTCTGTTCGTATTGATGGTTACTATCCCCTCCTTGGGTTTAGCCGCTCAATATGAAGTCAGTTCCAAGGATGAGTTACAAGCTCAATATCAGTTATTACTAGAGTTAAAAGCTGAAAATGCTGTTTCAGAGAATGTGTATACTGAAAAATCTACTTTTTTACATCAACAAGCGCAAACGAACTTTCATTTTGACTTAGACAGTGGAACATACACCTCCGACATACCGATTGGTAATGCCCATCAAATTAGCAAAAAACCTTCACTAATATCTGACACCGAGCAGCGTATTGATAGTTTCACCACCGCGCTATATGCTATTTCAGCTTTGTTATTATTGGCCTTAATTGGCAAAATCATGTCGTATTTCCCACCATTACTCAACGAACTTTTGATTTACGGCGCGTCTATTTTTTCACTCATTTTTTTACATTACGAATATTGGTTACTGGTTGCAGGATTCTCTTTAGGCAGCGTTATTAGCTATTCAGTGCTAAGTCGTATTAGTGACGATAAAGAAGAAGCTAAATGGGTAGGATGGCCCTTAGCAACTACATTTGCTGCGCTAACCTTAATATTTGATAACAGCATATTTGGGTTTTGCAGTGTATTAGCTTTGTTATCAACTTTTGGTTTTATGATATTAGTTGCTCCAGGCAGAGTAACCGCCGGCAGCCAAGATGAACGCGTTGCACAATCTGTTTATTTAACGGCGCTTAGTTTTACGTTAACTCTATTAGCTTGGTTAGTATTTTATACCGATTGGTTCGCACCTTTACTCGAATTAAGACAGCCTCTGCAATCTTTTGAACTTGGTATGCTCACCTTACTGCCACTTGCTTATTTTTCAGGGATCTCCCAACTTAGCTTTTTCTTATTGAAAGAAAAACCTTGGCTACGTTTTAGCGCTGAGCTTATCGGTTTAATTAGTGAAATAGCGGTAGTCACAATTGCGCTGTTATATAAACTTGATACCATGTTTTGGATAGCCGCATTATTTTTGATGTGGAACTTCTTGGACAAGTTTTATCGTCTGATTTATAAACATGTTAGCTATGTTTCAGCGTGTACACTATTCGCGCTGTTTTTTGCCGGTATTAGCGCACTCATAAAATCAAATATCGATGTTATTATGCCTTATTTAGAGTTTTTAGGACTGTGAACCTCACTAAATGCCCTATTTTTCATAAATAGGGCATTTTCTGTATATTAATCCTTTCTATAAAACTTGCTTAGAGTCTAACTATCTATTTAACAATCGCTTTAACTGTCTCTTCAGTTATTAGCTGATTTATACTGCCTTTAATAACCACAGTTGCTGATATTTTATCTTGAATGGCTTGGCGGTTCGGATCCCAATAAACTTGTAAAAAACCTAGTAAACCAGTTGCAAACCCTGCGCCGTAGCCGCCGTATCGGCCAAACGCATCCCATAAACTTAAATCTTCGCCACTAAGTGCGACAACTCGGATATTGCATAGTTTTTTACCCGGTGTTTGGCCACGCCACAAAAGCGAAAATAATGTGAAGTACACCGCGGCCCAACCAAAGCCAAGACCTAAATCTTGAATGATTCCTTTGCCCCACTGTAAAATACTATTCACAGGTGCAGCTTTAACCGGTGCGTCTTCAGGTTCAGCCGTCTGCTCATCAGCTTCAACCATTACTTTCAATAACAACCGGGCAACCTGAGCATTATCAAACTCATCTATTTCAGCCAGTTGTGGCACTTGAGCAACTAAATTGGCAAGTGCATTGCTTTGACAAGTCTGATTGCAATTTTGACTTGGTGCTGTTTGCGTTAAATAAGTATTTATCTGTTGTTTTTCCTCTGCATTTAATGGTGTTTCGCGTTTAATTCTTATCCCTTGAATCGCAGTATCATCCTCAAAAAAATCGATTGCGATTGCAAGCACTGAGAGTGAACTTATAAATAATATACTGGCAGCAGTTATTTTTAATACTCTTCGCCAAACAGTCGACATTGTTGGTAAGTATTTTTGCGCTGTGCCTTTATAAAAAGCCATTGCAGCTACAAATGCGATTACAGCAGCACTGATCTTAGCCGCGAGAAAAATTAGCGCTACATCGATTACCATCGCGAGCGCGCGGCGAGTCGGTGAAGCAAGTGGTAGTCCCAATAGCGCTTGATCTATTTTAAATGCATAGGGCGTAATAACTTCCTTAGTTTCAGCAGCTGTTAATGCTAATTGTTCTATTTGTTTCGCTTTCATTTACGCCTTTATCCTTAAAATTAAATAAGCATCTTTATTTAGATTGTTATTGAGAGCAGCTTATAGCTCAAACCATCAAGGCTAGATTATCTATAAATGGTTTATTTTCTTCATCTATCACACGAATTATTTCTTTGTGTAAACGTTTTTTGTGCTCAGCAAAAATGGCGCGCTTTTTATCAAATGCAGCGGCAAACGCCATTGCGTCCGCTAATAGGCTATCTTGGTCTGTTGAGGCTTTTTCTATAACGTGATCAATTGCAAGCTCTGATCCAGAAACGCGACGCCCTGTCAGTTTCATTTCGTTAAAGCGATAGTAAGGGATCGCTTTTTTCACAAAGGCGATCATGCCAGGTAAAAATGGGATTGATAAATCCACTTCAGGGAAGCAAAAAAAGCCGCGATCGCCGCGCATAAATCTAAAGTCACACGCGCACGCTAAAATTGCACCGTTACCAAAAGCATGACCATTAATGGCAGCGATCACTGGCATAGGAAAAAGCAGTAAGGTTTTAAATACATCGTCCATGTCGTACATAAAACCACGTATTTCATCGGCCTTTTTTGCTTGCATAGCAGGTAACAACCAATCAGTATCAATGCCTAAACTCCAACACTTATCATCATTTGAGGTGATGACTAGCGCTTTGTGGTTTTGGTTTTCAACAACCTCTGCTAACGCTTGTTTTAGTTGATGTGCAAAATGTGGATTTTGGCGGTTTTCGCCGTTTGTTAAGGTTAACACCGCAACGTTATGTTGAGTGGTTAAGGAGATGATACTCATAAAGTCCCTCTTCAATTTTATAGTTTTTTAAAAAGATTATTGCTCGTTTAAACGCAGACCGATGTTTAGTTTATCTGTTTAATTACAAACCATTGAGCCTGTAATAAACCAGTTTAAATTCATCACCTTTCATTTCATTTACATTGTGTCACATATTAGCAATTTATATATTTCAGTCTTATTGCATATTAGATACTATCTATATACTAATAATAATTAAAATACTTATGAAAAAGTTAACAATTGTATTGCTCTTACTTCTTTTGTTATCAGGCTGCGCGAATTCGGCTAAAAATGATCTCGCAATATTAAAGAATCACACGGTATGTTGTATTAACTTAAACGATATTACATTCGTAGCGCAACAAACAAAGCAGTTTATTCATTTTGATTTGAAAAAGCAGCCTGTAAGACTTTTTGGCGATGCGAAAAGTCCATTTATTGCAATTGAAAAACCTAGCGATAGTCGTTTTGCCCAAGTTTTTAGCTACGCTAATGGCGTATTTATTCAAAATGCAACGCTTGTCTATCCTCAGTTATTGCTTTTGGATAAGTCAAAACAGATTATTCAACACCTCAAACCCTATGAAGCATGGCAAAATGGTTTACCAACAATCTTAGGTTTGGACGGTAAGCTTTACTACAAAACACAGTTTACTCTGCCAAGCGAGGCAAAATACCTAATTTTTTATACTGATAGCGGTTTGAATAATAAAAAAACTACGATCAACTGGCGTTCGCAAGTTGGAGGTAGCGAATATAGATACCTGACCCTCACCTCGTTCGCTAAAATCGGAATCAAATTACTTTAACTTAACACTCATTTTCAGGAATTATTATGAGATATATTTATACTATTTTTATCCTTATAACATTAAGTGGGTGTAACTCTTCACCCAATTACATGAATACTGCACAACTAAAATCAAACCATCAGATACTTGGGCTTGGTGGTTTTTATGTTGAAGAAGAGCTCAGTTATTTTGAACAACAGTTGGCAGATCATTATAAAACACCTATAAAAAAAGCACTTGAAGATCGCGGATTTCAAGTAGTCGATGCCAGCGAGGTTTATGATCTTTATTATCAGTTATTAGACAATGCTGATAATTTGTACGACCCTCTTACAGGTCAGGAAAATGAAAACCTACGTAATGAAATCTGGAAAAAAGCGCTTGCTAAAACAAAAGCTAAATTAGGTATAAGTGCGTTTGTATTTGCGGGCGTAGATACTGTTAGAGCAGAATTTACTAACAGTATTCTATTAGGACATGTGGCAAAATGGTATGGTCAGGAAGAGTCTTACCTTGAAGGCGGCGCTGATGGTGGAGATATATTTGTATCGTTATTTCAGAACGAAGAAGGTTATGTTCCTGGGAGCCGACTATATATCCGTATTAGAGATGAACACGATACACTGTTAACAACAGGTTCTGGGGGTATTGAATTAGTTGCACAATTTAACAGCGATGAAGAAATTATTGTTAAAGATGCTGATAAATTATTTAAAGATCCTACAAAATTAGACAACGCGTTACAATTTGCACTAAAGACAATTGACACTTGGAAAACAAAAAAATGATGAAGCTTTTTTTAATCATCATGACTTTACTAAATTTAGTCGGGTGTAAACTGATTCAATATAATAGCGATCCTGAAGTGAGGATTAGTGCAATCACATTAGTCAACGCACCTACCCATAGCGATCTTGCCTATATATGGTTGCCAACCTCCAATACCGGTAGCAAAGTATTATACCGAGAAGCATTTGACAATAACGTGGTCAACTTCTCAAAAAAATATAATTTAACTAACCTAAATCCGCAGGCACAAAGATTTTTTGATAGTTTTATTATGAAACAAGGCGGTGCTTTCAACACAAAAACAGGTAAACTTAACTTAGAACTAATACAAACAGCAATGCAATACACGTTTAATAACGTTAAAAGCGCATATCCAAATATTAATACTCTGTTAGTTATTCAGCCGCAAGAAACCTCAATAAAAGTTATTGATGGCACTGCTAATTGGAATGGTGTTGAGCAACATATCGTAACAATACCTCAAAAGTCAGTCGAATTTAGGCCGGTAATAAGCCTTGCCGTACAGTACTACATTCCTGATGGCAAAAATTATGACTTTGAAATTGGTCTAGATCTTCATGCCCCAGATTTAACCGATGACAGTAAATATGAACAAGTGATAAAACATATTTTATCCCCTATCGTCTTGTTAAAAAAAGAAATCTAATAGTTATCAGTCTAATAGTAAGCTATAACTTTAGCCACTATTAGACTTTTGATAAGTGATATTATAATCACCCCCAGTTCTCACAAATAAAATTAATACTTGAGGATACTTATGCTTAATAAAGTCGCTATTGTTGTCGGTGCAACTGGCTTAGTGGGCAGTCACTTAGTTGAAGAATTAATTGTGGCAACTCATATCAGTAAAGTTATCACCCTAACGCGTCGCCCTATTAGTTATAACAGTGACAAAGTCGTTAATCATGTAGTGGACTTTAACCATTTAGCTCAACACGCTGCGCTTTTTAAAGCGGATATATTATTTTCATGTTTAGGCACGACAAAAAAAGCAGCTGGCTCTATAGCCGCTCAGCGTAAGGTTGATTTTTATTATCAGTTAAAAGTCGCTGAACTTGCTGCAAAACACGAAGTACACCATTACTTGCTAGTATCCTCCAGTGGTGCAAATGCCAATAGTGGTAACGCATATTTACAAATGAAAGGTGAACTTGAAAATACTGTCAAAGAACTGCCATTTAAACGCATTAGTATTATTCAGCCATCGTTATTACTTGGCGAGCGTAATAACGAATTTCGTATTGGTGAAAAGCTTGGCAGTGTATTGTTACCAATTTTATGTATGCTGCCTGGTTTAAGAAAGTATCGCCCTATCACGGGCAAACAAGTTGCCATAAAAATGTGTAATATCAGTAAACAATCAGGTGATGGTGTTGAATATTTTAGATTAGATGAACTATTTAACAGTTAAAATTCAGTACATATCTTATACGTTCCTTTTCACCATAAATGGCGACCGACAAATTTAAATACGAACTTCAGCGCAAAAAGCTATAAAAAAGCCAGCAAATGCTGGCTCAGTTTTTAATACCTATTAACCTTACTACTTACCAAACTCTGTTGGAGCTGGCGGCACAATCAAGGGTTTTTTCGGGTTTGCCTTAAGCTCTTTTAACAGCTCTTTTGCGGCACGCTCAATCGACGGATCTTGCCCAGCTTGAATAAGCTCTGGACGGTCAATCACTTCGATATCTGGGCTTACGCCTTCATTTTCGATGATCCAGTTACCGTCATTGTCGAGTATTCTAAAGGTGGCAGCAATAACTGAACCACCATCCACAAGCCCTGGGTTACCAGAGATACCTATTAACCCACCCCAAGTGCGAGTGCCAATTAGTTTACCTAAACCTGCTTGGCGGAAGTAATACGGTAGTGCGTCACCACCTGAACTGGAGTAGCCGTTGATCAGCATGGCTTTTGGTCCATCATGGGCAAACTGTGGTGTTTTAGTTGGCTCAACGCCACGACGCTTCCAGTAGTTAAGCGGTTTACGTGCCAGCCAAGTGATCATATGCTCTGGGATAAAACCACCGCCATTGTAGCGATCATCTATGATCATTGCTTCTTTGCTAGTTTGCGGTAAAAAGTTTTTAAATAACGAACGATTACCTTCGTAATGTGTGTTTGGCAAATGTACATAACCAATACGACCGTCGGATAGTTTATTTACATATTCAGCACGGCTATGCGTCCATTGTAAATAACGTAAGCCGGTTTCAGTTGCGATTGGTTTAACTGTTACCTTCCAACTTTTTTTCAGGCTCGGGGATTTACTAAGCAATAACTCAACCGATTTACCTTGGGTGTTTTCAAGTAATTCATAAAAGTTAACCACATCTTTTACTGAACGACCATTTACCTCAACAATATAGTCACCAACGCTTGCGTTAACGCCCGGCTCGTTGAGTGGTGAGCGGAAGTTCTCGTGCCAGTTTTCGCCTTTAAAGATATTTTCGATTTTTACAAAACCGGATTTATGCGCGCTAATTTCTACGCCTAATAAACCATGCTGTAAACGTGTTGCAGTTGGCATATCGCCAGAGTTGACATAAATATGCCCGGAGTTAATCTCGCCGGCAATTTCGCTTAGCACATAGTCAAGGTCGGCGCGATGTGCGATTGCATCAGCCATTGGTTGGTAGCGTTTTAAAATAGCATCCCAATCTTGGCCGTGGTGATTTTCATCGTAGAACCAATCACGTAATGTCCGCCAGCCTTCACGATACATTTGCGCCCACTCTATTTGCGGGTCAATTTTTAGTATCATATTTTGCAAGTCTAACTGGGTGGCTTTTAAATCTTGCTCAGCGGCTGGCTTAATTACACTGTAATTATCACCTGAGCGAGCAATGATATGCTGCGCATTCGCTGATATTTTATAGCTATTAACCCCCTTCGCTACGGTGGCAATTTCGCCATCGACGGCAATAGGTATTAATTTTAGCTCACCCGCAGAGAGTGTTAATACGCCATCTTTTACAGCAGTTAAAGCACTGTAATTTCCGGCCAGAGCATTTAGAGCGACAACGCGATCCATAAAACCATCACTTTCAATATAAGTGCTTAACGGTTTAGCTGACTTGTCATCGTCTTTATCCGCTTTCGAGTCAACAATACTTATTTCATCAGTCAGTGGCGTATTCAGCGGTTTGATTTTGCTATTGACAGCAACAGCATAAATTCGCGTGGCATTATTAAACATGTAGTCAAATTCATAACTACTAAAAGTTAAGTTAAAGTCGCGCTCTGAAGTAAAATACAATTGCTGACCATCAGGAGAAAACGCCGGATTTCGTTCACTGCTCATATCGTCGGTCAGACGTGTAACTTGTTTATCTTTTAAATTATAATGCCATAATGAGGCATAACGATTTTCGTTATTTTTAACAAATACAACATCTTCACTACTAGGTGACCAAATATACGTAGTTAAGCCGTCTTCTTCATACTTGGCGGTATCAATTTTATGCTGCTTGCCGGTTTTTATATCAAGCCACCATAAGGTGTGATTTAGATCTGCAAACAATAGCTTTTTATTGTCCGGAGACCAAACAGGGTCAAAACGCCAAATAGTGCCATTAGTTGTCAGTTGTTTAACCTTGTTGTTATTAGCTCGGTCTTGGATATAAATTTCGTACTCACCACTTTCATCACTCATATAGGCAATATAACGGCCATTTGGTGACCACGAAGCTGCAATTTCACGCCCTTTAGGCGTATGGCTTAAATTGCGTGTTGGGCCATTTTTAACGGGTACTGAGAACAGCTCTCCGCGGGCACTAAAAACCACGCGCTTACCATCATGGGATACATCCATCGAATCAATAAAGCCAGCCACATTTTTGCTATAAGGCATGGTATATTCACGATTTCCCTGTACGTTAATAGTCAGCTTTTCTTCACGCTGCGTTGCATCGTCAAAACGGTATAAATAACCACCATTCTCATACACTATGGCATCTGGGCCTGCCGATGGCCAAAGCACATCAAAATCCGTGTGATTGGTCACTTTCACTGGTGCTTTGCCGTCTTGATGCTTATATAAGTTTAAGATGTATGCTCTGTCTGACACATAATAAATATTGTCATGCACCCAAGTAGGCTGCTGATCAGTGGCTCTATCGGTAGTTAACTGCGTAGACTTGTTGTGCTCTAAATCATAGATCCATACATCTTGTGCGCGGCCCCCTCGCGTGCGCTTCCAGGTACGAAACTCGCGATCAATTGGTGTATATACGTATTGCTTACCATCAGGCGAAACATGCCGCCACCCGTTTCAGGTATGGCCAATGGCTGCTCTAAGCCACCATCGGCAGGGACCATGTAAGGACGTCCCACACGCTTACCATAAGGTGTACGGTTTGCTCGAAACACTATATGTTTACCATCAGGCGTCCAATCAAGGACACGATAATCATAGCCACCACGAGGCGGCATCACACCAACATCGTTATAGTAAGTCAGCTGCTTTAGATCACTGCCATCGCGATTCATTACATATATTTGGCGGCTACCATTGTACTGTGCTGAAAAAGCGATTCTTTTCCCATCTGGAGAAAACTTAGGGAATGTTTCAAAACCAATGTGATCTGTTAAGCGCGTGCTTTTACCCGTTTTGATATTTGCTATATAAATATCACCGGCATAAACAAAAGTAACCGACTCTTTATGAATATCAGGGAAACGCAATAATCGCGTATCTTGAGTATCATAAGCCGCGGCCATGGGTGAGAATGTAGGCGCAACCGCAATCGCTATTGCGGTTAAAAAAGTACGTAATTTCAACTTAACCATCCTTATGTTGTTATTTTATATCATCATAACAACATAAAAATGGATTGCAGCTTTGTTCGGCGAATAACTGTAACAGAGTGTAAATAATCACCACAATAATAGACTAAACATTTATATATTTGCCATGAACTTAAAAATGATTGAACAATTCTCTCAACCACACGTATTAAATAGTCTATCGTTAAAGTTTTAAGGAATACACGTGAAAATAACCCATATTGCATCCGCTGTAGCAGTTAGTTTGCTGTTACCTTCAGGTTTGCTTAACGCCGCGCAAAGTTGGTACATCATTAATGACTCAGTAATGGGCGGTTTATCGACCAGCCAAGCTTATGAGAAGGACAATAGCTTAATTTTTACAGGCAACGTTTCTCTTGAAAATAATGGAGGCTTTGCTTCAATACGCACAACAATAAACACTAATAAAGAAAACGCCAATCTCATATCTTTACGGTTCAAAGGAGATGGTAAAACGTATCAACTTCGCTTAAGAACGAGTCAGTACCTAGACGGACCAGCGTATACAACCTCATTTGAAACGATAAAAGATCAATGGCAAGTCGTTACATTCTCACCAACTGACTTTAGTCTCACTTACCGTGGTAAAACCTTAGAGCAGCAACCAGAGTTAACGTTCAAAGATGTACAACAATTGGGCCTTATGATCGCCAAAAAGCAGCAAGGTAATTTTAAACTTGAATTAGCGCATATTAACTTTGAGCATAAATAGCGTAAATTAAGCGGCTATATTGGAAATATTAAAATTATTTTTTAAAATCATATTCTTCGTTATCTCGCTTTTTAAGCTCTGTGATAACCATTTCTATCATCTGTTTCTTTATTTCTGCGTGGTTGGACTTTAGCTCATTAAGTTGCTGAACTAATATATCAATTTGCTCTTGCTGTTGAGAATCTCGGTATTTTTTCGCACCAGTATGCTCAGGATCTATTTTTAAATTTTGCGCTTCGGTATTTTTTTCCAGCTGTATAAAGTTGCTATTGTGGCTTTCAAGCTTGAGATTTCGCTGAATTGGATCTTGTTTTAATTTATTAATTTGTTCTTGTAGCACGATGATCTTTTGAGCGAAATCTTCATACACTTTTTGTAAATTGTTATACTGTTCAGCAAAATTCACATCATCTTCGCTATACTCTTGCGCTTTAGCATCTAAAAACTCAGACAAAATATATTCAGGCTGTTCTGTTTGCGCTGCTTGTTCTTCAAGTCGTTTTTCGTATTTACTTTGAAACCCATGAGCTTCAGGAATAGTAATAACAGGTAAGATCTTCATATTTCATCCTTAAAATTATCCTGGTAATAATATCGGCACAAAATAATAAGACTTTAGCTTTCTTCTCCAAAAATATTACCCTTGGTTATTACCCAAAGGCTAGGAAGCTACTAATGGTTAAGCACCTAAGCGCCGGTATTAAACTCACTGGCAAAGGAGTTTTACCGTTAGATTCCAAGCAACAATTAAACACACTTGCTTTGCAAACTGTAAATTAGCTTTTGCTATACTATTGCTCCATGAAAACCCAGCGGTAAATGATAGGGTAATTGCATTGAAGCCAACGGCCCTTGACCTATTTTCTCCGCATCAAAAACAGCAACACCACTTTTAGCCGATCCATAATCCAACCACGTATTAATGATATAACCTTGCCCTTCTCTATTACTATTTGTTTTGGCTATAAATCGGAGTTTTTCAAGTTAGTTGTCGCATCAAGTTAAATTTTATGCCGCCCGCACTTCTTCTTTTTTCTCTGGATTCAAATTTACTTCATTGATCATTGTCCAATTTCGAGACTTTCCTGACCAACG
>NZ_JACJFL010000067.1:0-2605 GCF_014164575.1 Pseudoalteromonas sp. SG41-1
AGGTTAAACGCGAAGTTTTGCCCTACCGGCGCATCATTGGTGTTGGTTACCTCTAATGTAAATGGCGTTAAACTGGCGCTATCTGTGCCATCGTTAACACTGATAGTAATAGCCGCGTAGCTGCCTACATCCTGGTTCTGTGGCGTGCCCGCTAATTCGCCCGTGCTGGTGTCAAAGCTTGCCCAACTTGGCTTATTAATGATGCTAAAAGTATGGGTATCTTGCGTATCGCTGTCTGTAAGGATGGGTATAAAACTATACGCTGCATCTTCAGCTGTAGTTGTACTTGGTGAACCACTTAACACCGGTACGACATTATATTTTTTAGTTACTGTGGCAGTTACTGCTGCGCTGGCATTGCCTGCGGTGTCTGTAACTATTGCTGAGAACGTTAACACTCCCTCAGCCAATGTTGTAACATCGATACCTGTAATTTGCTGCGTAACAGCACTAATCGTTGCGTTACCAGTAACAGCATTACTGCCATCACTTACCTGGTAACTAAGCGAACCACTTCCTTCAAGCCCAGTAAAACTAACACTCATTGCAGATTCGTTATCCGCATTAATTAAGCTTTGATCAACGCTAACTGCATGCCCAGTTGGGGTGGTATTATCTAAAGTAATTGAGCTGGTCGCCGCAGGTGAAGTATTCCCTGCACTGTCAGTTTGCGTTACCGATACTGTTAAAGTGCCGTTATTAAGTGCACTTATATCTAACTCATTGCCGCTAAGCGTCCAATTTCCACCACTACCAGCTGTAACCGTGGCATTTACACCACCAATATCAACATTAACTGCAGCGCCTGATTCTGCCCCAGAGCCGGTTATCAATACACTATCATCTTCACTAGCGTTAACTATGCCATCGACTTCGATTGGCGTATTAATAGTAACAACTAGCGGTGCACTGTTATCCAAGGTTATCGTCGTCGTTGCCGCTGGAGAAATATTACCCGCGCTGTCAGTTTGCGTTGCTGATACCGTTAATGTGCCATTATTTAATGCACTGATATCTAACTCATTACCACTGAGAGTCCAATTACCGTTGCTATCAGCAGTCACGGTGGCATTTACACCGCCAACATCAACCTTAACTGCAGCGCCTGATTCTGCCCCAGATCCTACAATTAATAACGCATTATCTTCAGCAGCATTCACAATGCCATCAACAGCGATCGGCGTTGTGATAGCCAATGCATTTGGCGCAACATTATCTAAGGTTATAGTGGTTGTAGCTGCAGATGAAATATTTCCTGCGCTATCGGTTTGCGTTGCAGATACTGTTAATGTGCCATTATTTAACGCGCTAATGTCTAATTCACTGCCATTAAGTGTCCAGTTACCGCTGCTATCAGCTATCACAGTGGCATTTATGCCGCTAATACCCACTGTCACTGTTGCGCCAGCTTCTGCACCTGACCCTGTGATCAACACAGCATTGTCTTCAGCCGCATTTACAATACCATCTACTGCAATCGGCGTTGTAATAGCCACCGCATTTGGTGCGATGTTATCTAATGTAATTGAAGTTGATGCGGCCGTTGAGATATTGCCCGCATCGTCGGTTTGTGTTGCCGAAACTGTCAATATGCCATTATTTAGAGCGCTGATATCCAGCTCATTACCTGATAATGTCCAATTACCACTTGAGTCTGCGGTAGTCGTTTTAGTAACCCCACCGATACTCACAGTTACTGTTGCACCTGACTCTGCTCCCCCGCCTTGGACTAATACATCATTATCCTCCGCAGCGTTAACTTTACCATCCCCCTCAATAGGCGTAATAAAGGTTGGTGCGTTTGGTGCTTGGTTATCCAACGTTATTGTTGTAGTTGCAGCTATTGAGACATTACCTGCGCTATCGGCCTGAGTTGCCGAGACCGTCAGCGTACCATTATTCAGCGCACTGATATCCAGCTCGTTGCCCGATAATGTCCAATTACCACTTGAATCTGCAGTGGTGGTTTTAGATATACCATCAACATTTACTGTAACTGTTGCACCTGACTCTGCGCCAGATCCTTGCACTAGTACATCGTTATCTTCAACAGCATTAACTTTGCCGTCGCCTTCAATTGGCGTAGTAATCGTCAATGCATTTGGCGCTTGATTATCCAACGTAATTAATGCGGTTGCCGTAGTCGAGGTGTTACCCGCCGCATCACTTTGTGTGGCGCTGACGGTGAGCGTGCCATTATTAAAGCTGCTGACATCAAACTCACTACCACTGATAGTCCATGCCCCAGAGCCATCAGCCGTTACGGTACGTGATAAGTTATTCGCGCCATCGCTGATGGTCACACTGACGCTGGCATTAGCTTCCGCCCCGGAGCCGGTGATCACTACGTCACTGTCTTCCGCTGCGTTAACTTTACCATCGCCCTCTATCGGAGTGGCTATTGTCGGTGAATTCGGTGCTGTATTATCTAAAATCACCGCGGTGCTGGCAGCGCTAGAGGTGTTACCCGCCGCATCAGATTGTGTGGCGCTGACGGTGAGCGTGCCATTATTAAAGCTGCTGACATCAAACTCGCTACCACTGATAGTCCATGCCCCAGAGCCATCGGCCGTCACGGTGCGCGATTGGTTATTCGCGCCATCGC
>NZ_JACJFL010000067.1:2705-18060 GCF_014164575.1 Pseudoalteromonas sp. SG41-1
ATTCGGTGCTGCGTTATCTAAAATCACTGAGGTGCTGGCTGCAGTTGAGGTGTTACCCGCCGCATCACTTTGTGTGGCGCTGACGGTGAGCGTGCCATCATTAAAGCTGCTGACATCAAACTCACTACCACTGATAGTCCATGCCCCAGAGCCATCAGCCGTCACAGTACGCGATTGGTTATTCGAACCATCGCTAATGGTCACATTAACCGTAGCGCCAGAGTCAGCGCCGCTACCTTGTATAAGCACATGCGCATCTTCCACAGCATTGATCCGACCATCTACTTCAATCGGGGTGGTAATACTCGGTGCACTCACGTTAGTATCAATGGTTATTGTAGTACTCGTTCCATTGGTAATATTACCAGCAGAGTCCGTCGCGCGTGCCACAATAGTATGCGAGCCACTCGTCATTGCTGAGCCTACGGTGATACTCCACACCCCACCACTAACAACAGTACTGCCTATTGAGCCATCAACACTTGAAATAAGAGTAATAGTGTCGCCTGTGGTGCCTGTACCTGTAAAAGTGGGTGTTGTATTATTGGTTATATTATCTGTACTCGAAGAACCACTATCACTGGCTGCAGTTAGATCGGCTGCGCTCGGTGCGCTCGGCGCGGTTGTGTCAATTGTCACTGTAAGTGCGCTTGAGCTACTACTTACATTACTTGCTGAGTCTGTTGCTTTTGCTGAAATAGCATGGTCTAAACCGGCAGTTAAAGTGCTAGTGGTAATTTGCCAATTGCCATCGGTCGCTATGCCAGACCCGATTACAGTTGCTCCAGCACCAACTTGGTCGCTGTAAAGACTAACTGTTGAACCACTCTCAGCAGTGCCACTAAATGTTGGCGTGGTATCGTTGGTAATATTATCCGTAGTAGATAACCCTGAATCAGCAGCCGCATTTAAATCAGGGGTAGATGGCGCACTTGGCGCAACATTATCATTTACCGTTATAGTAAACGTTTTTTGAAAAGTTGTTGTTGCATCGTTACTTTGTACGCACACAATGTAACTTCCTGCACTAAGTGCAGCTTGCGTCTGAATTAAGGTGCCACTAATCTGAAAACTGCTATTGTTTGTGTCAGCGCTACATGTACCGTTTACACTTGCGCCTGAGCTTACAAACGTATAACTATGACTGTCGGTGGTATCTACATCTGAGGTAGTGAGCGCCCCTATATTAGCACCAGGTCCAGTTGATGATTGATTTATACTTGCCGATGAAAGTGAAATATCCGTTGGGGCATCATTTTGCCCAGTAATATTCACTATCGCTTGATTTGTACCCGCGCTGTTTGCTATCCCATCATTAAAGACATAATCCAAAGTCACTGATGATGATGGAGATTCGGAACTATTTTGATAGGTAATGCTTTGTAAAACTGAGTCAACAATTGCAGATGTAGCATTAGCATTAAAGGTCAGTACCAAGGTACCTGAGGAGTTAGTCGTTACCGTTCCGACTGTGGTCGAATTATAAGTAAACGTATTGCCCTCAATTAGCGCGCCCAATAAGTTATTGTTCGCAAAAACATCTTCAGTACTTGCCCCACCGTTTCGACTAATAGTTAAACTGGCATTATTATAATTACCAATTGCGCCATTAAGGGCATCGAGCTCAGTATCAGCGATAGTCACATCAGAGTCGATAACAATTGCAGAGCCATTTTCAATGAAGGTTGCACCGCCATTCAAACTACTAAATACGGGGGCGCTATTTGGCTCAACAAAAGTTATTATGGTATCGCTACCACTTTCAGCAACGCTAAAAGCTAAACTTGAGCCTGGTGAATTACTTAATGAGAGCGTAAGCTCAGAAATATTAAAATCGGTGGCATCTGTATCAACTTCTAATGTACTCGTGCCATTAAATCGCACATTTGCACTTGAAAGCCCTGTCACGCCAGTAATCGTTAAGGTATCACCTACGGCTAGATCGGTGATGGTATCCCCTGATAATTGTGATGCACTGCCGACAAAATTATCGTTACCTGCATTGCCCGTCATCGAATCAGTACCACCGCCAGGGCGGATGGTATCTGCGCCGCTACCGCCAACAATAGTATCATCGCCATTGAAATTGCTGGCTGTAATCGTCAACATGTCACTGGCAAAGGCTGAAGCATTTATTGATAGGGCTGCTGTAATTTCACCGCCACTCGCATTTGACACTGATACTGCTTGACCATTGGCATTAAAGTTGTCAGTTAAGGTTACTGTGGCATTATTGTCAGTTCCTATTGCCACGCCTTCAACAGCAGACACTGAGGTACTGGTAAAATCAAACGCCCCACCATCCATAAGTTTCAGTGTTTCAGTACCCGCACTACCCGTTATAGCAGTGCTAAAATTACCAATATTAGCGGCATCAATAGCCACTGTTGCGCCACTAGCTAACGAAAGAGTGCCTATATTTAAAAATCCACCGCCGCTAATGTCTGCACCATCAGTTACTTGTACTTGGTCGGCAACACTATTTTCGCCAATTAACGTGCCCGTGTATGCACTGTTACCAATTGCAAAAATTATGGCGTCGGTTGACGAACCAGCCGTAACATTAGTGGTCCCTGTTGATACGGTGATTGTTCTGGTGTTTGTACTGTCATCAGCTGCATCGTAGCTTTCAATACCAGTTAAGGTTGTGAAATCACCATCACCGGTGATAGTAATCGTTTCTGAACCAGGCGCTGTTATGGTGCCCGTAAAACTACTATGCTGGCTGGCCGTCATCGATACTGACGCACCCGAAGCGAGTGTTAAATTAGTCACATTACTAATCGTGGCATTACTAATGTTTGCGCCGCTACTCATAGACAATGTATCAGCAACACTATTTTCGCCGGTAATTGTTCCCGTATAAGCTAGTGCGCCAATATCAAACGTAATGGCATCAGTTACGGAGCTAGCTGTTACTGAGTGCCCCGCGGCACTAATAGATACTGTACGCGCGTTCGTGCTATCGTCATTTAATGTGTAGCTTTCAATTGCTGATACTGTAGCGAAATTACCATCACCTAAAATATCTAGCGTCTCATTACCACTGCCTGATACAGTGCCTGAGAACAATGCTAGCTGTGATGCAGCAATACTTGCTGAACCGCCACTTGCTACCGTCAAGTTTTCAAAGCCGCTAATTGTGGCGCCAGAAATACTGCCACCACTACCAATAGATAACGTATCAGTGCCGGTGTTGCCCGCTAAAATACCGATTGCGCTAACTGAGCCAATATTGAGAGTATCGTCGCCGGTGCTACCAGTAAAATTTTGCCCTGCAGCGCCAAGGGTGAATGCATTTGGTGCAGATAAAACATACGTTTCAATCGCACTGTTGCCTGTTAGTCCATCCGTTGCTGAGCTAATAGTTATCGTTTCTGTGCCTGGTGCTGTAAACGTTGTAAAACTATCGTGCTGTGCCTCAGTCATCAATACACTCGCACCACTGGCAAGTGTTAATGATTCAAAGGCAGATATTGTTGCACCACTAAGATCAGCACCAGTGCCAGCCTGCAATATATCGGTACCCGCAGCGCCGTTCAATGTACCTGTTACCGTGAAGGCATTAATATTAACGGTATCATCTGCGCTGCTGCCAGTTACATTTTGCGCTGCGCTACCAAGCGTAAAGATCATTGCAGCGCCAAGCACATAAGTTTCAATATCCGCATCACCCGTTAGCGTTTGATCGCCATCGGCACTAGCGATAGTAAATTGATTTGTACCTGTACCATTTATAGTAGTGAAACTGTCATGCTGCGTTTCACTTAATGTCAATGAACCATTGTTATAGGGCGTTAAGGTTTCAAAACCCGTTAAGCTTGTGAACCCAGTTAAGTCGCTCCCGGTAACAACACTGATTGTATCGGTACCGCCGCCGCCATCAGCCGTTGACCCTGTAATATGCGCTGCATTGTTAATATTTAATGTTTCATTATCGTCACTAAATGTAATTGCTGGGCTTAAATTTATACCGTTTAAGGTACTAAATCCAGCAGCGGCAGAACTCGCTGAAGTAATATTAGCAACCGAAATTGTCGCTGTACGACTTACACTATTTACAGTGCCATCATTAATTACCACTGTCACCGTTCTAGCAGTTTCATCGGGCGTATTTGAAGTATTATCGTAAGTGATATTCTGCAAAAAGGTAGCCACTTCAGCGGCCGTTACGGTTGCCCCTGTGATAGAAATTGTGTCTTGAAGTATAATATCCGCCGCAGACCCACCCGTGAGTGCGTTTTGCGCCGCAGCTGTTACGTTCAGGCCTTCTGAGGCGCCATTTTGATCGTTGGTTAATGCAACGGTTATTGTTGTTATTGTATCGCCATCACTATCCTCTGCACTAGCATCGGGCGCAATATTTACAGCACCACTACCTTCGGTAAATGACACTGAACTCCCTGTACCTGGAATCCCACCATTTAAATCAACAACAGGCGCTGAATTTGTAGAAGTACCTGTGGCACTCAAAGACACATTATACATACTCTCATTTGCATCAGTGTTGCTAATTCTTAAATTACCTGATATCCCACCAACTGTTGTCGTTTGTACAGTTACAAGTATCGTACATTGCATACCTGAGCTTAATGTTTGACCATTCGTAGCACATGTACCGCCTGTAATTGAAAAGTCGCTACTTCCACTTGTTATAGAAACAGCCGTAGTCGTTAAATTACCAGTGCCTTCATTTTTTACCGTAAAGGTTTTTGTTGTAGTTGCTACACCATCCGCTGCAACACTGCCAAAGTCTTCGCTTACAGTTGTCGATCCACTTTCTTCAACATCTATTTCTGGCGATGACCCACAAGCGCCAACACTACCACCTCTCAAAGTACAGCTAGAAGAGCTTACAGTGGTGCACGCCCCGCCTGGTAGGGTGCAGTTTGCACTTGCAAACACCTTTCTTATTAGTAAATCACTTTTTACTTGTGTATTATCGCCCTTAACAATACTTACTTTTTGTTCATTCGTTTCAAGTAATCCCTGCTCTTTTAAAAAGCTTAATGTATTATTTATATCTGGGTTTACTAAGTGTGATTGGGCTTTTTGCCCTCGACTAAATGTCGAAAATGGGCTTTTTGACTCTATACCAACTATTTCATCTTCAGTTTCTAGCGCTAACTTTTTTGAAAATTGTTTTAAATCTACAGCTTCATTTACTGTTTCTGCGTAAGCCCCGCTAGCTATTACTGCAGAAATCGCAACCCCTAAAAAAGTTTTATTTAAGCTTAAACGTTCCATGATACTCATCCTCGACAAAATTCAAAAATATGGCTAGACAACGCGTCTGAGCTTTGAAATAGCTCTGGTTTCCTGCTGTTCGGTACAACAGCAATATCGTAAATCTGTTTTACATCACCCGTAAAAGTCAAATTACCTACCACCTCACCTGTATTTACATTCACTAACCATATTGCGCACACACTTTTCCCATCTAATAATCTTGGGTTTGCTTTAAAGCGAATATGCTCTTCTGATTTACGTAATGTACTCGTACCGACAAGCATCAAGTCACCAAAGAACGTCATTCCCCTTGTAAAACCTTGCAACTCACATAAAACTCTATTAGTACCTGACTTTGGATCGTATACATGAATATCGCCATCTCCAGATGCACAATAATACACCTTGCCTGCGTGGCATCTTGGCGAATGTGGCATTGAAATACCTGATTTGATGACCTTATTTTCAACGACATCAATAAGCACCCCTTTATTCCCTAGCTCTTCACGCCAACCTTGTGCTGTATCTGATTCACTAAAGGCTGTAGCATAACGAGGCACACCATCTAACAACGCCATGCCATTTAAATGGCATCTATTTTCCGGCTTCAGTTCTGAAATAAACGACGGCACCCAAGCAGCGACAAAACTATGGTCAGGACTTAACTTACTTAAACAAGAGAACATCGAGTTTACTACCCACAAACCATCATTACCCCAACAAATATCATGGATGTTGATCATACCTGTTGATAAAGTCGCTCTTTCTATAAACAAACTGTCGGCTGCCTTTACACTTTTGACTTGTTCATCCCACTCTTCACGAAATTTGGGGCTATCTCTGAGTTCATTATCTTGTAATTTTTTTGGCAACTCTTCATAACGATCAAGGTTCCCATTAATAACATCAGCATAACCACTTGGTGTTTTTTGAAAGTCGATTACTTGATTTAGTGTTCCAAGCGTGACCCTATTTTCGTCGGCATAAAGTCCCATTGGTCTTGGAAATGCCTTTAATTTTGTTTCTAGCTTGCCATTATTGGAACGCACTAAAATAACACGTTGTGATTGATAACTTGTCGCAATCAACGATACGCCCAACTGAGCCAATATTTTTGGGAAGTTGTCACTGTGGGTGCTACTAAAATCTAACGGTTCCATTTCAGTGCTCATTAATTTCACTACCTTTTGATCTAATCAAAGTTACACTCTTTATATTATTTTTATTAACTACATGTGCAGGCAAAATATTTTCAACCATCGTTAATTTTGTTAACGGGTATTCAACTCCGCATGCTTTTAGCTGTGCCACAACGCCTGAAACAATAGCGGCTGATGATGAGGTGCCACCAAAATTTACATACCCATTAAGTGACGTTGATGCAATTGAAGAAGGGGCGTAATAATCAACACATTGCCCATAATTAGAAAACTCAGCAACATTCCCATTTTTATTTATTGCCCCTATAACAACCACTGAACTTAATGCCGATAGATGATTGACTTCACAAGCTTTCTTACCCGAATTTCCTGCTGAAACAACGATAATAGGTGCATTTGATGCAGATGCAACATTCTCAATTACCAGTGACGTAATACCCGATAATAACGGTAAAACCCAACTACAGTTGATAACATCCGCTTTCATCAACTTAGCGACCTGAAATGCCAATATTATAGAAGATGACCATGTTGAAACTTGCCTGATAGCTATTATTTCACTAGTCGGTGCGAAACCCTCAACCCCTATATTATCTTGCTTTGCAGCAATAACTCCAACAACACGTGTACCATGGTAATCAGTTGGGTTTTTAGCACTGGTTGCCAGTGTTTTTTCATCAGGATCATATTCAAACAATACTGTTAAATCATCAAACTCTGGGTGAGTAAAATCAAAGCCGTCATCAATAATTGCAACCCGCACAGTATTCTCTGGTTTATCGCATAAAGGAGCATTTTGTGACACAAGCACGCTGCTAGTCTGCCTGCTTGTTCCTGACGTAACTAACTTTGTGACAGGTGCAATATCTGGTTCGATCTCTAGCACATCTTGATGTTTGCTTAACGCTAAATAAACATCAAAAAAATATTCGGGTCTAGGTGTTACCCAGTAAACCAATTCACTTCCTATATTAGCGATTACTTGAACTTGTTTTATTTCATCATGTAGCTGTGAGATCTCATCGACTGATAGCAAAGAGAGTATTATTATTTTTTTGTTAAAAGCGTACATCTTCCCTGCATCATCAATCAAAAAATTACTGTCATGCTTGGCAAATACAACACTACCTTTAGAGCTTTTAAATTGCAGCTTGTCTAAACTCGCCTGAGCAGATACATCTCTTGCAAATAAGCACACAACTATAATTAAACAGCTGAAAACAATATGCCAATTAAGGTATTTCAACATAAGTAAATAACAACCAACAGAGCTCTTTCAAACAACATATAACTTACTTCCTGCACAAACATAATGGTTTTTCATCATATGTAGAATACAGATTTCAAACTAAAATCTGTATTCTCACACATCAATTTCTTGGTGGATAAATTCCATCTAGTGCAATGCAAAAGTTTAACGCTAAGCTAGGTTGCATATTTTCATGCCGCTGACTCTTACCTGACGATGCTAAACTGCTGCTACTCATAGCACTTGTATTACTATCCAGTGGCGCAGTATATCGCAGTGCACCACCTGAGGAGGCAACGTCTATTGCAAGTTGATTATCACTTGGTTGGTCAGTATTACCAGCTTGAAATACACCTGAAATAACATGGTCATGCTTAGGTAGCTGTATGGGGGCCAACGCTACTTGGCTAACACCACCAAAGGTAGAAAATGGCCGAGTCGTTAGTCCTATCCCTGATCCCGCATGCATTGGTGCTCTGCCTTGTAAATCAGGGACTCCAAATGTTGTTCGTCCATCACCACCGAAATTAGTTCCCAGCAAACTAAATAGCGCTGTAGATTGTGAAATACTGAGTATTTGCCCTGCGCATTTAGCCCAAGCTCTAGGACTATACGTAAGACCAAATATTCTAATTTCAGCCATAAATGGTTCAGCCATAATATTTCTCCTTTAATTTCTTGATGGGAAGAGGCCGTTGAGGCAAATAATAAAATGTATAGCCAAATAAGGCATCATATTAGTATGCGGCTCATTAGCACCCACAGTTTCAACTGCAGCGTCATTTAGTTGCTGACTTTCTCCCGTGACAGCGCCTGATATATAAGTTGACTCAGTTGCAGGGCTTCTCGCCAAAACATTACCAATGGCTGTAGATGTAGTTGCACGATTATTATTTGCCTGCAAGCTATGGGTGTGTGCTGGCATCTGCTGTGGTAGAAGCGTCACTTTTTCTACGCCAGCCTGACGCGCTATAGGGTAAGGTTGTAATCCTGGGCCTTGCCCAAAATGTACGGGTACACGCCCTCTTAAATCAGGCAGCATAAATGACGAGCGCCCATCACCGCCATATTGTGCGCCAATCAATGCAAATAACACTTGGTTTTGACTTATTGAAAAAGTAGACCCGCTACAAAATGCCCACTGCCTAGGTGAGAATGTAGTAGCAATCATTTTTATTTCACCGACAAATGACTCAGACATGCTAGTTTCCTTTTTTAATTTCTAGCTGGAAAGGTACCTTCCAGTGCAATACAAAAATTAAGTACGAGTAAAGGTTGAAGATTAGTATGTGGCGACCCACTCCCGCTACTACTAACAACATCCTGAGCAAGTTCTGTCAAATCTAACGATGAACCGTATACGAAAGGTTCAGCTGAGGTACCCTTATTATCCTTTGATTCAGAAAATATACGATCTGTAAACGCGGGGCTATTAGCGGCTATGCTAGCCGTAGCTTTTACTGCATGCGTATGCGCTGGCATTTCATCTAACGTTAACCTAACCGTTTCCTCCCCTGAACTATCTCCAGCATAAAAGGGACGGTTTTCAGTGCTCAAAAACCCACTACCGATAGGCGTGCGCCCCCGTAAGTCCGGTAACTTAAAATCACTTGTTCCGTTACCACCAAACTGAGTCCCTAATAGAGCATACAGTGCCCCATTCTGTGTAATTGCGATCACTCCACCATTACAGAATGCCCAATTTTTTGGGGCAAAATCAAACGCAAATGGTCGTATTTCAGATATAAACGGATCAGCCATATAAATCTCCCTACTCACTTTTATTAAACGAATAATTTAGTCTATTAAACACGAAGTACTATTTTTGTGTCGTGATGTATATCTCATACTCAGTTTCGCTATTTGGTGATAGAAACAGCTCTGCATCATTAAATGCATCGTGTGTGAGTCTATATGTGCCTTGTTCTAAAGGTTCATTTGCAGAGCCTTTAAGCAAAACACGAAATGCATCCCATTGTTCCCCATTCAGTTTTGTTCTATCAACTGATGATACCTTTAACTCTACTTCACCATCTTGACCAGCAACCTTAACAATTGACCCTTGTGCTCTTTCAACATTTTCAAACGTAAACTTTTCCATATTCAACTCCTGTGTTTAACTTCGCTTAGTCACACACCACTCATTAATTTCACTGGGTGTGGGTACCACGCCATAAATTCATATGGCGGGCTAATTGATTCAACTTGAAACCCTAAACGCGCATACAACTGCTTAGCAGCAAAATTATGTTGCTCAACGGTCAGTGTTAAAGGTGCACCAGATTGTAATGCGGCACTTTGAAACGATTGAATTATCGCTGAGCCAAAACCATGCCCTCTCGCACTTGGTAAAAAGCCAATATCGACGATACGAATTTCATTTGGGCCAAAATCAATGGTTGCCTTACCGATTGCTTCATGATGTTTTTCAATAATAAAGTACATTGCATTGGGGAACTTATCTCCATACCCTTGGGTTTGAGCTTTAAACTGCATTTCCACAATTGACTCTACAAAATCTTTTTCGCCATCAATTAACTGTAAGTCTTGTCGCATTAAACTATGCAGCTTTTCTAAAAAAGGCTTATCGTTTGCATTTGACGGTCTTATATTTAAGCCCTTAGGAATATTAAGTTTCATTACCTCTTTAGCTCCTTAGCTTACTTTTTTTACTACAATATGTTTTTTCTTTAGAGTTCATAATTAAATCCAACAACCACTCATTAACATTACAGTCTATGACAAGGTTGATTCTTGGTGTATCACCAGTATTTATTACAGAATGTTCCGCATCGGCATTTATATACCAACAGCTGCTCTGACTTATTGGAACTTTTAAATCATCCACTAAAAATTCAACATGTTCAGATGTCTCTAAAGAAATATGAATACGTGCCTGGGCTGATAGCTCAATACTCAATCCAAGGTCTCGGTGGGGTTTAATCAAAGAGTTGGGGGAAAGGCGCATAAGCCGTGCAGATAAAATATTACATTTAAATTGTGACAATAACTCACTAATAGAAGGTAAATATTGAAGGTGATCGCCATCAATAAAACTTGAGCTAGACTCAATTGCGAAAGATTGCAGAATCACATGCTTATCAGCATGTTCAACAGGCACTCTTAAAGGCAATACATCCCAATCGCCCTGATAACACTGGGTATTAACATGTCTAACCCATTCTAATTTTTTTGCTACAAGCAAATCGGCAGACATCTTTTTTACATTATAAAAAATTTCAAGCTTGGCAAACGAAATGACTGGAGAGACTATATTCTCACCAGCATTAACAACTTCAGGAATAAGTATGTCATCATTCATTATTTGTTCTCAAACGAAGAGAATGAATGAGCAAGTATTTAATCTTAAAACAAAGTGTATACAGGATGGGGGTGAAATCGATTTCTGTATGTATATTGTTGCGGTATGTTGAGCTACTTTCACTCACTATAACGGCTTTAGCAAATGACTCTAATTGCATTTTAAGTAAAGACTTTAAATAACAAATTATTGGTTTTGCGCGCCGTAAACGCTTTGTAAGCTGTGAACTTTGTGCTTCCATACTGAAATATTCCTTTGATATCCAATTATCGTGCTAAATTCTATTAGGGAATTAATGCTACATTCAGTTAAGAGCTTAGTTTAAAAGCTATAGGGTACAACTTTAATTTTCATTTATTTTATATAGCTTTAATTTATTTGACTTATATCAAACATCATAAAAAACCATAAAAAAAATAAAAGGCTTAGTAAATGCAGCTTAATTTAAATTATCTTGAGCATGGCACAGGAGTGTTATAAAAAACATTACACGTTATTACATGGCATCATTTTTATTCTTATAAATAACTGCAGGCTTGATTTGCTTAGCTTTATAATGAGCTCATATTTATATATTGCACAATTCGAGGACTATTCGTCCTATTTGGACAACTACCATGCGGCAGTGTATGTTGCCAAACAATTAAACTGCCCGCTTTTGAAGGCAAAGGCGTACTGTGCCATTGTTGGCAATTAAAATGATGTGGATTGGTGTTTTTAGGTAAGCTAGCAAGCCAGCCGTCTATTTTTTTATGAAAACCAGGAACACAACTAAACGCACCTTGATCAGCGGTAACGTCAGTAAGGTACAGTAACCCTTGCGTTGCAAAGGTGAGCGGTTTATTAAAATTAATATCCCAGTGCAGATTTGGCCCGGGAAACTGCCAACTCAATGTCTCTGGCGGGTTAAAACCAACCCTATCAGTACTTACAGTTAAATTACTTTTACCCCACAGTTGCTCAAAAACATCCCGCACCTGAGGCTGCTTCCGAATAGCTTGCATTGTTATATCATTAAAAATTTGTACCATAACTCCTTGTTTAAGATCATGATTTCGGTACCATGAAGCAGGATTGTGTTTATCCATATTCAAACGTTCATAAATCATATTACAAACGTTTTCACATAGCGTTTTTTCCACCAACTCAGGAATAATAACGTAACCATTATCATCCCAGCTTTGCCACTGCTGTGACGTTAAAACATAATGACGAGGCTGATTTAGTAATATTTTTTGTTGTTTTGGGTCTTTTTGCTGAAAAAATGCTGCTACCTTTTCATTTAACTTACTTTTAACTGTATTTGAAATAGCTATGCCATAACGCTGTTCTACCCAGTTTTCGAACGTTAAAAAACTATCCGATGAAAAAATGAATTCTATCGTCGGTGTGAGCCCTAAGCCTAAAGTATCCATGATCATGACATCAAGCGACCATTCGCCTTCTATTATTTTTTTATCCGCACAGCCTTGTTTTTGTAATTGCGCTTTGTGCCACATTCGTTTTAATTGAAATAGACCTAAGCGCCCAGTTTCTTTATAACAAGGTAGTATGCTCTGCGCTGTTGTGTGCAGAGATGGCACTTTTGCTATCAATTCATTTTGCATAATAACTCCTTTTTCTTGCCTGATTTTAGACAAGCAAAACACCTTAAATTGATTTATTAACGCTAACTAAACTTAGTTAGAATAGAGTGCTATATTACTGTAAGCAACAATTGTAATTGCTAAATACAGGGAGTGGTATGAACACTGAGATTGAAAAAATTCTCGCCTTTGTTACTCATATTGGAATAAAGCACAGGTATCAAACGTTAAACGAAAAGACTTTTTTGCCGGGAATTAAAGTAGCCCAGGGAACTTTACTACTTGATTTAGAAAAATGCCTCTACCCTGGTGACATCCTTCATGAAGCAGGGCATATTGCAGTAACCTCAGAGACAAACAGAACCTGTTTAACCGGCGATATGAAAAACCATGATCACCAAGCCGCAGAAGAAATGACCGCGATTGCATGGTCATGGGCCGCAGCCTGTTACTTAAATATTGCACCCGATGTTTTATTTCATCAACACGGTTATAAAGGCAGTTCAGCTAGCTTAATAACCGCTTTTAGCAATAATACTGGCTTTGGCTATCCGCTGTTGTATTCATGGTTTATGTGCGAACAACCTGATCACCCCAACGGTTATCCAAACATGTTGAGGTGGCTTAGAGATGACGCCTACACACAAGCTCAACTAAAAAAATTACAATAAATACGATAAGGAATATACGTGCTTGATAATAACTTTTCCTCAGAGCAGCTTACTTTACTATGTGCTGACTTAGCTCAACTAAGATTAATAGCCGATTTAACACTTGCACCTACTATGCCGTACTTTGCTGAAAAACCTTATCCAATTGGCCGCTGTAGAGAAATAAGAGACGAGGTATTTACATTACTACAAGCACAACTGCCGCACACAAACAAACCAGGGCTTAGCTTATTAAAAGGTCTTATTGCACAGGGCAATCCTTTACAAAAAGCATGGGGTTCACTGCGGGATGAGTATTTTCAAAACGCATTTATTATTGGCCCTTGGTATATTGATGTTTCTAACGACACCGTGAATGCCAATAAACCCAGAGTAGAGATTTTGCCTTTAGCGACATCAAACTTTACCCCAATTAAAGATTTTACTCAGTTTGTAAAAATAGCCCGTAACTATTGGAAAGTTGAGGTGTATAGAAATGATGTATGCCCAGCTCTTGCGCCTTATATGCCACTTTTATGTGTTGGCGATAACGGTACTAGCTGGCTAGGAGCTGCAAACGACGACATGCTAAACATCGCAATAAACAGCCAATTTACCCAATCAAAAGCAATATTAAAAGTTCTGCCAAGCCCACCAAAAGAAATTATACAGCGCTGGCAATCGCTGTTATTAAACTTCACTCACGACCCTTTATTGATAACAAAAGGAGATGCAATCATCTTTTGTGATGAATACAGTAAAAAGTTACAGCACCCCGATCTAGCACACAGGGATGCCGCTGTGATTGCCTATTCATCGTTACCAAAGTCAGTGTGATTTAGAATATCAGTGCAACACTCATTGTAATGATGTGTAATAGAAAAGCCTGCCCTTGTCCCTGTACTCCTTAGAATTTATAAAGCGCTATGACACCTAGGTTTATAGCGCTTTAACAAATTATTAGCTAGAACGCTTGCAAGCCCTGCCATGCCAATTGCAGCGCAAGTAAGGTTAAAATAGCCCGAAAAATACGTTTAAACTTATCGGCAGAAATACGCTGTAATAACTGCAAACCAAGCCAAGTGCCAAGCCCACCACTTATGATCATTGCCGCAACTAAAGGCAACCACTGCCAAAACGAAAAACCTACAAAGCCATACAAAATAGCTTTAAAAGTATGTTGCACACTCATACAAGCGGAAAAAGTAGCGGTATATCTTAGCTTTTCGTAATTATTAACATACAAACAACTGCCCACTAACGGGCCACTCGCGCCAACAAACATTGATAAAAATGTTGTCACAGCACCAGCTGTACTGCGCCATAAAGCTGAGGTTTCACGCAACTTTGGCGTCATTCCCCACAATAAATAAAGTACAAACCCTGCCACGACAATTTTCATCAATTCAAGTGGAATACGGGTCACAATAGACGACGCAGCAAACGCACCAATAAGCCCACCGAGTGAAAAGTACGCAAACATACTTTTATCAAGGTGTTTAAAAGTCAGCATAAACCTATTGGCATTTGAGCCCAGCTGCACTAACCCATGCACCGGAATAACAATACTCATAGGCAATAACGACGCCATCACCACCAACAACATCAACCCGCCACCAGCACCAAAAGCCGCCGAAATCATCGACGTTACAGCCGATAATATAATAAGCCCAATCACGCTGAGCGGCGTTAATAAATCGCCAGCTAAAAATTCCATGTAACACAACTTTGCAATACAACAACATGCTAGCAAAGTTACCATGAGACAAAACAAGTTACGAGTACCTAAAGAGCTAACACCTATCACCATTTGAATACATAACAGCTTTATAGCAGGCATAAAAAAACGATATTGGTGAAGCTATGGGAACACCTCGCTCGAAAAGCCTCGATTGTTACAGGCTACCAACAAAAACAACAAGTTATATTATATTCAAAAAGTTAGCATTTCGTGTAATTTCACTGACTGTTATTTTATGAGTTTGGGTATTATGTGGGCATAGTTAAGTCAAACAATATATACAATTAAATAATCCAGGGCAAGATCACGAACTTTACCTTGACTTAAAAGTATGATCTTATACTCCTTTTTAAGGAGCCCCCATGCCTGATATTCAACTATTTAAATATTTCGAATCAATTGACGACCCTCGCCAGCA
>NZ_JACJFL010000068.1:0-17951 GCF_014164575.1 Pseudoalteromonas sp. SG41-1
TTTCACAGGCACATACTCTCATCGTTGTTACTTCTTAAAAGGGACTGCCATTCTTGCAAAGTAACGCCTTGATATTAAGCACCTGTGAAACGCTGAATTCTGCATCTTGAGGTGGCTTGGGTATACGTGCTTAATTAGGGTAGTGTCTATAAAAAAACCCATTAAAACTTTTCATGTTTAATGGGTTTTCATTAGTTCTGCCATTGAGGATAATTTGATTTAGTAAAAACTGAGAAACTAAACAGAGACTTACTAATTTTTTACTATGCTTTTTTGTTAAGGTTATGCGCAACCATAGATCACTTCAAATTTAGTAAAACCAAGTAAATTGAGTCAAAAACTCCTAGAGTAAAAACACCCAGCAGAGCAAAAAGCTAGCAAGCTAGCGTGTTATTAAAACAACTCAACGATTAAAGCTGCTCTTCTGTTTGCTCATTTTTTCGATAGAAATATAGCTTACCGTTACTGTTTGCATTTATCGCAGCAAGGATCGGCTCGGCTCCTTCAGCAATCGTCATCACATTTGGGTTATCGATTAACAAGTTATCTCTTAGCTTCGTTTCAATGGCTCCTGGACATAATATGGTTATATCGTAACCATCCTTATGTAGCCCTTTTGACAAAGTAACCACACCAGCCTTAGCTGCACAATATGAAGTCCAATCTTTATAGCTGTTAAAAGCGGCTGTTGAAGCAATATTTATTAACTTAGTTTTTTTATTTGCTCTTAAAGCTGATCTACAAATAAGGTAAGTACCAATTAAGTTTACTTCAATATCTCTAATCCATAATTGCGGATCTGATTCAGCAACTAAACATGAATAAAGTGTTCCTGCAGCATTGATAACAATATCAAACTGGCGTCCGCTAAAATAACCTTCCACTGAGCTTGGATCTGCAACATTAAGGTCAATACGCGACGGAGCCGCTACTTGGTGTCCGGCCGCTATTAAAGATTGTGTTAAAAATTTTGCAAGGTCACCCTGACCACCTGTTATTAATATATTCATTTTTTAGGCTCGGGAATTGGGTGTACATCACTTGGCTCAATAAGTTTTTTATATTGGTCGTAAATTTTCTTTTTTAAGTTGGTTGAGCTAACACCGGCCCCATAAGGAAAATAAAACACCTGTACGCCTTGATCTTTTAGGTAGTCGTATTTCCCTTTCCAGTCATCTCCAATAACAAAAATGTCGATATTTAAGTTCTCGACTGTTTCATTATGGTCTAATGTGCGTTGTGGGATCACCACGTCAGGGTCTCTTAAACCCTCAACAATGGCTATGCGCTCTTCAAACGGCACCGCTGGCGGCTTTTTATAAGAACATACAAGTTCGTCAGTACTAACACCTACAATAAGGGTGTCACCTAAACCACGACCATAATTGATCATTTTTAAATGATTACTGTGAAACAGGTCAAAGGTCCCCGATACATACACAACTCTACTCTTCATAATATACCTCTTTAATTTTCTTTCGTTTATTAGCTATCGCCAGCTAACAATTTATATAACCGTACAAGTAACGCTGCAAATACAATACACGCAGAAAATAACACTAATTTATTATAGTTTACGGAAACTTTTCGCTTTACGAAAACCGTAGGCATAGTACTTGTTGCTACCAGTAAAACCGTCACTATCAACAACAACCTGCCCGACACAATAGCAAAGCTTGAAAATAAAATTGTAAGTAACAAAAACGACTTTACTAAATAAAAGTCTTTTGCCCGGTTTAGTTTTACTTCACTTTTAAACTTAAAAAACTCTAAGAATAAAATAAAAAATAAAAACACCTTTCCAACTAACGATAATGGCTCTAAGTAAACAGTGCCTTCATAGCCATAACCTAGCTTAGAACCGATCATAATAATTATATCGCGGATGATCTCACTGAGAATAAAAGCACTGCAACCGCAAGCTAAAAACAAAGTAGGCGTAGCAAACTTTATAAATAGCCTATTAGTTATATACCCTGCAAAAGCTAAAACACCTGCGGCAGGATGAACAAGCACCGAAGTAGCCGACAAAACTTTTAGTTTTTTAGCATATATCAGCAATGCAATTGCCCCAAAAGCCCCCGTAAAAAACCGCGTTTGTTCGTTTAGTATTTCACCTACTAAAACAATTAACACAACCATAAAAAATAAGTTTCGGGTTAGCGCCGCTATTGATACCGCCATAATAACTAGATAACTTAAATGCACATAAAAGTAGCTTAAACCTAAGCTTCTGAATACATCGCCCAGAACAATAAAGAGATAACCAAATGCCTCTTGCCCTTTGTTATAGGCAGTCATTAACTTTTGGTAATCATCTAAATATTCATTTGTAGCGACTAAAGCTATCAAAATAATAAATGCGCGAAATAATAAGTTAACCATTTATTAGGCTTTTATCTTCTATATTTTGCTTAAAGTCATTATTTGATTGCATAGGCCTTTTTTGTAATAGACTTTCTAGCTGATGAACATTAGCAATATCTTCAGATATAATTAAATAAGGATAATATTTTATATCAGCAAAGAAAGTGCAACTTCTATTAACAACAACCCACATGTCTTGGCTAATTGCCTCCGCCAATACACGCGGAAAACCTTCATAATATTCATGTGTTATGCATACTAATACCGCATATTGAGAAATCTCTTTAGCCACTAACTCAGGAGCTACAATGCCTTGATAGCTTATTCCATTAGGAATTACATTTGATTCACCAGGCCCATACAAATTCAACTCGCCAGGAATACATTTTACAAACCGAGAGAGCTCTGCATTACCTTGAATTTTTGATGTGCGCCCTAAAAAAACAAACCCCTCTCGCTCATTATTATAAGGGTAATGTTTTGGTAAATAGTCGATAAGATAGGTGCTGTCTTTAATATTAAACGCTTCTTGTACCTGATTTCCAGTATGAAAAAACTTAGCACCACTACGCTCTGCTTTCTTTAAAATGAGCGTGGTAAGTTTTCCATTTAAAAATTTAAGTAAATTAGCTACAGTAAAATTATGCTTTAAAAAAGCCCAGGTTAATCTGTTAGCGCAAATGTGAATATACATTTTTTCTGCGTATTTCTTCTTCCAGCATGTACTTAACAATAGCGGTATCAACGAAGGGGCTCTTAGCCAAATCAGCGATGATTGATTTTTTTCTTGGCGAATGACCTTTTGCACCCTACCAAAATCCTCTCGGTGCGAATTACTAAACAACAAACCTTTAATCATACTAAGCGTATTTTTAGACTCCGGCAGAGAAATTATTTTTTGATTTTCTTGCTCAGAATCTCCAGCGCCACGCATAATAAGCGACATTTTATAGCCATTAAAATACTCTTTTAACCAAGAAACACTGGGGTTAGAAGTTGCATCACCTTTAACAAATGGCGCTTCACCAAGTATAATTAGAACTTTTTTTTCATTCATCGATGTGCTTAACCTTCACAATATGCTGAAAGCGCATACTTTCTGGTGGTAGACTCATATAATTACCATACCGACAAGTTAAGTACGTTTCTGCTGACTGTGGCCCTTTAAAGATATAATCATTTATTACAAACTCTTGTTTTGCTGGCCACATGGCAGATTTATCGATCTTTAAGTTTGTAAATGGTGTTTCAACACCATAGCCTATAAAAGTTTTAGAGGTGGTTGACGCCTTTTGTTTTACATAGTTAATAGCAGCATCACGTATACTATTTACTAGTTTTTCAGGCACTAAACGTAATAATTTCACTAAGTTTCGAAATACAACGCCTTTATTTTTTAGATGGAATTGGCTCATCGATTTGGCAAGCACTAATTTACCAATGTATTTATTGCAAAAGTTACCTAAAAAATTATCGGGATATTCATCAACTGGGAATATGTCTAAAAAGATACCATATGGGCAGAATTCAGGCATGCCATTCGCTAACTCGTTAATTTCGGCAACGCGCGTGCCTTTCATATACACTTTAGCTGGCGTAGCTGGTTTATAGTAATTATGGTCGCCCACTTTGATCAGTGCAAAGCGGTTATCTTCTTTCCAGCATTTTAAAAAACGATTATAGTCGTCTCTAGGCATTACGACATCAAAATCATCATCCCAAGGAACAAACCCCTTATGACGCACAGCTCCTATTAAACTGCCGCCACAGATCGAGTACTCAAGGTTATGCTCTGTACAAAACTTGTCAAACATAATTGCTATCTCAAGCATATTATTTTGTATCTCAAGTAACTTCATAGTTTATTCTCCAGCATTAATGACTGCCTTCTAATGATAAAATTCATTGCGCATCCTAAAAGAAAATAAATGTATAGCTCGTGGTTAGATAAATCAAAGAGATAAAAAGGCACTATTAATAACAGTGCTTGCACTATTCCGCCGAGATTAAATAAACGATTAGGCCTAACTAGTTGCTGTAATAACTGGCCCCAAAATACATTTAATATACTTACAAGAAAGATTAAAAATAATGCATCCACGTAATAGAAAAGCACAAAAACTACAACTAAAAAATATGGTAATATTTTTTTATTAATTGTTAACAGTGTTTTTTTATGTGAATCAGCTAACACTTTTTTATTTTTTCTAAATATTAATGTTGTTAATACCGAACTGAGTCGTTCGAAAACCCGTAAGGCACGCTCTAAAGCAACAATTATTGCCGAGTTTAAAGACTGACTATTAAGTACATTCGACATGAAAATAAGCCAAGCTACCGAAAATAAGGCACCACTTGTTATAAAAGGAAAGTGCTCATTAACAAATAATCGATAATTTTGCCAATCCAAAAACTGTACTTTAAAAATATATGAGGCAGTAATAAACACATTTAACGCTGTAGTTACGATTAGAAAGTACCAAATAGGCTCTTTGTTAATTATACAAACGTACAATATGATTAACTTTAATATGCTTTCGGCCCACGCTATAGCCGTTGGTAACTTGTTTAAGCCCAAAACATATAAAAATGCCCAGCTAGGTAAAGAACTCAAAATCAGTAAAACGATAAAGTTAGTTGAATAATTAATTTCTAAAAAAGTAAATTCAAAACCAGAAAAGTAAACAGCTCCTGCAGCTATAAACCTAACTAAACCATATATCCCAGCAAAGTTTATTAATCCTTCTTTTTTACGATCTTTCTGCACCAGATAATGAGTTGTATTACTAAAGCCACTTGAGAGTAAACCAACACCGAATGTACAGGCATAAAAAAACAACATACCCTGCTCTGGCTTGTCTCCCTGAAAAATGATAATTGGCGCCATTAAGCTAAAGGCTAATTGGGGGAAATATAAAGCTGCAGCAGAAAGTAAGGCTGTTATTTTAGTACGCGCATATTTAGAAATGATGGCTTAATTCCTCAAGAATACTTTGTATATACTTTTTAGAATTGATACAGGCAAAAGACGAGTCGACGCTCTTAAACAAAACAACATAGCGCCACTCAATTTACTGGTATATCCAAGTTGATTTTTAACTTTGGCTAATTGCCACTCTGACTTTACATAATTCCAACCGGAACGCCTTTTTTCCATTCCATTGCCAATACGAGCATCAACCAAAGGCTCTGGCATTAAGATAAATTGAGCATTATTACTTTTCATGCGTAGCCACAGATAGTAATCCTCCATAAAATGAAGGTGCAAGTAACCTCCTGCAAGTAAAACGGCATCCTTTTTAAACAACACAGCCATATGATTTATAACATTTCTTTTTGCCAGCTGTTTTTTTAAATGTTCTGATTGCGACGCACAACGGAAACGCTGCAAATCCCCAGGAACTTGATCAAACTCTTCTACGGTAGCACTAACCAGATCAGCATTTTTCTCAACAGCTATCTTAAGTTGCTTTTCAAAGCGTTCAGGTGCATTTATATCATCGGTATCAAAACGTGCTATATAACTATGCGTGCATGCTGCCAAGCCATGATTAAGCGCATCACCTAAGCCTTGGTTAGTTTGCAGTGCAACTACTTTAATATTTAACTTTTTTTGCCATCGCTGTACGATAATTTGTAGTTCATCACCTACAGGTCCATCAAATACCAGTATAACTTCATCAGCTTTTAAGCTCTGCTCATTCAAGCTAGAAAGCGCCATTTGCAAATATTCTGGTGATTCTCCATGATACAAAGAACCTAGCGCAGAGAATTTGGGAAGTAGTAATCCCATTTATCGCCCCATCCCAAAGATCACCGTCTTTACTGTTAATAACAGTATTTTTAAATCCAAAAAACTTGAGTGATGCTTAATATAGTGAATATCGTACTTGTGTTTCCATACTGCATCTTCAACTGAAGCGCCATATGGATAGCTTACCTGCGCTAATCCAGTCACTCCTGGTTTAACTGCATGCCTAAAGCGATAGTAAGGGATCACTTTCTCGAGTTCAGTAATAAAAATTTCTCGTTCCGGCCTTGGACCTACAATCGACATTTCACCTTTGAGGACATTGACTAGCTGTGGAATTTCATCAATTCGTGTTTTCCTAATGAAATGACCGACTTTAGTTACTCTTATGTCATTTTCGTCAGCCCATTGTGCGCCATCTTTTTCGGCGTCATTTCGCATGGAACGAAATTTAATAACCTTAAATTCTTTATTATATTGCCCTGTTCTTTTTTGCAAAAAAAACAATGGCCCCTTGCTCTCTAGCTTTATTGCAATTGCAGCTAATAAAGAAATTGGCAGAGTGACAATCAAGATCGCTAAGGAACTAGTAATATCTAAAAATCGCTTAACTAATTGGGTTCTCTTTTGCGATAAAATAGAAAACGCTTTTTGATGCAAAAAGTAGCTACTATGAAGCAGTGACACCTCAGTATATTTTAATCGCTCATCCAAGTAACTCACCAGGGGCTCAACCCAAGCTCCGCACTCTGTAGCACTCACTAAAAAGTTTCTTTGCTGTTTACCTAGCGCTGCACTCTTAAAGTGGCATATTACCTTTTTACTAAAATTATCAATGTTATAGCGATTTATGACTATGGTGAACTCGTAATTAATAGCAATAGCTTCCACTTCCGAGACGGCTTCATCAGGGCAATACAAGTATATAATATCTTGCTTTAATGCTTCTTTTTTCGATTTAAATGGTTTTTCCATTCGTCTCAAAATAGACATATCCTCAAAAGAAACACCTTCAGCTTGATTTGGTATTATTTTAAAACCCATAACAAAACCTTAAATCAACATAATTTTTCATAAATACACTAACCCTGACGATTAAAGTGTCTAAAAACCACAACCATTGAGCTGAGTAAAAAGCCTAATAATAAACCTATTAAACAGATTAGGGCACGGCTTGGTTTTGACTTTTCTTGTGGGGCAATCGCAGGATCAATTGTTTTAAAAACATACTCATCACGCACATTCGCTAACATAATAGTTCGCGCCTGTTCTTCGACCAACTTGTATAAAACAGCTCTAATATCAACAACTTTAGTCTGCTCTAATTGCTCTGTAAGAAACTCAGTGCTTTTTAGGGCCTCTGCTACGTCTCTTTCCTTCATTTCTTTGTTAATTTCTAAAATTAACCAGTTAACCCATTGCTGTGCGATAAAAGGTGATAGATGCTCTATCGATACTTGAACCATACCTGTATCTGGATCTTCCATAACATTAAACAACTCCATAAATACTTTATAAGCTTCTTGAGTTGATGGCTTAGGTGTATAGGGTGGACTCACCTCACGCACCCAAGTTTTAGTTGTTGGATCATACAAATCAGCATCAAAAGAAAGTGTATTGCTAGCTAGGCTCCAACTTTCTGCAGCAATAAGGTCAGGTAAAATTTTATATTTTTCAATAAAATTAGCTATGAACTGCCTAGATTTAATAACTTCAATTGCTAATTGAGTATTGCTGGTCGCTGGAGAACCAAGATTAATTCCAGCTAGACTAGCCATACCACCTAATTGACCGGTTAAACCGGCCAAGCCACTATTGTCATTTTTTTCTGAAGGAGCGAGTAAAACTTCTGACTTATAAATGTTTGGCATTTGCAGTGCAAAAAACACAGCACCTAATAAGAATATTATGGTTGTAATTGATATAGTTAACTTATTTTTCCAAATAATTAAGAACAAATCTTTGTAATTAATTTCATCGACTAACAACTCTTTTTCCGTACCTAAATTTTGCATATTAACCATCTTCATTATCTTAAGTTACTTTTGAAAATACACTTTCGTATTCAAAGCTATAACTCTAATTAAGCTTAATAACTTATTAGTAATTTAATTAAATACTACTAATCGCAGCAACTGCTACACCAAGTTGATAAATGATTTGTGTGGCTGTGCTCCACAGTGTCAGGTTATCCATATAACCAGAATTGAGTGGAACTACAATTGTGTCACCAGCCTCTAGCATTTGTGAATCATTGACAGCAAACCAACTTCCTGAATTTGGAATTTTTACTGAACCATTGGCTTTGATAATATAGATACGCTCATCATCAGCGCGCTCTTTTAAACCACCACTAAGGGCGATGTAATCATTATATGAAATACCCGGTTTAAATAAGTGAGATGTGGCATAGTTTACTTCGCCTATTACACTGATAGAGTCACGCTTACTTGGCACATATAAAGTATCGCCGTCTTGCAGAACCAGCTTTTGTTTATCTTCAACGATTAAAGGAAGATCAATAACGAGTCGCCCTACCGCTTCTATATCTGCTAAGTCGATAAGTAACTTGTTCATCTCATCGTACGATAACGTTCTGGCGCCTTTCTCAAAGCTTTTTTGCGCAAGATCACGACGTAACTCTTCTGATAACTTAGTTAATTGCTGCTGCTCTTGTTTACGAATCGACTCGCGTGTGAAAATCGCAGCCTTTTCTTCAGCAAACTCTGAGAACCCACCTGCGCGCTCTAGTAGGTTAGTCAATGTTTCACCACGACGAATTGTATAAGTTCCAGGGAATTTAACTTCACCTTTTAACTCAACTTTTACATTTTCTTGCCAGTTAGGGATTGAGAATACATTTAAACTATCTTTACTTCGCAGTTTTCGGTTATCACCAAGTTCCCCTAGCATAGCTTTATGTAAATTAAACTTTATGTGCTCGACTTTAGAAGCATCACCAGCTAATAACCGGGTAATTTCAGCTTGCTCTGTATAAGCAGATTCAAGTAACCCACCAGCGGCTATAATTAGTTCGTTAACTTCAGCGCCTACTGTTAATGGATATACACCTGGGTAAGCAACGTGACCATTTATTTCAATTAACTGCATGGCTTGAGTTACTGAAGCTTGCTGTTTTAATTTAGCTTTGATTGGTTTTAATATGTTATAGCGACTAAAGATTGAATAATCTTCAGGCGCAAGCTCAGCAGCCTCTTCAGCCGCTTTTCTTTGCTTGGCCAATTGAGCAATAGTTAAATTGGCGCCGTCATCAGGCTTTTTGAAAGGATCTTCACTTTGAATAACCCCTATGTATTTTTCGAATTCTTTCTTTTGATATTTATGCCACTGCTCAACTTTGATTTGTTGTTGCTGCTGCTTTTCGGTCAGTGCCATATTTGTTAGCGCTAACTCTTCAGCTTCTTTTGCTTCAAAGCGGCTAAAAACTAATAACTTGTCATTTGCTTGCAACTCTAAATCGTGTTCAGCTGCTTTTACAATCGCTTGCGCAATATCAAATTGATACACCTCAATATCGCCTGCAATATTGATTTCACGCACTAACAAAGCATAACTAAGGTCAGCTTGTGGTAACAAATCACCACGAACAGACGTAAACACATCAGAAATACGCTTACCTTGATGCCATTGATAACTTCCTGGGCGAGCTACTGCACCAATAACGGTAATTGAGTTTTGAATCTGTAAACTTACCGGATTAAAACGAATTCTGTCGCCATCTTGCGGAATATAGTTGATATCGTTAACACTAAAATCGACTGATAAAATTTCTTTCGCATTGTAATTATTAAAGCGCTCGATAATTGCTTTTTGTGCATACGCTTCTGGCTTTAAGCCACCGGCCATTTTCAATATATCTTGGGCAGTTTCATTATTTTTTATTTCAAAGATTGCAGGACGTTTAACCAGCCCTTCAACAGCAACTTGGGCCCCTACGGGTGGAACAAAAACCACATCGCCTGATTTTAAAGTGATATCGTTTCTACTATCACCTTTAATTAGTAATTCATACAGATCAAAGTTTGCAATGACTTTACCAGCACGTTTTACTTGAATATTACGTAAGGATGCAATGTCTGATACACCACCACTAATAAAAAGTGCATGCGACACTGTGGTCAACGACGATACGCTATAACTACCCGGCTTATATGCTTCACCTAACACTAAAATACGCATACTGCGCAATTGACCTAAAGATACAAACGCTTTTACGCCTATAATTTCTTGTTCAACTTTAGCTTTGATAAGTTCTTTTATTTCACCAAATGTAAGCCCAGCAACGGTGACAGGGCTTAAGTTAGGTATATTAATTCGGCCTTCACGATCCACTACAACTTCGTAGCTTTCACTTTCTTTACCATAAAAGTTAATTTTTAATTGATCACCGCGGCCAATTAAATATGTTTCTGGTACAGCCGCATTTTCACTTGGCATGAAGGTCGTAGGCTCACCAGAGAATAACTCGTAACCAAAAGGCTTGATTTCATCTCTTTGTGGATCAAAGCGTTCTTCGTCTGTTAAAACTGGCTCTTCTTGTTCTTGACGCGGATAAACAGTTTGTTGTTCTTCTGCTGCTGCGCTAGGTGATGATTGATTACCAGTGATACTCGTTAGATCAACACCATATTGCATAGCAAGTGCTTCTTGCTGCGCTTTCGGTAGCTTTTTAAATTGTTCAATTTGCGATGCAGTAGGAGTGAAAGCAAATGCAGATGCAGTCGTTAGCAGTAAAAAAAATATTAAAAATCGTTTAAAAAGCATCACAAGTAGGTTTTTCCTAGAACAACGGCCAAAAGATTGGCTATTCTACATTATTTACAAACAAATAAAAAAGGGACTTACGTCCCTTTATTACAGTTAAATGTCACTAAACGAGGCTTAATTGTTAAAAACTGTAAACCAATGTCAGCGACGTTTCTGTGTCTGTGCTTTCTTTGTCGTCAGCAACAACTGAGTTGTTAGTAATGTTATAAGCAACCTTCATTTGTAATGAACCGTTGATTTTAGCTAAAAGCGCTGTTTCTGAGCGTGTTTTAGTGTTGGTATCACCGTATTCGACTGAAACTAACTGAGTAAGCTTTGCGTTATCAGAAATTTGCCAATTATAATCAAGCTTACCTAGAGCGATAACCTCACCTTCACGCTCACCCGCTAAAGAGTTACCATTTTCATCAACTTCGGTACTCGTATCAGGATATTGAAAGTACTTATAACCAGGACCAATTTCAGCATTTAACCACATGTCAGAGCGGTCTAATAAACGTTGACCATAACCCGCTGAAATAACCGACTCACTACGATAAGCACCAAAGTAATCAGAAACGTGTGAACCATAAACATATAAATGCGCATGCTCTTCATTTAACTTATAGTTACCTTGTACTGATAACGAGTATTTTTCGTTAGTACGTTGCGTTTCTTTTATACCAGCATCATTCTCAACGTCGTCTTCTTTATAAAGACCATTAATTTTATACTCGTTGTTCCAGCTTTCTAAGTTATGTAACGCCTTGATGCCGCCTTTAAGGGTGGTTGTTTCTGTATTACCGCTGGTAATAATTGCACCTAGCTCACTGGTAACTTCCCATGTTTTAGTATCTTCAGCGAATGCGTTAGTTGCAGCAGATGCTGCAACTAAAATTGATAAAAGCTTTAATTTCATTAAAAAATAACCTTTGCTACTTGTTTGGTTGATTAATCTTGCTTGTGAAAGTGAACATCCATTTGCGGAAATGGAATAGTGATATCCGCATCATCTAATGCGATTTTAATGTTCTCAATTAAAGACCAATAAGTTGGCCAGTAATCGCCTGAGTTAACCCAAGGACGCACAATGAAGTTTACGCTTGAATCTGCAAGCTCTGACACTGATACGTTATAAGCTGGATCTTTAAGAATGCGTGACTCTTGATCTAGGACTGATTTAAGTACTTCTTTTGCTTTGCGTAAGTCTGCATCGTAACCAACACCAATAACTAGATCGATACGGCGAGTTGATTCGCGCGAGTAATTAATAATTGAGTCAGACATAATTTTAGAGTTTGGCATGATGATAACTTTGTTATCTGGTGTGCGTAGTTCAGTAGAGAAAATTTCGATTTTTTTCACTGTACCAGCTTTACCGCCAGCTTCGACATAATCACCCGATTTGAAAGGACGAAGTAATATAATAAGTACGCCAGATGCGAAGTTAGATAGTGAACCTTGCAGTGCTAAGCCAACTGCTAAGCCTGCAGCACCTAAAATAGCGATAAATGAAGTGGTTTCTATGCCTATTTGTGACAATGCCATTAAGATTGTTGCCATAAATACGATGGCATAAACAATGCTAGATACGAACGAACCTACAGCTTTATCTACTTTCTTTTTGTCGAATGCTTTTTCAGTTAGGTTAGAGCAAAATTTTGCAACACGACCACCCAATAGAAAGATCACCAATGCAATTACAGCTTGAATGCCATAATGCAAAATCAAACCTGAGTTTTCGTTTATCCAGTTAAGTATTGTATCCATTATCACTCCTGATATTCAGTATTAAGCAGTTTGCTGGTTAAATTATATCTGATTTCAATTTATTATTTAATTAATTAATCTATTTATCTTTAAAAGAACATCTTTAGGGTTAATTTTTATTTTACCCAACCAGATAAAAAACGATTTAAACATTCATTCTCTGACTACTTTACGAACAAAAATATTCAATTTTAAATTTTTTTCACTTTTTTTGCTCTTAACCCTTCACAAGATTTATTATTTTATGTATTATCCGCGCCACACCAAACAAGGTGTGTTGTGGCGGTTGTAGCTCAGTTGGTAGAGCCCCGGATTGTGATTCCGGTTGTCGCGGGTTCAAGCCCCGTCAATCGCCCCATCTTTTCCCTTCTTAATTTCAATATCAAATACGTCTTAAAATTTCATCCTATTGATTAATTAATATTAAGCATAAGCCAAAAATAATGGCTGAAGCCGGTTCCTACAAGAAATATACACATGCATTATCCCGTAGGTGAGCGCTTTGCGCCGATTAGCTTTTGCATATAACCTAAGCCTAAACACAATCACGGCTGAAGCCTGTTCCTACAAGCAACATACACATGCATTATTCCGTAGGAGAGCGCTTTAGCGCCGATCAGCTTTTGCCTATAACCTAAGCTTAAACACAATCACGGCTGAAGCCTGCTCCTACAAGAAATATACACACATGCACCATCCCGTAGGAGAGCGCTTTAGCGCCGATTAGCGTACCCTCGCTAACTTTACTCTCGCCAGCTCGCAAGCTACTTTCTTGCAGACAAAAAAATGCCACCTTTCGGTGGCATTACACACGGGATTATTTCTACATTATAGAAATTCTTTTCAAAAATAAGGTTCTAGGTTCTAGGTTCTAGGTTCTAGGTTCTAGGTTCTAGGTTCTACAAAGCTAAACTTTTACCTTGAACCTTTCAACTTTAATCTTATTTCCAGCTTTTCATCTTGTGCCCTTTAACAGCATAGAAAAGGATGAATAAATAACAAGGTAACATTACGATATAAGCGCCCTGCTGAGCCTCGGCAGAATCCACACCACCGCTTGCTAGACCCCAAAATAGTGGACCAAACGCACCACCGGCGATACCCATTACAAGCAGACCAGAACCAACACTGGTTAATTTACCTAACCCAGACAACGCTAACGGCCATACCGCAGGCCATACAATAGCATTCGCAAATCCTAACACAGCTATCATCAATAGTGTATCTGGTAATTGTACCTCTAAACCAAGCGCTGTTGCGACAACCACTGAACTAGTATCGCTAAATACCACGGCAAGGGTTAGTACGCAGCCTAGAGTAGCAGACAAACTCAATGCAGTTTGCTGCGAAATAACACGTGGTATAAGTGCAATACCTAAGATATAACCCAGCACCATACAAGCCATCGTATAAGAGGTCATGACACTATATTTTTCAACACCTAGCGATAACGCAAAAGTACCAATGGTATCGCCTGCAATCACCTCCACGGCTACATAAACGAACAAAGCAAGCACCCCTAGTGCAAGACTTGGATGGGAAAGCGCCTCTTTTACTTGCCCTTTAGCACCTTGCTCCTCATCATCAACAAGCTCTGGTAATGGCATCTTTGTCACGGCAAATGCCAGTGCACCAATAAATAGCGCTAACCCTAAATAAGGGTAAATTAAACTATTCGCCATTGAATCAATTTCAGCTTGTGATAAATCTTTACCAACGAGGCCAGTAAAATCACTTAAAATTAATGCTGTAAAAACGATTGGCGCAATCACGCCTGCGCCTTTATTTAATATCCCCATGATACTAACACGTGCAGCAGCTGACTCTTCAGGCCCAATCCTAACAACATACGGATTTACTGCTGTTTGCAACAAGGTTTGACCAGCCCCCATAACCAACTGCGCAAATAAAAACAAAGCAAACACTTGAGTTTTTGCAGCTGGAATAAATAACAAACCTGCCACCATCATGGTTGCCATACCGAGTGCCATACCATTTTTATAACCAACTTTACGAATGATCATTGCCGATGGCACTGCAGTAAAAGTAACAGCTATATAAAACGAGAATAAAATCAGTGACGCTTGAAATGGACTAAGCTGTAATACTTGTTTTAAGTATGGCATTAGTGAACCGTTCAACCAGGTTGCAAAACCTAGGATGAAGAATAAAGTGGCAACAATGGCCATGGGTATAAAGTTACTTTGTTTGTTTATTTTTGACACAGTGGCTTCCATAAAACTTCTTCTTGTTGCGAGCTATCGTTGTAATTATTTATTGCAATTAAGTTCAAAAAAACTTAAATCGACGATTAGCGTTGCTGTACTTTATAACACTTTGGCGACATTTAAATGACAATGTCGAAACAAAAATGACAGCGCTGCCATAAAACTTTACGTTAATTACAGCCATATTACTAGTAACAATTTATTTTACAACGGCACAAAAAAGGGCCTTTATGGCCCTTTCAAAACGTAATTAGTTACTAATATATTAATTTATATGAGTAATTCTGCTCTTCAGTTTACTATTTAAGCTACTACGTAATGCCACAGACTGCTGTTCAGAAACACTGATCGGAGCTGTATATTGCTGCCAACTCGCGCCATTATCTAAACTATACTCGGTATTTAAATATGCAAATGGCGTATTAATCTCAAGCTTACCATTGTTGATCACACCTCCAGGTACAGGTAAATTCAAAGTTACACCTGCATTTGCCAACTTTGTAAGCTCTTTCAAACCAACTGCAGCAGAAAATTGTGCCCAGTCTTTTTCTTGGCTTTTACGATCAACCTGCTCGCCCTCCCATGGTGCTTTATGCCATGCACGCTCAGCAACAGACAGAATTCGCGGGAATATCATTGCCAATACTTGATCTTCGGTTCGAATAGTTTCAGACCAAACTTGTCCTTGCATACCTAAGATGTTTTCTGGCTTTTCTAATTTTGGTAGTGGACGACCAACTAAAGCTTCAAGGTTATCTATCGGCTCCCGTGTTCGGGTGTAATCGGCATTTGCATACACATCGTCTGGCATATAATTAAATGCTTTTTTAGTATCGGTATAGCGAGTTGCCCAATAATATCCACGTTCTTCTGGGTGAGCTTCATAAGGATGGTCAAAGTATAAGTGTGTACCATGCGATAATATAACTTGATAACCTGCATTGGCAAGGCGGTAAGCTCTGTCTGCAACACCCCACTCCCAAATATTGTCCCAGACGTTTGCTGTAAAGGTTTTATTTGGAAATTCATCGCGCTTAAACGGGTTAGTGCGGTCATACATTAAACCATCTTCCCATGCACCTGGCGAAATACCGCGCTTTTCAAGTAACTTGGCCACACGTTGTGTAAAGTAAGGTTTTAGATCTGCGGCACCGGCAACCCCATTATTAGGGTCGGCAAACATTGCTTGGCATATTGGCGAGCCAACCCATGAACCGGCACCCACTTCATCGCCACCAAAGTGTAAGTTAGTCAATTGCACACCGGCTTCGCGGTACATTTGTTGTAATTCGTAGGTAACCTTATCTAAAAAAGCATAGGTTGAATCCATGCATACGTTCATCGAGTTATCTTTGTAGTTTTGCACCGTCATATATACCGAGGTGTCTTTTGGATCGCTCAATAAATATTGTGTCGCTGCACTAATATCGACTTGCTGCGTTTCTTTTCCTGCATTCTTTTTATTAAGAAGGTTATTTTTAGCTGTTTTTTGAGCTTCATCAGCAAGCTTATGATAACGCGCTTCCATTGCTTTGATTGATGCTCGAGCATGCCCCGGCCCTTCAATTTCAGGAATGATTTGAATATGGCGGTCTTTAGCAAATGTTAGTAATTCAATAAACTCGCTACGGGTTAAGTAACCATTACCTGAGCCCGATTTAAATGGCCCGGTTCCTAGCTGTGTTAACAGACATTCTTTTTCTTCAAGGTCAAAACAGCGATAACCACCAATATCAGTTAGCTCTGGTAATCCTGGAATTTCTAAGCGCCAACCTTCATCTTCTGAAAAGTGCCAATGTAGTTTATTCATTTTATAACGCGCCATTTGCTCAACTAATTTGAACATAGCGTCTTTGCCGTGGTAATTGCGGCCATTATCATAGTGCATGCCACGCCAGGTATAACGAGGGCTGTCTTCAATCTCAAGTTGTGGAATGTCTACAGTGCCTTGGCTATTTGCCGGGAGTAGATTAAGTAAGCTCTGCATGGCATAGAAGACACCGGCATTATCACTCCCAACAATTTCAATACGATCGTCATCTATTTCAAGAGTGTAACTTTCTGATTTACCACCGGCCAACTGTGGATTTACTTTTAAGCTGATCAGTTTTTCTTTTGCTAGTTTGATGTGATCTGGCTGGGCTTTTAAGGTCAGGCCATAGTCATCTTGCAAATCTTGCATAAACACCATGACTTCGTTCTTTAACTGACCTTGGAAAGTGATCTGCCAGCTGCTATCAAGTGTTGCAGTACCGCGATTAAACTCTACTTTTTGTGGCTTTGGAATGATCCGCTTTAATGCGTCTTGTTGCGATACTTGACTTGTCGTTTGTTGATTACGCTCAAAACGCACTTTTGGGGTGACTAATACCGTTAAATCTTTTGGCTCGTTATAACGACGCAGTTGATTTTCACGCTCGAACGGTGCAACAAACTGGGTCATATCTTCGCTGTCAGTATTTGCAAAAATAGCCGGTTTATTATCACCAGATACAAAAAAAGCACGTGGCATAAAATCAGAATAAGCAACCACCCAAACTTGAGCGTCAAACTCTAGTACTAAGCTTTTACCTGAAGCTAACCCTGTAAAGTTTTTAGTTGGGGTAATGCGATGTAAATCACCATTTACGTGTTCAATATTTAAACCCGCAACTAGCTCAGTACTGATCTTACGAACTGAGTGAATATACAACTGCCAGTCACTTTCACCTGCAGGAAGTGCAACATCAGATTGGTTGTTTAGTGTAATAGTTCCTAAAAAACCAGCGTCTTTATTATGAAAGTTATCTACCACAGCAAATGTCAGAGTGGTCTCTTTGGCAAAGTTATTCACATCAGTTTGCGAAAACTGCGCCTGTGCCATTAATGGCATTATCGCGATCAAACTCGCTAAAGTTCGCTTTTTAAAATCCATTGCTCTCTCCTCGTTGTATATCCTAAGACTACGCATTTCCCCCCACGTAATCTGTTATTTATTATTATTTATTCACCACCATCATATAAAAGATAAAATGACAGCGCTATCATTAATTGAAAAAATAGGGAATAAGCGGTAAGCGGTAAGCGGT
>NZ_JACJFL010000069.1:0-17306 GCF_014164575.1 Pseudoalteromonas sp. SG41-1
ATAAAAAACAATATATAAGATTGATATATATTTATAATTAACATATAATAAAGAAAAATATAAGGCGTTAATAATGGAATGGTTAGACGAGTTTAAAGAAAAATTTGAAAATGATAGTTTAGAAAATAACTTGTTGTTTAAAAATGAAGAGGTAGGCGAATTAAACGATCCAGAAACTAAAACTCATATTGAAGTGTATATTGATAATCAGTTTTTTTTCTTCAATGATAACTATGTGTTAGCAAGCGTTGAGTTTCATGATGGAAAACTATTCGATATTGAATACAAGGTATTAGATAACCAAGAGTTGTTAGAATACGCCAACAATACCTATGATGAAGATATTGTTAAGCGCATTCAAACGCATATCAAAATGAAACGCTTTTAAGTTTTTCCTTCTTTCTTCCCTTTCCCAAACTTGCCAGCCGTTTCAAACGCTTTACCTAACATACTCGATCCCTTTTGTGTCATAGCCGCTTCAACCAATTGCTCTACTTTACTGAAATCATCACCAGAGCTTGTATTTGCTTCAAGTTTTTCAAGTATGAAGTCCATTGAGGTGTTGATTAAGTTAAAACACATTCTCAGTACAACAAATACTAAGTAGGACATAGCGATAATAGCCAATAAGTCTTGTACGAAGCCCATAACAAAACCTTGACCGTTTGTTTGAGAGAATAACGTTAAAGATACTGAGTTAATAAAGAACAACAGCACCTTGAATACAAAAAACGACACAATAAATATGGTTATCATAATCACAGGTTTAAGCAGTATTTGGACAGTATACACACTTAAATACTTAATAATGTTTTGCTTCTCTTCATCCCAACGAAGCATATTTATAACTAAAATCGGTGAAATGATTAACGCTTGTATCACCACCAAAAACCATGATAAAAACGCCATAGCGAAGAAAAACGTAGGTATTAACGGTAAAACATAGGCAAGGTAGATACCTAATGCCATTTGTACGGTAAATAACAAGCCTAAGACTTTGTTAGCAATATCTAAGATACCAAGGAAGCTTGACATATCATTTGATTGTTTTTCGTATTTGATATTCTTTTTAGCCGCTTTCTTCGCTTTCCTATCGTCCAATAATGCCTTAGTAGACATAGACGCATTTAACCCTGCTGATATACCAAAAAAAGCAATTGAGTTTTTAATCAAGAAATGACCGAATTGATTTAACTCGATAATCGGATCATTAACGGGAATAGGACAAAGATCAGACACTTCACTACATGACTTAGCATTAAAGTCTTTATTATTTTTTACCTCATATACACCTATTGCTTGTTCGAAACGGTTAAACGGTGATTGGAATAACGAACTGTATATCTCTTTAAAGGTTTGATTACCTTTATAAAGCTCTTCTTCATTGTTCTCGATAACTGATACAACATACTGACTACTGTTTGCGTAAACACTATCACTGTACTGATTTTGAAGTTTAGCAAAGACATTTGAATGATTAATATAAGGTTCAAAGTCAGCCGTAGAGTTTAAGCCTGATATACTTTCAGCAACAAAATTGCTATCAGTTTTTATCGGTAAGAAATTGCCACTTTTAATCAAGGCTTCAAAGTAAAATTCATTATTCCTAATCTCACGCGATACCTTCATCATATAATTAGGCATTACCATAAAACCTTGTTGTCTTATCGACTTCAAGAAGTCGCTACCGTCAAGTTGTCTCAATACCATAGATAAAGACGCTTCAACTTCCATACGTCTTTTAGCCACTTCTTTTGATAGCTCAATCGTGTCTTTAACCACTTCAATTTGTAAGTCTCTAACTTCTGTTAATACTTCACTACTACGATTATCTAAAGGCTCACCATTGCTATCAGCGCCATACACTTCAAGCGTATCAATATCGACACAATACGGGTTAACATTGCTTGATCTATTACCTGTACCAGCTAACTTTCTTTGGAAGTTAACGCTTTCGACAACATTTTTATTGTTAAGAATACAGTGTTGTTTCTGTATTTTTTTGGCAAGTTGTGTGGCTCTTTGAAAGTCAGTTTGAATACTCGTGGTATAACTATCAGCAACAAAGCTCTCACCTGCTTTACCAGCCATAAACACACTATCAGTAGGGTATTGATTAACAGCCGTAGTGATACCCGTTGTTAAGGCGTTTTGAATAAGCTGATGGTAATAATAAGAAACACGCTTAATCGCTATATTGTTTCTTTGGTTTATGATTTTGTCAGCAAGCTCATATTCTTCTGTACCTATCTCATAACTGTTATATGACTTAAGTTTTGTCTCTATCATTGAGTAAATCGACTTCCAGCCATTTTGAATACGCATTGAATTACCGCCATTTAGGTTCAATGACTTAATGACACCCCAAACCACATTTGAAAATTTGTCTTTACCTATGGCTTTCAAAAGGGCGTTATCATTGATAGTCGGTAATACAGTGGTAATACTTCCACATTGATAATCAATAAACGTGTCGATATCACAAGTCTTTGGCTTACTGATACCAAATGACACTTGATAAGTTGAAGCAACTTCCTGATCCCACTTGTGATCGAATGGTGATAAGTCATGATTAATAAACGTAGGGTAGGGCTTTTTATTATCTAATAAGTCGGTATCACTAAATACCTGATTACTTACACCTATGCCATTGATACCAGCAGAGCAATTTTTACTTTCTTCATAGTTATCATTGTTAATCATTGAAGCATTCATACTCATTATGTATTGAGAAGTGATTTCACGACATAACGCCATTTTAGTTAATGACGTAATGTAGTTCCTTGCGATACTGTCATTATGATTTTGTTGTATATCAATACGATCAATCTCTATGTCTTCGGACGCATAATTTTTCTTTTCAACGGAAGACAAAAAGGCACTAAACATAAAGTTAGCGATAGAGATAGCAGCCATAGCCATTAATAAAACCAATACCTGTATCATTACCAAGTCAAAGACTTTTACTAATGATATAGAAATGAGAAAACCGATTATAAATAGTGTTTTTGGTGATATTTGCCTATCAGCAATAAAATCACCACGTTGTATAGCAGTAAGCAACGACCAAAAGGACTTATAAGCAAGAAAGAATGAAGCAAATAAAATGGTTAAATCTAATACAGAGGATATAATAACTACTAAAATAGGGGTAAAACGGTTGAATTGCTTGTCGTATAAAATCTCAGGACTATTCTTTAAGTTCTCTACTTCACCTAAATCGAAGACATTAAACAGGTTGTTATCAAACACTTCGGGCATCATAGAATAAAGCATACCAAACGCTTTATCTTCTTCGCACACTTCAAAGCTATAATCGCTTACAGTGCCATCTTCGTTAAGACCACATTCATTGTCTTTTGCTTGTAGTGGTAGTATCAATAAAAAACTTAATACAAACCCTAATAGATACCTTCCCATTATTACAATTCTCCCTGTTATTAATGTTGTATAATAAAAGAGAAAAAAAGCAATAAGCTTATATGTTTATTTGATATATTTAGAAGTTTTCTATCATAGCTTTAATGTATTTTAAATGATCTTCTTTGTATAGTTCCAAACCACTTTCTAAATAGTATTCATGATTTCTTTTAAGTCTTTTCATTAACCTTGTATTAAGCTTTTTCTTAACGACTTCTTTGGCTTCTACTTTTAACACCTTTTCTAATAGAAAATACTTATAGCCATTGTTTCTTAAAGGCTTACCAAGAAAATCATCAATCATTTTGGTAGTCCAAAGACGATCATTTTTCAAAGAGGTAATGGTTATATATTTCTCTTTCCACTTTGAAACCATCATTTGTTGATAGTCTTTTTTCTCTTGTTGAGAATAGACATATTTTCCTTTTCCTATAAATCTTCCCATAGTTTTTATTTTTGTTCTTAATAAAAGTTTTATCACAATTTAATAATTATCAAAATCAACGTGATTTAAAAAATAACTGATAAAAATAAAATAAGAAACGAAAAGGAGATCGTCATGACAAAAGAGAAATTAGACGTTTTAGCGCTAATCAAGGAAGAGTTTATAAGCGAGAACAAACATATTAAAAGTATTAAACAACTCAATTTTTATATGAAGCGAAACAAGTTTGAAGCTGATAAAGCGACTATTGAGAAATATGAAGCGTTTTTAGATACACACCCTTTAAAGAAAATGGTTGATAACCCTTTCTACAATGACAGTGAATTAACCCTTGTCAAAGAGTGTAAGCAGCGTATCAAGGACAATAACGCTGACGGTGTAGATGACTTTATTGAGTATGTTAAAGAAAAAGCAAAAGAGTATGATATTACAGGCACACCAACAGTTGATATTCTTAACGTAGGCATTGCTTACGGAATGCCAAAAAACGCAGTTAACAACTACTCAGGCGTTAATGTTGAAACGCTTATGATAGGACAGCAAAAACAAAATCTATCTACACCTATCTTTATCACCAAAACACAATTAATAAAGTTTGGTGCTAACCCTGAAACATTATCAAGTCAACTTCCAAAGCACCATCATGAAGTGTGGTTTAGAGATACCGCTTACGTTGATACCACTATCGAAAAAGGTAAGAAAGGCAGGTATATCACGAAAGAAGAATATGACCGAAGAGAGTTAACAGGTGAAGTAAAAGAAGAGAAGGTTAATAAATCACATAAGGTATATCATTTCGATCAACTACCAGACGAATTAAAAACAAGCAAGCTTGAAGAATGGTATTTCTCTCAACCTGAATACACACAGTTTAAAAAGCAACAACAAGCCATTAAAGACGGAACAATAGAACAGTTGTTTGACGAAAAAGCCCACGAAGCAGTGAAAGAGCTATTTTTAGTGGCAAATGAGTTAGGTGTAAAAATTGTTAATCACGAAAGCAACGAGTGTTATTACGATAAAAAGGCAGACACTATCTACATGGCAGAGCAATCACGCTTTGTTAGTAATGTTGCTTACGCAGGGGTATTAGCGCACGAGTTAGGACATTCCACAGGACACCCTAGCCGCTTAAATCGTGAAATGGTAGGACATATCAGCCCTGAAAAATCAAAGTATGGTTTTGAAGAAATAGTCGCTCAATCATTCAGTGAAATGATTTTATCTAAACACGGTTTAAAAGCCACGTTAGACCACCATAGCGCAGCCTATATCTATGAGTATTTAAGTGATGTGTCTATGAGTAAGAAACAACAACTGGTAAAGCTTAATCAAGCGGTATGGACAGCGCAGAAAGCCGTTAATCTCTATAACGAAAAAATGGTTAAAAGCCAAAAGCATAATCTTAGTAATGAAAGAGTTATCAGTGATGACAATACATACATTACAGAGCCAAATGACAAGCTTGAAGATATAGCAAGGTTAGTTTTCAAAGGTAGAGATGTAGGACAAGAAATGATTGATAAAGCAGTAGTGTTAATCGTTAAGAAAAACAAGTTGCCTGATCCTACTAAGACCACAGCAAGCCGTAGACTTGATATGCCAACGATTGAAGAGGTATACGATTATGAGTTTGAGAAAGCAAGGTTAGACAGCAAAAATGATCTGATGAGAAAAGAAAATTATATTGAGCCTAATATTAGTTCAGGTGAGTTAGTACAAAGTATTATTCACATGTTTAAGGACGAGTTGAAAGGTGCTGATATAAAAGCTTTTGAAAAGGACGCAATACAACTGGTTGAAGCACAAAAGGGTGATAATGTAATGTTTAACATAACCGATCACGACTTTGTTTCTAAACTTGATAACTTGATTAAACAACACGTACAAGAGCGCGTAGAGTTTGATGAATACCTACAACCACCAATGACGAAGAGATCGTCAAGGTTAAGTATTTAAGATTAAAGCCACGTTGAGTGGCTTTTTTTTGTTAGAAAGACATAACATTGTCTTTAACACGTTGCTTATTCAACTCGTTATATATCTCAGGCAACTCTTCTTTAACTCTCTTTTTAATCTCATTATTGTTGTTAAAAATAAAAGTAGAAACTGAATTATCGCTACTACGACTATCGAAGTCATGTTCAATAAGATTAAATAAATTATCTTCGGAAAAGTTTTTTCCAGCACTTATTTCTTCTTTAATTCTTTCGGCTATAAGGTTTTTTTCAGCAGCTTTAAAACCTTTTAAACCACGCATTTTATTCATTCGAACATAAATATCTTCTTTTTCAAAATCAGGAATTCCAAGTTTATCAATGATTGATAAAGCACTTTTTTGACCTGAATGTGAATAATCAAATTTATAAATTGAAAGTGCTCTTTTTTCACTAACATTAGTAATGTTTTCAATCGAGCTACATATTATATCTATTTCTTTTTGATCTAAATCGGAAAACTCTAAGTTTATAATTATCTCTCTAAACTTACTTTCTTCAAAGTTGTTAAACGCAAGAGTTAATATGTCCTCCCTTTCAGCTTTCGCAATACTAAAGATATCTTCATCGTTTAATTCATTAACGAGTTCGGGTTTCGCTAAAATAGCCCCCTTGAGTGTATTGAATTCCTCAGTAAATATGGAGTCAATAAAATGTTTTTTTATATCTAAATTAATTTCATCTTCTCTATTTTTTAAAAGGCTATATGTTAATTCTTCATTATCATTGTAAACAGCCCAATCAAAAGCATCATTGACTTTAACTGAGGGTATTTGAATAAGTGCTTTGGCAAGGTTATTGTGGTTAAATCGTGAAGCAAGGTTTAATAACCATTCATCTCTATCTTCGTTACTTATTAATCTTTCCTTAACTAATCTTGAAACTTCTTTATGATTTTTTTCTTTATATAGCTTCTCGACATACTCTTTGTTGTATTTAGACATAATAACTCTCCCCATTGTTATATACTTAATGTCATAACATATAAGAAATATAAATCAATGGTTAGAAAAACATGATGTTTTGTTTTGTTCTCTCTATTTTTTTATACTTTGAATATTCTTCTTTGTGGTATTTCTCTAACAAATCTTCGGAATACTCGATAACGTCTTTTGTATCAATTCCACGTTCAGTCGCTATTTCATTAAATGCTTTTGATTTAAACAACGTGTCTTTAATCTTCAAAAATGGTTCAAGGCAATCGTCTTCTTCAAGAGACAAAATCTCTACAAACTCTTTGTAGTCTTTAAGCATATATTTAGAGATTGTTTCAGTATTTTTGCTATTTAAAATATCAACATAAACTTCTTCGCTGAAATAAGATTTTGAAATATTATCTATCATATTTTGGCTATTATTGTTAATGGCAATTCTATGTATTAAATCTCCATCTATAGAAAAGTCATCGTTTTTTTCGCTTAAAGCGTCAAATGAAGCAACATCGTCATTAGCAATTACAACCTTGGCAGCTTCTTGAATAACTTCATACTTGTTCGTAGGAATAATACCTATTGCTTCATAGTTGCCATTTTTAGAAGCGGTTTTAATTAAATCTACAACGAATTGAGTTTCAAAAGGAAAGGGCTTTTCTTGCGCGGTTATTGTGTAATCAATGAAATGTTTATCTAATGCGTTCTTAAGTATAACATTTTCATGTTTTTCAATAGCGTCTTTAAAGCCTTCTAACAAAGTATCAAAATTGTTTTCATTGATACCTTTTTTGATTTTTCTAATAATGCTTTTTTGTTCTTCTGTTGCTTTGTTAGTCATAATTTTTCTCCCCTTGTTATAATTGATAATTGGTCAGGTATAGAAACATCCCTGATTAACTTTAATAAAATCTCGAAACGAAGGTGATATCAAAACGCACTCAATTTCATACCTGTTTGTTTAGTTTCAAATGGTTTATACAAATCAGGACGCATTTGTTGAAAATCTTTCTTAAGGTCAGGAACATTCTTAAACAGGAATTTAGCCAAGTTCTCATTTGGCACAGGCATATGCTCGAAGGTATCAAGGCAGGTAGCAGCAATCGCAACGTTGACACTGTTATCAACTTTATGACTATGGTTAACAGCAAAGTCTTTTATGAAGTCTTCAAAGACGTTAAAGGTATCAGGTTCAAGCTTGCCATAGTTAGCAGCAAGGTTTTCATAAACTTCAATAGCACCTTTTTCAGTCGTTAAATTCTTTTTCTCTAACTCTTTAAATATTAAATCAGCAGCCAAGGCATTGTTATAACCCACAGCAGCGTCTAACGTATCTAAATGTATGTAATCTTGCTCTTTTAAGTAATCACCGATAAGAGTGCTATTACCAGTCTCTATCAGTGCCATAACGTCATTTTCTTGCTTCTTAGATAATGATTTTTCGTCAAAATGACCACACTCAACCATATCTTTACTTTGAGCGATTAACATATCTAAACCAAGTTGTTTATTTCCATTTTCTAAAACAGTCTTGGCGTGATGACTTCCAAAAATAGTAGGGTTCTTATCATAGTCATTAATAAGCGTTTCAATGACTTCAGGGTGTATAAAACGTTGCTGTGAAAAGTCGTGATAGTTTTTTCCTTTTTCGCTTTGAAAGAAGGCATCAATTAACTCTCTATTGTCGTGAGTAAACATATACTCAACAGCGTCATGGTCAGTCCTATGCTTTGTTGTATCAGTAAAAAACTTAACTTGTGTATCAGGAAGTTTAATTAAGGCTTTGGCAAGGGCTGTGTGGTTAAACTCACAGGCAAGGGGTAGTAGCCATTCATTACGATCTTCGTTGCTTATTTCTCTATTTTTAACAATTTCCGATACGTCTTTTCTTCCATCGTTTAAATATAACTCTCTTATTTCTTCATATAAATATTGAAAACTCATAATATATTCTCCCTTTGTTATACACTTGTTATATAACAAAAAGAGAATAAATCAATGCTTGGAAAGCTAATACCTTGCTTGAAAATAAATTTATGATAATTATATATTAGCCAGCAAGGAGATTTATTATGAGAAAGACCCAAGAAGATATATTAAAAGAATTAATTAATGAGATAAAACAAACAAAATCTAAAGAGTTAACAAGAGAATATAAAAGCAGTTTTTTGTTAGAGCTAAATGGCGCTAATGATTTTGAAAAAATACAACAAACAATGTCAAACGTTATGAATTTTTAACACCAAGCGTATATTAAAATGCGCTTTTTAATTATCTATCTTTTCATCAACTTGATCGTCAAAATCGTCATACAAGTCTTCAAGCTCTTTACTCCATTGAGACTTAACGCTTCTTTTAAATGCGTCTTTATCAATTTTGTTATCACGCCATTTCAACATATTGCTCTTATCGCCAAAGGTTTCTTCAATTTGTTCAATAATTAAATAATCTCTACCACCATCTTCAAAGATACGCGCAATCTCTTTCTCTCGTATCTCAGCTTCCATTTTACGCTTACCACGTTCACCTATCTCTTCGAGATTTTCACCGACAAAACCCACCACGCCATTAACAACATTAGAGCACAAGCCTTTTGACAAATCTTCCATAACGTCATCAATGATATCACCAGCTTTTTGAATACCACCTGTCAATAATTCACCAACTTTGTCTACACCTTCCATTATGTTTTCGCCAATCTTTGAAAAATCAACATTCATACATGAAAAGTCTTTTCCACGGTCTTTCAAATCGTCAGCCCTGATATCACTTGCGCTTGTCGGTCTTCCAGTTTCTTCAGTGATTTCATTAGCGACTTCTTGGACTATTGTTTGTTGATAAGGTTTAACAAAATCTGTATACGTAGTTTGTTTAAATCTATCTCTACCATTTCTATCTAATACTTTTGACATTTCTTCAGGAGTACATTCAAACTCATTGATTTGAGAATAGGCAGGACTACACAAGAGAAAAAATAGAAGTAGGAGTATAAAACTCTTGTATAACCCTTTAAACATTAGGCTTTCGCCTTAGCAACTTTGTTTTTAAGTTGTGTATAATATTTTTTCAATTCATTGTCATGCTCTACAACAAGCTTCTTTTTGATATTTAATATATCATTCTCTATCTTTTTAACTTGTTCTTTTAAGTTGTGTACGTTTTCCATTATTTCCGCACAACTTACTTCATTTGTTTTGTCAATGCTTACACAATTTTCATCCATTAGAGCATTTTGAGAAACGATAACTTCATTAATTTCCTTAATATTGTCTTTCCTAACATTCACAGCTTCGTCAATAAAGTCATCAAATTGTTTTGTTATATCTTTAATTACCTTCTCATAACCTTCTATTAGTTCTACGATATTCGCTTTTAGCTCTTTGTCTTCGGTCTTGAATAGTTCATCAGAGTAATCAATATAAGGTGTTAATCGTGGATCTTTCTTCACTTTTATACTGTCCTTATTCAGCTGTAATTTATCACCTTCTTCATCTACAACTTTATCAAGATCAATCTGTACCACGTATTTAGCGGTAGGTTCGGTAGGGGTTATCTTTACTTGCTTTTGTTGTGGTTCTTCTCCACAGCCTGAAAGAATTAGCGCAATTACACTTGTTAATAATATCTTTTTCAAAGTCATCTCTCCTTAATGTATATGTCTCCTATATATAATAAATATTATATTTAAAATATAAGTCAATACTTTACTAAGTGTTGTTGTTATTTGATTTTTTAATGTTAATTTAATAAATAGAATGAAGGAGTGAATATGAAAAGAATTAATTATATAAATACTTTTTGTGATATGGAGTTTGACGAAATGTTTCAAGACTTAGAAATAGAAGAGTGGTTTTTTCAAGATCGTTTTGGAAATAGTACTTCAATCAAAAGCAGTATTTTATTAGAACAAATCAAAAGAACTGATAACCGTAAGCAGGGTTTCATTATTAGGCAGTTTAAGCAAAAAAGAAGTGAACAGGAAAAGTTATTGTTTTTTACTTGGCTTGCCAAAATCTACACACTTCCGCAGCACGATGAAAGCAAGATCAAGGTTATAAATATAAAAATAAATGGAGAGTTAGCATGAGCAAAGAGAATATAAAAGACGAAGAATATAAGTTTGAGTTTGACGAGAGTGTTGATAACGAAGATCTTGATTTTGACTTAGAAGAAAGTTTTGAAACGGATGACTTAGACGATTTTGACCTTGACGAAAAACCAGACGCAGATATAGCTGAAGTTATAGAACCTGTTAATGGCGCTTCTATCAGTGAGAAAGATAGAGAAGAAATCAAAAAAGAGGTTGTTGCCTTAAAAACCAGCCTTAACGAGTACTATGAAAAGATTGAGGAAGCAATTAAGAATGGTGAAGAGCTTAAAGTTAGCGAAGAGATGAAAGAACAAGCTGACATTATAAGAAAGCAATTTATTACACCTGTTAATGAAAATGATGTAGAACAAGCAAAAAAAGCAGCTTATCAAATCGGTCTATCACCAAACACAACACCTGTACCGTTTTATCAGTTTGAAAAAGAGCTACGTGGAGAATATTTCAAAGGCGCAAAAGAGCGCAAGCAAATAACAGAGGTACATAAAGAATATGATTATATTTCTCAATACACAATTAAAAGTACTGAAAGAGAATTATTTAATCAATTACAAGAAAGATATAAACATAGCAGAGAATTTCAGGAATTTGCTTTAAGACAACTTGTTATTAATGAGTATGCTAAAACAACAGGCTTCAAAGATAATGAAAAGCGAACTCAATATTTAACTGATGAAGGTTATGTTGAGTTTATGAAACGTCCAGAAGCAAAACAAGCAGAAGACAATGTTAAAACAGTATTGAATACAAAGTTTCCACCTTCGCTTCAATTGGAAGAGCAGATACAGCTTTTAACAGCAAAAAGCCTTAAAAACGAAAAAGGCTTAACTTATATACAAAATACCTTCCAGCGTTTAAATAAATCACGCTATGAAAAACACGTTGAAAAAGTTAATCAGCTAGAAGAAAACAATAGCCTTCAAGAAGAACGTATTAAAAACGCACTTGATAATCACCCTAATGCTTTTGTTGAGAGAATGCTACCGATTGATAAAAACGACAGTGTAGATGCTCAATTACGTAGATTAACCAACAGTGAAAACCCTAATTTCATAGACGCTGGTTTTCCTGAAAATGGTTTAGGTTATGGTGATGTTATACCACTAAGCGATTATGGTTATATTATTCCAGCCAGCAGTGATAACAAACTTAAAAACAGTGTTGTTATTATTCACAGTAGTAAAGACATAGCACATCGTGAGCTTTTAAAAGGTATAGGCGGTTTAGAGGGAATTAAACACGACACTCTAATACTTCCTACTGATAACCCTGAAAATATAGATTACAAAGCCAGAGAAAACGCAACAGTACATGATATTAACGGTACATATATAAAGCTTTTCAAATCACCTGTTAATAACGTTGAAGATCAAGACAAAGTTTATTATCAAGAAATAACAAAAGCACAGTACCAAGAACTTGTTAAGTCGCAAACCAAAGAACAGGTTAACGACAATAATTTAGAACAGGTTAAAGAAACCGCAGAAATCAAATACCTTCCTGTTGTTGATAAACGCCATGAAAAAAATATGAATAACATTGAAACTTTAATGACAAGGTTAATTGTTATTGAAGAAGCAATACAAAAAGACAAAGAAGATTTTGAAAGATACCGCAATCAAATAAACAGACGTAAAGATATTTCGAAAGAACAAAAAGCAGCTTTAATAGACACATTTAAAGACGACATTTTTGAGCCTGAAAGAGATATTTATAACCAGTTTAAATTAGAAACCTTAGAGATAAATACACTAAGGCTACGTGGTGATGCTGTAAATGATTTTCAAAAGCAACGTCTAGAATGGTTAGAAGAACAACATAAAAATGGCTTAGACGCTTATATAGCAGAGCAATATGTTAAAAATGAAAGATACTATAACCAAGTAGCTAAACGTCATCCTGATATCGTAAAGAATGTTAGAGACAAAATAGATAATAGTATTGATAAAACTAATACTGATAAACATGAAGCCAGAGCACAAGCAACGTTAACCGTTTTTGGCAGAAAACATAAGATAAACCCTAAATCACTTATCAAGCACTTTATAAATAAAGAACACTTGAAAAAAGGTGCGTTGACTTCTCTTAAAGCAGCATCAGCAGTAATCAACCCTGTAGGTTTTGCTGTATCACAAGGTATTAGTAAGTTAATAATGAGTGATAAGTTAAAACCATTTAGAGAAAAGGTTAGTGAAAGAATAAGTAATTCATTAGATTATTTAGGTGCTAAACAAGGAACAAAGGCAAGAAAATATTTAGCTACAGGCGCAGTAATTGTCGGAGCAGTAGGGTTAGGTGCTTATACTTTAATGACAGGCGATATGGAAACCGCACAAATCGCGTATGGTAAAGTTGAAGAAAACATTAAAGAATTTGGTGAAGGTATTGCCAATAATGTAAAAGAGTTTGTTAAACCTGAAAATATAGCCGCAATCAAAGCAAATTTATATGACGGTATTAACACAGCAAAAGAAGCAGTTGAAAGAGGTTTATCAAGTCCAGACTTCTCAAATAATGTTTACGCTACTGAATTACCTGTTGAGAATAATGCCGTAGATAATAGTGTCGTTAATGACACAAGTAGTACACCAACAGTTGAAAAACAAGTAAATGATACAACCCCACCTGTTGAAGAGCCTGTTAAAGATATTCCAGAAGTACAACCTGATTTCATACCAGCAGAAGCAAGAATTGATTTTACAGGTATTGAAATAGAACAAGCAGAAGCATTCACAAATGATTTATTTAATGGTGTTGATGAAAACCAACTTGATAAAGCATTAAATCAAATAAGTGGTGTATCGGTTGAAGACTTGAAACAACACGTACAAGCTAACATTGAGAAACAAATTGCTAATGGCACATTCCCTACAGAAATAAAGTTAGATATTAACGCTGAAGACTGGAAGGGAAGAGTACAAACTATTGAAACATTAAACTTCACACAAGATAATTTATATGAAACAGCCAATGGTTTAGGAGTAGAGCAAGCACAAATAACAGTTTCACAAGGTGATACGTTAAGTGAAATTGCTGAGAGTTATTTAGGTAATAATGCGACACCTGAAAATATAGAAGCTATGGTAAATAAGATTGCTGAAATGAATAGTATTGAAGATCCTAATCTTATTTTTCCAGACCAAAAATTATCAATGCCTAACCCTAATCAGTTATTAGCTAGTAATACATGGACACCAGAGCATTTAACTAATGATACGTCTATGGTTGCTAATACAGTTGTTAATGAGCTTGTTGAAACAACACAACCTACGAATAGTGTTAAGCCAGTGTCATTAGCTGATATGTATAATGATGAGTTAGTAGCAACTGATACATTGAATAAAGACTTAGCGCAAAGCTTAATTGATAGTGGTGCGGTATTACCAGAACGAAGAGAGTTTTTGGAAACATATATTCAAGATGTGATTGACAATCATATGTTATTAAACAACGGTAATCTAACATCTACTGAGTTTAAGACTGATATAAATAATGTTGTGTTAGCCGCACAAGAGCCAAACATAACAAGAGAAGAATATATTGCGACAGACAATCAAAAATTTCGAAGAAAAAGTATGTCTATGAGTATTTAATAGTCCAATACATTAAAAAGAGTTTTTCAGTAATGGTACTAAAACATTGTATTTTGCTACTAAAAAAATGGGGTTAAATATCTAAAAATTAAGTATTTCATTAACTCCATTTTAGCGCAAAACAATATCTAAAAGAGTGTAACCTTTGGCGGTTATTTCGCTTGGTTTTGCGTTCTTTCTATACGTAGTTTCAGCTTAGTTAGGTATCTCGATCTTTGAAGAAATCGTCAAAGAGAAAACGATTGATTTGATAAATTGAAAAGAATTTCAACACCACTTGCCGCTAAAAATTAGTCAAATAAATCTAAAAAATGAATTTTTTTTGATTTTTTAATATTATCTTAAATATGTAGAAAGTCTAATAAAATCAAGGCGTAAAACCTAATGTAAGATGTTTATATTTATCGGTGTATGGTATTATAGGTGCTTTACTTTATTTGGTTTAGATAAGTATATTTTTGGTGAGTTTTTTAAAAACCGATCATCGCAACTCAATTTAATTGGATCATCGGCTGGAGCATTCAGATCTGCATGTTTTTCACAAAACGATCCCGTTGCGGCCATTGAACGCTTAGCAAAATCGTATTCGCAAACCCGATATTCTAGTAATAAACCCACTCCTAATGAAATTACCACTAAAGCCCGCGCACTACTCGAAGATGTGTTTGGCGATAACGGTGTCACCGAAATTATAAATAACCCCGTATTTAAAGCGCATTTTATTGTCGCAAAATCCAATGGCTTAGTAGCGAGTGAACTAAAAGCATTGCAGTTACTCGGACTTACCAAAAGCTATTTAAGCAATCGTGTAAACAGACGATTTTTAACAACCCAATACGAACGCGTTATTTTTCAAGCGCCCAACAGTGAATTGGCAGTTAAAGACAGTTATAAATTTAAAACCACACATATAGATTTAACCACTGACAATTTAAAAGATGCGTTACTGGCATCGGGATCAATACCGCTGGTAATGCAAGGTATAAAAAATATTGCCGGCGCGCCTGCAGGCATGTATCGCGATGGTGGTATTGTTGATTACCACTTTGATTTTAAAATTAACAATCCTGGACTTATTCTATATCCACATTTCAATTCAGATCCAAAAGCAGGGTGGTTTGATAAAAGTTTAAAACGTAAAGTCGCCGCTAAAAATTACGATAACGTAGTAATGATCACTCCCTCTAAAAAATTCATCGCCAGCTTACCTTACGGAAAAATCCCCGACAGAAACGACTTTACAGATCTCGATTCGGATACACGTATAAAATATTGGCGAACAGTATTTAGCGAGACTGAAAAATTAGCCGATGATTTTGATAAAAAACTCAATAGTGAAAATGTTGAGCTGAAAATAATTGAATGATCTAATCTATCAAGTAATGTAGTTTTATGAGTCGTAGTTAATAATCCATAAATTATCGTACGTAATATTAAAGGAAAGGGCGAAAGTCCTTTTTATCAATTATTTACAATGTTAGCAATAAGATATAATGGCACTACTGAGTTTTCATAAATAACTTTCTGTATTCATTTATAGAAGATTCTGAATCTGCAAAATAAGTTTGATGTGAATTTTGAACAATTAATGGGTTAAATAATTTTACATCTTCTGTTGTACATAACTCATTAAAAAAATTTAGTGTTTATATCACGTAAGATTACATACCCAAACTTTGGTGAGATTGGAAAATAGAGATCTTTACCATTACCAGTAATACTTTTAAGACTTACTACTGGTGAATCAGAAGTAATAAATGAAATGTCTGAAGAGTTAATTAATGGGATATGAATATCGATATTACAATTTGTTAAGAGATTAAGAGCGTAATTTTGCCCAAAGACAAAACTAAAAAACCACCAGTGTTTTCTAAATACACTCAATAGAATGTCAATATCTTTTTCATCTCTAAAATTCTCATTTAAAGAAAATCTAGGCCACAAATTTAACTTAGAAAAACTACTATCTTTTAAATCTTTAGTCCTAGTTGCCTGATGACCAAGAAAATTCATAAAATCTTTAAAGTAATCTGAGTTTTCAAGGATATTAAAATCACCATTACTTAGTTGAGGCAAAACTTTAAGCATTTTACCCTCTATTTTAGAATGATAATTCTCTAAAAGGTTAATTTTCCAGTTATTAACACTATCGGATTGTTTTAAAGCAGCTTTAAACGAATTGTAGTAATGAAGGTTTATCTCGTAATTAGAATCAGATATAAACTTAAGAATGATCTTAATATATAGATCTTCATAATTTTCAATATGTTCCAATTTATAAAAAAAATCTTGCTTAGCTACTCCAAGTGCGGTTTCAGTTGCTGCAATATGTTTTTTAGTAGCAAAGTAAGCTAATTTATTATCAACCTGCCAATTTTCTAGATAACGCCGCCAAACAAAATGATGATTTTTTTTGGTACTAATTTTTTAGATTCTAGCAAAATTAACTTCCTGTCTTTTCTGAAATATCACCAACAATATCTAGTAATTGGTTCTGTAATTCAAATAAATACTTATCTTGTGTAGATGTCTGTCTTTTGAGGTTTTGGTACATTTGCTCTGATTTCTTAGCAGAACATTTATATCGGTGTACTAACTGTAAATCAGATGGTTTTACTATACCCCAAGGCGTAGTCATTTTGTTGTCGTGATATCAAATTCTATAATCTGCCCATGGGCGAGTAGGAGAAAATAGCCTAGATAAATTATTTAAATTTGCTTTAGCTGACGCGTTTGATAAAAGTATAGCTATAAAAAATTTGAATTAAAACTAATTGAAAAATTTAAGCTGTAAGTTATTTTTGGCTGATAGCT
>NZ_JACJFL010000006.1:0-145804 GCF_014164575.1 Pseudoalteromonas sp. SG41-1
GGCGTGAGCAGGACGCGGAAGCTTTGCTCGGTTTTTACTTAGCCCACTAGGTTACAAACCTCGCGCCGCGATTAAATTGCCCCTAGTTTGAACAAATATTAATCCGCAAAGGTCAACAGACCCTAGGCGCTGGCTTTATGGATATTGGTGCGTATGTCTTTTTATCTGCCATTAATTGGTCTTCATTATAAAAATATTAAAATCACTGAAACAATCACTGCTTTATGGAGTGGCTGTGGTGAAATAGTGCGTTGTCGTTTAGACGGTAAAGTCTGCGTCATTAAAGCGATTAGTGTGCCCGATCACATAAATCATCCGCGAATTTCGCAAACTGAGTTTGCAATTAACCGAAAGCGTCACTCTTATGAAGTCGAATTTTATTGGTATCAGTATTATGCGTCGCGATTACCATCTAGAGCAGGTGCTTTAAAGTGTTTTAATGCCATAGAACATGAGCAGCACAAAGTCTTAGTGTTTGCTGATTTTACAGAGTGTGGCTTTGTAAACGCAAAACCAATCCATACACATGTTACAGCCATTATTAAGTGGTTGGCGAATTTTCATGCTTTTCATTTTCAAGTCAAAGCTGATGGCTTATGGTCGCAGGGGGGTTATTGGCATTTAGCCACTCGACCAGACGAGTATGAAAAAATGGCAGATTGTGCTATCAAGCAACAAGCACACAGCATCGATCAAACTATTAGGGCATGTCCGTATCAAACGCTTATTCATGGTGATGCAAAAATAGCGAATTTTGCTATTAATAACGCGACACTAAATGTTGTCGGATATGACTTTCAATATGTTGGCGCTGGAGTAGGTGTTATTGACGTTATGTACTTTTTGGGTAGTTGTTTAAATGAACAGCAATTACAACAAAGAGCTGATGATTACTTAGCCGACTACTTTAAATATTTTGCCAACGCCATGCACATATTTGATAAAAGCGCATATAGCCATGCTGCTATTAACGAATGGAAAACCTTATGGCCAGTTGTATGGGCTGACTTTTACCGATTTTTAATGGGCTGGAGTCCAGAACACGTAAAAATTAATGCTTATATGCAATATCAAATTACAAAAACAAATTTTGGGGTAACGTAGAATGACGAAACAGATCCGTTGGGGAATGATTGGCTGTGGCGCTGTAACCGAGGTGAAAAGTGGCCCTGCGTATAAAAATACGAAAGGTTTTGTGTTGCAAGGCGTTACTCGACGAGATACCGCACTCGCTGAAGATTACGCAAAACGCCATAACGTGCCTATGGTATTTAAAACGGCCGATGAATTGATCGTAAGTTCTGATATTGATGCCGTGTATATCGCAACGCCTCCAGATAGCCATATGGAGCTGGCGCTAAAAGTTGCTGCTGCGGGCAAACCATGTTGTATTGAAAAACCACTGGCGCCTACATTGGCTCACAGTGAAGTTATTCTTGAAGCTTTCAGCAGTAAAAATATTCCCTTGTTTGTCGCGTATTATCGACGTTCTTTACCGCGCTTTAATAAAGTAAAAAGCCTGATTGACACGGGCGAAATCGGCCAGGTGCGACATATTAATTGGCACTTAAGTAAAGCCTCCAGCGAGCAAGATAGATCAGGTGTTTACAATTGGCGTACCGATAAAACTATTGCACCAGGAGGTTATTTTGATGATTTAGCCAGCCATGGTCTCGATTTATTTGGTTACTTATTTGGTGATTATGAACAAGTGAAAGGACTGGCGATAAACCAGCAAAACTTATATGGCGCTTTTGATGCAATCACTGCTTGTTGGCAGCATAAAAACGGTATTACCGGCTCAGGAAGTTGGAACTTTGGTGGTTTTTCTCGTTTTGATGTTGTTACTGTGTACGGTGAAAAGGGCGAGATCAGCTTTAGTGTGTTTGATGAACAAGCAATTACGGTTATTAACGAAAGTGGTCAGCAACAACTAAGTATCGAAAATCCGCCTCATGTTCAACAATATCATGTGCAAAATATGGCCTCGTCATTACTTGAAAATATGACACATCCGTCAACAGGTCATTCGGCCACACATACTAGTTGGGTGATGGAGCAAATTTTAAACAACTAAATCAGCGTGCCGGTATTGCTACGTTAAAAGCATCTTGTAATGCGCTTAGCATTAACGCCTGCTCTGGCGGTGCAAATATTTGTGAGTGGCTCTGAAGAATAATTTGCTGGACTGCCTGTGTTTGCAATGCTTGGTCAAATAGCGCAATTGCTTGTTTGCCTAGCTCCGATTGCGAGCATGCTATATAACCAAACACAGCTTGTTGGGTTTTATCAACACTAAGATAACGTATATTGGCGATTCGGGTATCTTCTGAGTGACGCGAAATAAACACCGCACTATATTCAATAATGGCATCGAACTTATTTTGAAATAACATTTGGCTAAGGCGATAAGCGCTCGTTGTGCCGCCTAAAACCATAAATGATTCGTTATGCTTGGCAATATAGTCATCTATTTCGTGACCATATGAACGTCCTGAAGCAATGCCGATGGTGAGATCATATTTATTTACGGCATCATTTAAACTAATATTTTCAGGTAGTTCTGGATGATTATACACCACTAAGCGGTTGGCCGGAAAAGCCATAATTGGGTAGGTATTAAATAATGCATTTTCAATACGCTCAGGTGTTTTGGTTTTATTGTATAAGCACACATCTTTCATTGCGTGCAATTGTTGCCATTCTCTTAATCTACTCGCTGGGATAAAGTTTAATGCGATGGCACCATTGAGCTGTTTTTCAATATCAAGCATAAATCTAGTGGCTATGTTTTGTGAATCGTCATTAATCTGTGGTGCAAAGTCGGTCATTATTTGCACCTTTAGTGGTTTTTTAGCCATCGCAAATGAAGGCATTATTGCAAATAAAATACCTATCAGGATCCCAACAGCAAACTTTGACATAAAACCTTTGTGAGCAAATCTTCTATAGCCATTATTATAGTTTAGTTACTTTAAAAAATAATAATAATTGCGTTAAATGAAATAAAAGCACTGTATCAGAGTGATAAAATAATACTTTTATTGCACAGATCATGCTTTTTTAAAGTCTGATGGTTTTTTTTAAGCTAAAATAAGCGCAATTTATTTTTCTTTTAGGCGTTTTTATGACTATTCATGTAATTAATCACCCACTTGTTCAACATAAACTTGGTCTTATGCGAGAGTACGGCATAAGTACTAAGAGTTTCCGTGAGCTTTCGTCTGAAGTCGGTACATTATTAACCTACGAAGCGACTAAAAATTTGCCACTGGAAAAAGTAACAATCACTAGTTGGGATGGTAATCAATTAGATGTTGAGCACATCAAAGGTAAAAAAATTACTGTTGTGCCAATTTTACGTGCTGGCCTTGGCATGATGGATGGTGTTATGCAATTACTGCCTGCTGCAAAAGTAAGTGTTGTGGGCCTGCAGCGTAATGAAGAAACGTTAGAACCAATCCCTTACTTTGAAAAGTTAGTCGGTAAAATTGATGAGCGCTTGAGCCTCGTTATTGATCCAATGCTCGCAACCGGGGGCTCGATGATTGCGACTATCGATATGCTGAAAAAAGCGGGCTGTAAAGAAATTAAAGTGATTGTATTGGTTGCCGCACCTGAAGGGGTTGAAAAAACCCTTGCAGCTCATCCTGATGTAGAGATTTTTACCGCATCATTAGACAGCCACTTAAATGAGAAAGGCTATATAATTCCTGGTCTTGGTGATGCTGGCGATAAAATTTTTGGTACTGTCTAACAGTGGATAACTCTACCTTTTCAATCAAAACAATTTTAACTGGGGCGCAAATGTTATTTGTCGCCTTTGGTGCCTTGGTGTTAGTTCCTTTATTAACGGGGCTTGATCCAAATGTGGCACTTTTTACGGCTGGTATTGGTACCTTGCTGTTCCATTTGGTAACTAAAGGTCAGGTGCCGATATTTTTAGCTTCATCATTTGCGTTTATCGCCCCTATTATTGCCTGCGTGCAGCTATGGGGTGTGCCTGCCACAATGGGGGGCTTAATGGCTGCAGGCGGGGCTTATATGTTGTTAAGTCTATTAGTGAAATTAAAAGGTGTAGCTACCCTGCATAAAATATTACCACCAGTTGTGGTCGGTCCGGTGATCATGGTAATTGGTTTAGCACTGGCACCTGTTGCAGTTAATATGGCAATGGGTAAAAGCGGCGATGGTTCAATTCAGTTGATTGCGTACGAGCAAGCCATTTGGGTGGCGGCATTTTCGTTGTTAGTGACGCTAATTTTCGCGGTATGGGGCAAAGGTGTATTTAAGCTGATCCCTATCTTAGCTGGAGTCATCGCAGGTTACAGTTTATCGCTATATTTAGGGATCGTGCAATTTGATGCTGTTACTAATGCACCGTGGTTTGCAATGCCAGCTTTTACTTGGCCTGAGCTTAAATGGCAAGCAGTGTTATTTATGGTGCCAGTGGCAATAGCCCCCGCTATTGAACATATTGGCGATATGATGGCGATTAGCCAAGTAACCAATAAAGACTATTTGAAAAAACCGGGCTTACATCGCACTTTGTTTGGTGATGGATTAGCTACTACTGCAGCGTCTATATTCGGCGGGCCACCTAATACCACCTATTCAGAAGTCACCGGTGCAGTGATGCTTACGCGTAATTTTAATCCTAAAGTGATGATGTGGACTGCCATTATCGCCATTATTTTAGCGTTTGTGGCTAAAATGGGTGCTGGTTTGCAAACCATACCAGTACCTGTGATGGGGGGGATCATGATTTTGCTGTTTGGCTCAATTGCTGTGGTGGGTTTAAATTCGTTAGTGAAAAGTGGAGAAGACTTAACGGCTCCACGTAACCTCAGTATTGTGGCACTCATTTTAGTGTGTGGCATTGGTGGTATGCATATCGGTGGCAACGAATTTAGCTTACAAGGCGTGAGCCTATGCGCTATTTTAGGCATAGTGCTTAATTTAGTGTTACCAAAGGCTGATAAGCCAACGTAATATTTTGCACATTCAGCTAATAATTTGCACCAAAATAGCGCATTTAATATGCGCTATTTTTTTAACTAACTAAAAAATATAAAGTTATAAAACTGGTCTAGTAACTGCATTTACCTCATTAGCAGTGCCATACTGATCAGGAGCGTTTAATGCAAGAGACAAACATTGTGGATATCACCCCATTTTTAGCAAAACATCAGCTGCCACTCAAATATCAGTATTTGAGTGAACAGTATTTCGTCCCACTCGCTGAAGATATTCTCCACAGCAAACCAACCGATCGTCCAATGCTGGTGGCAATCAATGGTTGCCAAGGCTCAGGTAAAACGACATTAGCTGATTTTTTAGTTACTTGGATCAACTGTAATACAGCGTTTAATAGTATTGCGATGTCGATTGATGATTTTTATCACAGCCACGCACATCGTCAACAACTAAGTAAAGATGTACATCCGTTATTTGCAACGCGCGGTGTGCCAGGTACACATGATACAGCACTTATGCAGCAGACTTTTACCGCGTTACTTGCAGGTAAAGTAGGGGTGCCTTTGCCACAGTTTGATAAACAAACCGATGATCCAGTTACGCAAGCGTTATGGCCTACTAATAAACAGCCTGTTGATATCATTTTTTTTGAAGGTTGGTGTGTTGGTAGCATAGCGCAACAACCTTATCAATTACATCAAACAGTTAATCAATTAGAACAATATGAGGATCCTGAAGGTATTTGGCGACGCTGTGTAAATAGTTGTTTAGCGAATGAATACCAAGATATTTTTGCAATGATTGATTATACCGTGATGCTAAAAGCACCGTCATTTGCCGATGTATATGGGTGGCGATTAGAGCAAGAGCAAAAATTACTGTCGCATAAAGGACGAGGCCAAGGAACGTTCGATGAGCAACAATTAGTGCGATTTATTTCTCATTTTGAACGTATTACGCGAGAAAATTTAACTCAGTTACCAGAGCAGGTCGATGCATTACTGAGCTTAGATAAAGTACGTGATATTAGTGCCATGAAACTTCGCGCTGATGATGTTGCAATGCCACTTATTTTCACTGATTTAGACGGTACGTTACTTGATCATAACGATTACCAATGTACTGAGATTGCTCCGTTTTTAAGCCAATTGAGTCGCGCAGGTATCGCTGTAGTTTTTAATACCAGCAAAACGTTTGCAGAGGTAATCGCACTGCAAAAATCACTTGGGTTAAACCAGCCGTTTATTATTGAAAATGGCGGGGCTGTATATATCCCAAAAAATTATTTTTCATTAAAACCAATTGGCTGCGAAGAGCTGGATGAACATTGGCGTTATGCGCTGTCGCCAACCAATAAACAGTTGTACAGTGAATTACTTGAATACGGTAGCGAGTTTAGTGCTTATTACCGTTTGTTCAGTCAATTATCAGCGCAAGAAGTCAGTCAAATAACAGACTTGAGCCTAGCACAAAGCGAACTTGCCCGTATTCGTGAATATTCAGATCCGCTTTTTTGGCAAGGCACAGAGCAACAGCTACTTGACTTTTTAGAAGCAATAAAACCGCTTGGTTATGAAGTGTTAATAGGCGGGCGTTTTATTCATTTAAATCGCAGTACCAATAAAGGTAAAGCGCAAAACTGGTTAGTAGAGCAATTTAAAAAACATTGTCGTCATGCTTTCACCACTATTGCACTGGGTGATAGCCAAAATGATATGGCGATGTTGGATGCCGCAGATATCGCGATTTTAATTAATAATCCTGCCAGTAAAGCCAAGGCAAAATTATCCCACAAACCATGGCGTGTTAGTGAACACCCAGCCCCACAAGGTTGGCTCGATGAAGTAGCAGATCTAAGTGTTATCAAAGCGCAATTAGCGTCTAAACAGGAGCAATCACATGGCTGATTTTTACCAAAATGGCATCATAACAACATTACATAATATTGCCGACCGTCCGCTGGCTGATCTAGAAGCTGAACTCGTTAGCTTTTCAAAACAACGCCCAATGGGCTTGATTTTACCCTCCCTGTACAGTGAACTGGAGGGCCCTGCATTACAAAATATTGTGCAAGAATTGAAACATGTTCCTTATTTGTCGCAAATTACGATTGGCTTAGATAGGGCCGATGAGAGTCAGTATCGTCATGCATTACAATTTTTTGCAGAGCTTGACCAACATCACCGCGTGCTTTGGAACGAAGGGCCACGTTTGCAAGCACTCGATAAAGAGTTGCAAGCGTTAGGCGTCGCGCCGCGTGAACTCGGCAAAGGCCGTAATGTGTGGTACTGCATGGGTTATAAATTGGCAACGGCAAAAGTTGAGTCAATAGCGCTGCATGATTGTGATATTTTAACTTATGACCGTAGTTTATTAGCGCGATTAATTTATCCAGTTGCTCATCCGCGCTTTAACTATGAATTTTGTAAAGGCTTTTACCCTCGTACTGCTGATGGCAAGATCAATGGCCGTGTATCGCGTTTACTCGTTACTCCTTTATTGCGTTCATTTAAAACCATTTTAGGCAGCACTGACTACCTTGAATATATGGATTCATTTCGTTATCCGCTGGCGGGGGAATTTTCGTTTCGTCGTGATGTGCTCAACGATATTCGTATTCCTAGCGATTGGGGCTTAGAGATTGGCGTACTGTCTGAAATGTATCGTAACTACTCACACAATCGCTTGTGCCAAGTAGATATTGCAGATAACTATGATCATAAACACCAAGCGCTGTCACTGGATAATCAAGCGGCTGGCTTATCAAAAATGTCGATAGATATCACCAAAGCGCTGTTTCGTAAGTTAGCCACGCAAGGAGTGACATTTACCACGGAAACCATCCGGTCACTTAAAGCAACTTATTATCGTATCGCACTGGATTTTATTGAAACTTATCATAACGATGCCATGATGAACGGCTTAAAACTCGATATTCATCAAGAAGAAAAAGCAGTCGAAATGTTTGCGCAAAACATTATGAACGCAGGTGAGCATTTTTTACAGTATCCAATGGAAGCGCCATTTGTGCCTAGCTGGAACCGAGTTGCTTCAGCAATGCCAGATGTGTTTGCGCGTTTAGAAGAAGCAGTAGAGCTTGATAATAAAGAGTTTTCATAATAATACTTAAGCAGAGAAGTAATTACAGATAAATAATTAAAAATTAGTATAAACAACGGGGTAGGGTAATGAGTAAAGCGTTATTTGAACAACGGGTTGAACAGCACCTGACGAGTATATATGAGGGTGTTGACTTATGTATGAGTATTGATGCGCTTGCAAGCATGTTGATCACTACCATGTTAAGAGACGACCCGGTTCGAGACCCTACGCCGCATAAAAACCGCTGGGATCAGCAAGATGTAATTCTGATTGCTTATGGCGATTCAATTATGCGTTATCGCGATGCCGAACAAGCAGTTGCGGTACCGAGTGAACCACCGCTACATACCCTTCATCGGTTTATGAAAAACCAATGTGCGGGAACGATTAACGCGCTGCATATATTACCTTTTTATCCTTATAGCTCTGATGAGGGCTTTTCGGTAATGAACTATGTACAAGTGAATGAATCTCTCGGTAGTTGGGATGATATTCAAGGAATAGCTCAAGATGTAAAGCTAATGGCTGATTTAGTGATCAACCACTGCTCCAGTCGCAGTCGTTGGTTTGAAAACTTTATTCAGGGCAAAGAGCCGGGGTTAAGCTACTTTAAAACAGCTAGCTTAAATGACGATCTATCTGACGTTGTGCGACCAAGAACATCACCGCTACTTAATACAGTGCAAACGGCACTAGGGGAGCGCCATGTTTGGTGCACATTTAGCCCAGATCAAGTTGACTTAGATTTTGCTAATCCATTAGTGCTTAATGAATTTGTAGGTATTATTCGCCATTACTTGGATAATGGTATAAAGATATTTCGCCTTGATGCTGTGGCTTTTTTATGGAAAGAACTTAATACTTCTTGCATTAATTTACCGCAAACACATGAAGTGATCAGATTACTGCGAACGCTAATAGAGCATGTGGAGCCAAGTGCAGTTATAATCACTGAAACAAACATTCCTAATCGTGAAAATTTATCTTACTTTGGTAATGCCAATGAGGCACATTGTATTTATAACTTTTCATTGCCGCCTTTGTTATTACATACCTTGCTCAGTGGTGACAGTAAAGCGCTCAAACATTGGATGATGAGCATGCCGCCAGCGCAAAATGGTACTGCCTACTTTAATTTTATAGCTTCTCACGATGGAATTGGCTTACGTCCTGTCGAAGGCTTGCTTGACGAGGATGAACTAGGGCAAATGGTCAATACGGTTAGTCGCTTTGGCGCAAAGGTGTCAATGCGCACAGCGAATAATGGCACCAGCTCACCCTATGAACTTAATATTGCGTTATTTGATGCCTTACAAGGCACTCATAAAGGCGTGGATAAGTGGGGCTTACAACGTTTTACCTGTGCTCATGCTATTATGTTTGCCCTCGAAGGCATTCCTGGGCTTTATATTCATAGTTTACTTGGTACCACCAATGATTATGAACGCTTTGAAAATAGCCAGCATAACCGCTGTATTAACCGTCATCGTTGGCAAGAGTCGGCACTACTTGAAAAGCTTGCCGATCAATCAAGTCATCATTATCACGTGTTTACTCAAATCAATAATTTACTGGCTATTCGTAAGCAGCAAGATGCTTTTCACCCTAATGCGACGCAATTTACCTTACATTTAACCGGTGCTTTATTTGGTTTTTGGCGTCAAAGTATAGACCGTAGGCAAAGTGTTTTTTGTGTTTATAACATTAGCGATGAGCCTCAGACTCTGCTATTAGCTGATCTGAACTTAATTGATACTGAGCAGTGGTTTGAACTTATTTCTGCTCAGGCAATAGAGCAGGGGCAACAAAGTATTGAACTTGCGCCTTATCAGCCGCTATGGCTATCGAATCGACAATAGTTAGCTATTTTACTGGAAAACGGCAGAGTTACTGTAAAGGGCTGTAAATCCCCTTTACAGTGTTATTTATTAAGGGCTTTGACGAGGTTATCTACTGTAAATGGCCTCGGATCTGAGGCAGTTTTACTAAATTGAGCAAAATCAATGTCGGCTAAATCAGTTTCATTTATGTGCTTTACAAGAGGTATGGTTTCAGTAGTAAGGTTACTGAATATGGATAAAGATGAATGATTTAGGGGAACTCGAGTATTTTCATTATGATGATCAACTATATTAATAAGTGCATAGGCACCTAATAACACATGGCCACCCAATGTTATATCCAACGCTTTGATACCTTTTGGTACAGAGTCCCAATTCATCCCACCAACAATGACCTTATGTGCACTATTGTGCGCTTGTAATGCTCTTTTTGCACCAAACCCAATTGCATCATTGGCGCACCATATAATATTGATCTCAGGAGCAAACTCCATAAATGCTAAGGTTTTTGTGTAACTTTCCTGTTCAGACCAATTGGCAACCTCTTTTCCTATAAAGTTTATATCTTCATGTTGCTCAACAAATTCATCTAAGCCTGCTACACGGTCTATCGATGCGGGCGTTGTATAATCGCCAATAAGGGCGAGTATATTAGCAGGTTGAGTCGATGTTGTTGAGTGTTTAATAAGTAACTGTTGTGCAAGCACTTTTCCTGCAGCATAATTATCCGGTATGACGCTGCCAATAATATTAACGCCATCACGTTGTAACGATATCAATTTTCCGATAGCAGGTCGGCTATATAAAAAATAAATAGGGATATTTCTGGTATTTAATTTTGCTAAGTATTTACTGACAACGCTTTTTTCATCGACCACAATTAAATAGTCAGGATTGTCTTTAATTGCCTGCCTGATAAGCTCTTTCATCAAAATATGATTACGATTCGCGTATTTTATGTGCAAGTTTATATCTAAGTCATCCGCCGCATTTAGCATAATCTTAGATACTTTGAACCAAAAGTTACCGGTTGTATTTATTTCATCAGATGAATCTGCAAACCCGGGATTTACAAAGGTAATGTTTAATTTGGCAAAGCTAGAAGGGCTAATTATTAAACACAACAAGAAAATCAGAAATTGTTTTTTTAATCTTCGCATTCGCTCTAAACCCAAAACACATCTCATCAACAAAAACGAATTCTAACACAAAATTAATTATCACCACACTTAGAGTAAGGTTATATTCATAGCTGCTGGAGTGTATAATGATTTTTCATCTTTTTTGAGTTGTAACTGTTAGGATTATTATGAAAGTATTTCTGTGTCTTGTGGCACTGCTGTTTGTTCCGAGTTTATTTGCTAACGACGATTTAGATCTTGAAGCCAACATGAAGAATATGGGGCTTGCGTTCAAGCATACTGTTGAAGCAACACAACTACAGGAGTTTAATACCGCGATCGATGAATTTATGATATTGGTTAAGCGAAGTAAAACAGCCACTTTTCACAAAGAGGCTGAGCAGTCACTGCAAGGTTTAGATAAAGTGATCGCAAAAGCTGAACTTGCAAAAAAATTAGCGAATGAGCAAGGACTCGAAGCAGCCAAAGGACCGTTAAAAGCCATTGATGGGCTCCGTAAGCAATACCATAAACTGCATGAGCCACCAGGGTTTTGGGAGTTGTTGTTCGGTAAGTAGTGTTAGATTGTATTTAAGTTTAGCCTTAAAGACTGTACGCCTATATCAAGGTGTACAGTCTGTGATAGTTGTTTATTTTCTTCCTTTCTTTTTCATACCTTGCACTGCTTTAAAGCGTGGATTGTCTTTACAGATCACAAAAACGCGTCCTTTGCGTTTGACAATTTGACATCCCGGGCGGTTTTTAGCACTTTTCAATGAACTCAAGACTTTCATGATTATTTGCTCCCTAAGTTTTTAAAGCGGCGATTAAACGCAGCAACTCGACCATCTGTTGCAACAGATTTTTGCTTACCGGTATAAAATGGATGTGAGTCACTTGATACATCAATAGGTACGTAAGGGTATGTTTTGCCATCTAACTCAACGGTTCGATCAGTTTTAATTGTAGAACCAATAATAAAGTAGCTATCGGCGGCCGTGTCATGAAAAGCAACCGTTTGGTAATCAGGGTGAATATTAGGTTTCATAAATAGCCTTTTACTGGAAATTAATGTTATGTGATATTATCACTATAATTTATAGTAAATAAGAATTCTTTGCAAATACTATTTTTGAGTTGTTGGTAAAGTAGCTAATTTGATGTTTATTCACACAAACAAGTTAAAAAATCAGCAGTTGATTTAAAAAAACTAGCTATTGGGAATTAGCCTGTTATAAATAATAAGTAATCAAGAATAGGAGTCAGATTATTATGAGTGGATCAGCCCAACAACAGCATGGTAGTGAACAAAGTCAGGAAATAGATCAGGGCGTCATGGAGACATTACGTAGTCGTGATCATAGTGTCCTAGCACAACAAATAGACCCATTAAGCTGCACCCATAATGACATTGTTGAATTGCTTGCACAGTATTTGGCATTAAGTGATCAAGACGATGATGATGTTTTTGATGCTTGGTTTGATGGCCTTAGTAAAGCGCAACATACGGTTTTAAAAGTATTTGAAGTATATCGCGGTCAGTTTGAGCATCAAGAGTAACTTTTGCATATTGGATAAATTGGTTCAGAGTTAATCTTTATAAGGCAATTTGCATTTCTTGCTATTATAGCTGGTCCAAATGCTGCACCTACTCAGCTTGTTAGTAGGCAAGGTGTAATACCAATCGACTTAAATATTTAACCATTCTAGCGAGCTAATAATGGTCAGTAACTTAACACGATTGGTATAAAGTTAAGATAGCTTGAGCTTATTTTAATGCACCTTCGCAGCAGAGCACGACAAAGAACAAAACCAGTACGGTATCACATAGACCATTTCGACAGCGTAACCCTTTGGACAATAAGCGTGATCTAATGGTGGATAATGCGAAAACAATTACAAGCAGCAACAAGTTTTAACGAAAAGAGCAAGGTGTTGTTTGGTGGTTATCTGAGCCATCGAATAAAAACCAGTGAAAATGACGAATAGCTCTATTTTTGATAGGTAGAAAAGTGCCAAAAACGTACCTTCAAGCGTAAATCGTTTCTGCCCCAAGACGTGTATAGGCAAATGCCTTAAAAGAGCGAATAGCGGCCGTTGATAAAATTTCATCAATGTGCAAAATGCACGACCTGCCCCCGTTTGATCCCATTTTGCAAGAGGTGATATGGACACATTTACTAGCATCAATAAAGGTGTAAAATGCAGACTTATTAATGAGTTGCAGTTAAGGGATATTCAATGAATGAGCTATTTACTGGTGTGTTAGTTTTCTTAGTGACAGTGATTGTTACTTCTTTATGGAACTTTTATATAAAAGGTTATCTAGTTAAAAAAGGGGAGTTTGAGCAAATTGTTGAGGATCAGGGGAAAATATTAGATCACTTAGAAGCCAGTACGTTAGTTGCTGAAACTGTAAAAGATAATATTAATCGGCAATTTTTATCCAATGAAAAGTTGTGGGATGTAAAAAAAGATGCATATGACAACATATGGAAAAACGTTTTAGAGCTTGAAGATTTAGTATTAGAGCGGCTTAAGGTAACTGAAATGTACTTTGAGGCTTTTTGTAACCATGGTGGTTGGACTGGTTCGTCTGATTATATGCCAGATGAGGAAGTTGAAAAGTTTTATAAATTTGCAGAGGAAGATATTGAAAGACAACAGGCCGAATTTAAGAAGTACAAAAGTGAAAAATACTTGATGGAGCAAAAAAAGGCGGAGCTACAATTTAAGGAAAAAATTGAACGCTTGGTCACCAACCTAAAATATAGCTCAATTTATATGAGCCAAGATATTATTAAAATAATTAACTTTTTAGATAGTGCTCATAAACAGCAGTTTAAAGATAAAAGTTTCACTTATGAGAACTCAGAAGAGGGAGTTCTTGATGAGCGTGAGTGGTTCGAACATGTAATTTATGAATATGAAGGTTTCATCAGAGAACTCAAAATAAAGAAAGAAGAAATAATTGAACTATGCAAGAAGGAATTGCACCTCTAAAAAATATGTCACCTAGTTTATCTTATACAACGCGGTAAGTTGGGTTTTCTGTTCATTATTGTCGGGTTGTGTGGCTTCGCCACTCACCTGACCTACATAAACGTGGTAGGTTGGATAAACAGAGGGCGTCACCCAACATGATTTCAAATACAGCATTGAAGATCTGCCTCTGGCACAGAACCGCCCGTCGGTTCTAACTCATAATTGTCCAAAAACGCGCTAGAGTGGCCATCTGCCTCGCGCTCAAAGTACTCATTCAGTAAGTTTGGTTACAGTACTCTTAAAAATCATCATATTGCGGTTACATTTATGCAAAACTGTGATACGGCACTATTGTTTTTCCTAAAACCTAAAACCTAAAACCTAAAACCTAAAACTTTTTTTCTTCACTTAACCGACAAATCATATTTAAGCACTAGTGCATCAATATAACGGGCACGAAGGGTATGTTGTTTTTCGTGTTCTGCACCATGACTAAGCGCGCGATTTAATAGTTTTAAAGCAGGGTGTAATTTGCTTCGCTCTGCTTGTGTGAGGTTTGGCTTTGTGCGTAATTCGGTTATATCATCTACAACTAAGCGACCAATATCAACGGCGGCGATTTCTTCAATTAAGCCATTTTGAGTTAGCACACCGTATTTACTGCATAAAAATTGTTGCCATACTTGTTGTAGGTGCTCTTCTAATTCACAACCAAATAGCTCTTCGTTAAATTCAAATCCTTGTTGAGCTAGCTTCGTTAAACTTGCACTGTATTGTTGTGCAAAGTAGTTGAAGGCTTGACTGGATGAATCAATTTTTTGCTTGGCTAAGCCTTGTCCCCAGTTAACGCATCCTCTTGGATAGAAGTCGTCGTATTCTTCGCATTCATATAAACCAGAGTAAGAGCTACAACTAAGCTGATTTTTAATACAGTAACTGGGTTTTGGAAATAACCCGTTTTGTTGCCAAATTGCAAGAGTATCTTCATCGATTGCTAAGGCATGACAAAGCTCTTCGCTGTGATAAAAATGGGTTGCTAAAAATCGTGATAAACGCATAAAAGTGCACTCAAGGTTAGAAAATAAATATACTGTTTATTTATACAGTTGTTTATTTTGGACTAAGCACCTCTACAACACAAGTAATTTAATTAATTAGTTATGCAACACTCGGAAAACGCCTGCTTTTATGTTACAACTACGGCAAGTTTTTTTAAGATTAATTTTTTATGCGCACCCTAGAACAAATTAAACAAGCAAGCCTCATCACAGCAATTAAAACGCCTTATTTAGCCAGTGGTGAAATTGACTTATCCACCTATGATTATTTAGTTGAACAGCAAATCGCCGCCGGTGTTGATGGTATTGTGGTCGGTGGAACCACAGGTGAAGGCCAGTTAATGAACTGGGAAGAGCATTTAATGCTGATTGCGCACAGCGTTAATAAGTATGCAGATAAGTTGGTGATTGTTGGTAACACTGGCAGTAACAATACCCGCGAAGCCGTTAAAGCGACTGAGTATGGCTTTGCCAGCGGTATGGACGCAGCACTACAAATTAACCCTTATTATGGCCGCACATCGATTGCCGGTGTAATTGAACACTTCAAACGAGTGCTGGCAATTGGTCCTGCGTTTATCTATAACGTAGCAGGGCGCACGGGGCAAGATTTAACCCCTGATATAATTGAACCGTTAGCACAACACGAAAATTTTATAGGTGTTAAAGAGTGTGGTGGTAATGAACGCATTGAGCACTACGAGCAACAAGGCATTGCTTGTTGGTCTGGTAATGACGATGAAGCACATGATGCTCGCCATACTTATAAAGCGCATGGCGTGATCTCGGTAACCTCTAATTTAATTCCTGGCTTGTATCGTCAATTAATGGACAGCAAAAGCGATGCGCTGAACGCGTCATTACAACCTTTGATCAGTTGGTTGTTCTGTGAGCCAAATCCAATTGCAATTAATACTGCATTGATGATGACAGGTGCAGTCAAGCCTGTATTTAGATTACCTTATGTGCCATTAAATGAGCAGCAGCAAGCGCAAGGGGTTACGTTGATCAATCAACTTGATGATGTTGCTGTTGTAGGTGGCTCTAAAGCCACACCATTAAATTTAGAAAATACAATTATTCTGCCATAATTTAGTTTGGGCTTTAAAAGATCGCCAACCATTGTTGTTATTGCTTAGCAAAGTATGCTTTGAAAAGGTCAAACACAAAAATGGCTGTAGAAGAGAAAAGGTAATTCTAGTTGGTTTATATATTTAAAAACTAACTGTTTGCCTTAAATTGCTGTATAATTTGCGACCCTTGATAATGTGGCCGCAGGTTATACAGCATGAATTTTAAATCTTTTAGTTTTGCCCCTGAACTTCTTCAGGCGTTAGATGAACTTAACTATCACACCCTTACGCCCATTCAACGTAATGCTATTCCAGCAGTACGTAAAGGCAAAGATGTTTTAGCCAGTGCCCAAACAGGCACCGGTAAGACAGCTGCTTTTGCTTTACCAATTATTCAAAAATTATCTGAAGTTGAATACACAAAAACTAATGCACCACGTGCCTTAGTGCTAGCACCAACCCGTGAGCTTGCAGAGCAAATTGCCAATAATTTTACTGATTTTGCAAAGTACACCAAGCTTAAAACAGTGAGTTTATTTGGCGGTGTTAGTACGGTAGGTCAAGCTAATGGCTTAAAAGCGGGTGTCGATATCGTAGTCGCAACACCGGGTCGTTTACTGGATCATATTCGTTTAGGTAATCTAAGCCTTGCTGACGTACAACATCTTGTGCTCGATGAAGCTGACCGTATGCTTGATATGGGCTTTATTGGTGATATGCAAACAGTGATCAATGGCTGTGCTGAAGATCGCCAAATTTTGTTGTTCTCTGCAACATTCCCAGCGGCAATTAAACAGTTTGCTAGCAAAGTACTCAAGCAAGCTGAAATTGTCCGTGTTGATCAAACCAACAGCACTGCTGCAACCGTTCATCACGTGGTTTATCCAGTTGAAGAGCGCCGTAAACAAGAGCTGCTTTCTGAATTGATCGGTAAGAAAAACTGGCAGCAAGTGTTAGTGTTCGTCAACATGAAAGAAACGGCTGATGAGCTAGTTAAAGAATTAAACCTAGATGGCATTCCTGCTGCCGTGTGCCATGGCGATAAAACCCAAGGTAACCGTCGTCGTGCATTAAGTGATTTCAAAGCGGGTAAAGTACGTGTGCTTGTGGCTACAGAAGTTGCCGCTCGCGGGATTGATATTGATGACCTACCACGTGTAATTAATATTGACTTACCATGGCTTGCTGAAGATTACGTACACCGTATTGGTCGTACAGGTCGTGCCGGTAAACAAGGTCAAGCAATCTCATTTGTTAGCCGCGAAGAAGAAAATATGTTGTTTGAAATTGAAACCTTAATCGGTCAAAAAATTCAGCGTGAATACTTGCCGGGTTATGAAGTAAGTAACCGTGAAGTACTGATTGATAAAATTGGCAAAAAACCATCGCATTTGCGTCGTAGCCATTCAAATAAACCATCAGGTCAAGCAACTGGTGAAGCGCGAGCTAAAAACCGTTCACGTATCTCAAACGTACGTAAAACCCTCAAAGGTGCCAAACTTTCGTTAAAGAAATAATGGTATAAGTTAAGTCATTAACACCAAAAAGCCTCAATAAATGAGGCTTTTTTGTGAACAGTGAAAAACTACTTAGCTATTTTTCTCAAGCATAGATAACGCTAATGCTTCAGCGGCCTTTATACCGTCAATGCCTGCGGAAAGAATACCACCTGCATAACCCGCACCTTCACCGGCAGGGTATAGGCCTTGGGTATTGATACTTTGCATGCTTTTATCTCGTTTAATGCAAATTGGTGATGAAGTACGGGTTTCAACGCCAGTTAATAAGCCATCGTTTGATGAAAAACCACGAATTTGCTTATTAAATGCAGGAATTGCTTCACGAATGGCATCAATTGCATATTTAGGTAACACATTTGCTAGATCAGTGAGTTTGATACCTGGTGTGTATGAAGGCTTTACATCGCCTAAGTCACTTGAATCTTTACCTTTTAAGAAGTCGCCAATTAACTGTGCTGGTGCATCGTAATTACTACCACCTAGTTCAAAGGCTTGCTCTTCTAGTTTTCGCTGCAGATCAATACCGGCTAATGGATGACCTGGGAAATCTTCTTCAGGAGAAATCCCCACAACAATGGCACTGTTAGCGTTGCGTTCGCTGCGAGAATACTGACTCATGCCATTCGTTACCACGCGACCTTCTTCAGAGGTTGCTGCAACCACAGTACCGCCTGGGCACATACAAAAACTGTAAACAGTACGGCCGCTGTGACAATGGTGAACCAGTTTGTAATCTGCAGAGCCAAGAATCGGGTTACCAGCATTATCACCAAAACGGCATTCATCGATCATAGATTGTTTGTGCTCAATTCTAAAACCAACTGAAAACGGTTTTGCTTCAACGTAAATCCCTTTATCGTATACCATTTTAAATGTATCACGTGCGCTGTGACCTACCGCAAGCACAACATGACGGGTATCAAGTTGTTCACCGGAGGATAATTTCAGTCCTGTTACTTGGCCATCATCAAGTAGGATGTCATCAACGCGGGTGCTAAAACGAATTTCACCGCCGAGCGCTTCAATACTTGCACGCATTTTTTCAATCATCGTAACCAGCTTAAAAGTACCAATATGCGGTTTGCTGACATACATAATTTCTTCTGGTGCGCCCGCAGCTACAAATTCAGTGATTACTTTACGACCATAATGCTTTGGATCTTTAACTTGGCTGTAAAGTTTTCCGTCAGAGAATGTTCCTGCGCCGCCTTCACCAAATTGCACGTTTGACTCGGTATTTAGAGTACGTTTTCGCCAAAAACCGAAAGTGTCTTTGGTACGTTCACGTACTTCTTTTCCACGTTCTAAAATAATGGGTTTAAATCCCATTTGCGCCAGTATTAAACCAGCAAACAGTCCACAAGGGCCAAAGCCTATTACCACAGGACGTTCTTGAATTGTTGCTGGTGCTTGAGCAACAAATTTATAGCTGGTGTCAGGGGCTGGTTTTACATGTTGGTCTTTAGCAAACTGAATTAATAATTGCGCTTCATTATCAACCTCAATGTCGAGGGTATAAATAAGTAAAATGGCGGTTTTTTTACGGGCATCGTAACCACGTTTAAAGACATTAAAGCTATGGAGTTGGCTGTTATCAATGCCAAGTTTAGTTATAATTGCTTGCTTTATGGCATCTTCGCCATGATCAAGTGGCAGCTTAATTTCTGTTAAACGTATCATATTTAGTCTCTGTTAGGTGTCTTAGCAGTCGCTGACGCGAGTTGCTCACAATAACGGACTATTTTACGTTAATTTATGCCTCGATGGCAGCGATTATTTATTGTATTTTGGCTGTGGTTGGGTATGATCTCCAGCTGTATTAAGATATGTTAGGCAAACGTTAAAATGGCATTTGTAGTCACTGAAAACTGTATAAAGTGTAAATACACTGACTGTGTAGCAGTGTGTCCAGCAGATGCGTTTTATGAAGGCCCTAATTTCTTGGCGATCAGTCCGATTGATTGTATTGATTGTGGTTTATGTGTTCCAGAATGCCCCGCTGAAGCAATTTATCAAGAAGATGAATTACCTGATTCGCAACAAGAATTCACCGAACTGAATACCGAACTTGCTCTTATTTGGCCGCGTATCACTGATGTAAAACCAGCCCCTGAAGATGCCGATACCTGGAATGGTGTGGCCGATAAATTAAAGTTAATTGAGACCTAAAATCTCAGCTTTTTGTCTTGATTAGTTAATTAAAATAACATTTTTACAATCAAACTATTAACAAATGTACCTGCGTGAATTACAATTGCTACTTAACTTACTCATCCGAGTAACTGAGTATTAAATGGATGTTTATGCAGTATATAAAATTAATAACTTTACCTGTCTGGGTTTTAGCTTTCGCTTTATGTAGTACGTTTGCACACGCTGAGCAACAACAATTTAGTTTAGCGCACATTGATCAAGGTATTGATCTTGATGGGCAGTTGAGCGAACCGCACTGGCAACAAGCCACTTTAATCCCTTTACGCTATCAAAATGAACCCAACGAAAAAGGCATACCACCTGTAAAAACAGACGCTTATATCTATGAAGATGGCAACTATTTATATCTTGGTTTTGTTGCTTATGATAATGATCCCAGTCAAATACGTGCAGCACTTCGAGATCGCGATACATTATGGTCGGATGATAATGTCGCATTGATGATTGATACTTTTAACGATGAGCGAACAGGTTATGAGTTTTACGTAAATCCACTCGGTGCACAAGGTGATATGCGCATGACCGATACCGATGGCTGGACTGAAGACCCATCGTGGGATGCGATTTGGGACAGTGCAGGGCAAATAACTGACCAAGGTTATACCGTAGAGATGCGCATCCCGTTCACTGCATTGCGTTTTCCTAAAAATAAAGCCGATATGACATGGGGGTTTGCGCTGTGGCGTAATTATCCTCGAGATGTTTTATATCAATTATCCAATGTAGGTTTTGACCGCGACGTGAAATGCAGTTTTTGCCAGTTTGATAAAATAACAGGCTTTAATGCCATGGAGCCGAGCAAAAATATTCAATTAACACCGACCTTGACCGCTCTTCGCAATGATGTGAAAGAGGCTGTACCAGGGGATTGGCAAAATGGTGATATTGAGACTGAAGCTGGACTCGATTTACGTTGGGGGATCAGCCAAGATGCGGTTATTAATGCCACAATTAATCCCGATTTCTCGCAAGTAGAGACCGATAGTTTAGAGTTGGATGTCAATACCACATACTCTATTTATTATGCTGAGAAACGCCCGTTCTTTTTAGATGGTGCATCGTATTTCAAAAGCAGTTTATTTGAGCTTTTATATACTCGTACAATTGCCGAGCCTGAAATTGGCGCCAAAATAACCGGTAAAACAGATGCACATAGTTATGCTTTTATGTATGCCGATGATGAAAATACCAGTCTTTTTTTACCGACTAACCAAGGTTCTGGCTTTGCTAATTTAGCTGAAAAATCAAAGTCAGCGGTTGGCCGATATCAATACGACATTGGCGAGCAGGGCACTATTGGGGTGATGAGCACCCACCGTGAAGCGAATGACTATCACAATACCGTACTGTCGGTAGATGGTAGTTATTGGTTTAATCAAACAGATAGTGTGTTGTATCAAGTTGCTACCTCTGATACTAAAAACTCCGCTTTTTTAACTGATAATTATGGCTTGGAGAAAAATCAATCTGATCAAGCTTATAAGATCGAGTTTGCTCGCGAGAAACGGGATTATAAGCTACTTGCCAGTTACGAAGATATTGGTGAGGATTATCGTACCGATGTTGGCTATCAAGGAAAAGTAGATTATAAAAAAGTGTTACTAGGCGGCGGGCAAACTTGGTACTTAGACGCAAGTGAGATGATAACCGAATATTCTTATAATGTTGATTGGGACAAAACCTGGGCGCAAGATGGTAGCTTGCTTGAAGAAGAGTACGAAGGGTATATTTTTTTAAAAGGCCAATTACAGTCATCTTTAGAGTTTGGTTTGATCCATCGTAATGAGAGCTATAAAGATGATTTTTATAATCAAAATATCGGCTTTATTTATGGTGGTTTTAACCCAAGCAAAGATTTACGTATTACGCTCTATAGTGAGTTTGGTAGTAAAATAGATTACAGTAATGAGCAGTTAGGTGATTTATTTACTCTAGAGCCAGAACTTACCTGGGACATCAATGATCATTGGCAACTACAGCTTGAACACAGTTATAGCCGTTTAGATAACCCACAAGGTGAAAATGTATTTACAGCGAATCTAACCGATTTACGAATTTATTATAAATTTAATATGCGCTCGATGCTGAAACTGATTTTACAGTTTGAAGATATCGACCGAAATCAAAATGCTTATTACTTTGCTGTAAATCACATCAACCGAGATTATGGCAGTCAGCTTGTTTACTCATATAAAATTAACGCACAAACATTATTTTACTTGGGTTATTCAGATAAAGGCTATCAAGATGACTCATTAAAAAGTATAGAACGCGATCAACGTACTTTCTTTACTAAATTAAGTTATGCATGGCAGCTTTAAATTACATTTTAAAAAAGCCCTTAGTATTTAACTAAGGGCTTTTTTTATTGCTATAAATTACGAAAATATGCATCAACAAACAGTTGTTGGTTTGGTGCTTTTGGCGCTGTAGTAAATTTGATTAATGAGTCGGTATGACGCAGTTTTAGTTCATTACTAAATTCACAATCAACCTGATTAAATTGTTGTACTTTAGCTTTAAATTTAGCTGATTGTTGGCATTGCTTTGCTAATGAGTTGGCTACTTGTGCACAATATGCGCCAACGGCATAAGTTTGTAAGGTTTTATCATCAAGTGCTTGCCAATTTACTGAGGTGGCTATGTCTTTCTCACACTGTAAATTTAGCTCTTTACTAGCGTCAGTAAGTGCGATTTGTGATTGTTTAATTGCATTATCGCGATCAAACTTAGCTAGTTTTAACTGAATACCTTGCTCAAGTTGGCTTATATATTGTGCATAGGTATCTTCGCTTATTCCTTTTGCTCGCTTATCTTTTAGTTCACTCAAATAAATTGCTTGGCGGCTATTTGGCAAATATAGTGTGTAGCTACAACAGCTATAACCTGGCTCTTTCGTGACGAGTGCTCGCTGTTCCCCGTCAAACGTGTATTTGTAAGCTTGTATACTTCCGTGAGGTTTCAGAGCGGTTAAAAAAACCACTTCGTCAATAGGACTATTTACCCCAACGACTTTGACCAATGCTTGGCTGTTATCAAGGGTATTAATAATAGTCACTTGCTCGCCACTTGATGACTCAAGTACAAGAGGATATTTTTGTAATTCTATCGCGTAGCTACAAGTGCAGAATAAACTGAGTAACAGAAAGATATTTTTCATTGTTAAATCCATTTAAAGTTAAACAAAATAGTTAAACATTTTAACATAGCTAACGTGTTATTTTAATGCTCTTTTATTTTATAGGTTGCTATGGCGTCTCTTACCACAGGTTCAAGACCTTGTAAGCCCCATTGCTTACCTGTTTCAATCGCTTTTTCAATTGGTTGGTTAAGCTCTATTGCGTTATAAAGTGCAATCAGTGCACCAACTCGGTTACCACTTGCACAATGCAGTAATGTTGGGCTCTCAGATGCTTGCGCTAATAATTGCTGCAGCTTTTTTGCATTTTCAATATTGATATCGGCTCTTGATGAAATGGGCAGTGAAAAGTATTGCAGTCCTAAATTGGTCACTAAAGCCTGTTCATCCCAATTATTTTCCCCATCCCCGCGTAAATTAATCACATACTTTATACCTTGCTTTGCAAGCTGCTGAAATTGCTCTTTAGAAGGTTGTCCTGCAGTATAGATGTGTTGTTGCGGGTTCGCATAATTAGTTAATGCAACGGACTTTATATTTACTGATGGGAGTGGCTGCGCATAACTTGTTATGCTGATCAAAGAACATGCTAAAGTGATAATAAAAAATACTATTTTCATAATTTTAGATCTCGTTGAAGTTGCTAGTAATGTGGCAATTGTATAAGTAGTTACTATTATTAAAGCAGATAGTTTAGTTTTTCAAACAGGTTAGAGTTACTCAATAATAATGCCAGCAACAGCTGGCATTATTTATCGGTTATTAAGGTGTGTAATAAATTGGTGAGCCAGGCCCTACTGGCAGACCAAATACAAACACCCACAAATAAAACAGAGCAACCCAACCGACAAAGAAAATCATACTATAAGGCAGCATGGTGGCGACTAAAGTGCCTATTCCCATGTCTTTTTTATATTTAGTGGCAACGGCGAGGATCAAGCCAAAGTAACTCATCATTGGGGTGATCAAGTTCGTGACAGAATCACCAATCCGATAAGCCGCCTGAATGGTCTCTGGCGCATAGCCAATCAACATGAGCATAGGTACAAATATTGGCGCAGTGATTGCCCATTGTGCAGATGAAGAACCTAAGCTTAGATTAACTAATGCACACATTAATATAAATAACACAAATACTTCAGGACCAGTCAGATTGAGGGCTTGTAACATAGCAGCGCCATTTATGGCTAAAATAGTCCCTAAGTTAGTCCATTTAAAGAAGGCAACAAACTGCGCGGCAAAAAATACTAATACAATGTACATGCCCATTGAGCTCATACTTTTGCTCATTGCGTTGATCACGTCTTTATCATTTTTCATGGTGCCTACTACACGGCCATAAACGAAACCTGGTATACCAAAGGTAATAAAAATAAATACCACAATCCCTTTAGAAAAAGGCGAGTGGGCAAATAAGCCTGTTTCAGGATGGCGCAAAATGCCATCTGCAGGCACGATTGTCCAAGCAAGTAGTAGTGATACTAACAATAAAGAAAATCCAGCCCATTTTAAGCCTGATTTTTCTTTAGCAGTTAAGCCTTCTATATTATTCTGCGCCAGATCAGCACTGGCATCGTCGGGGTTGTATTTACCAAGGCGGGGTTCAACAATTTTTTCAGTAACGATGGTGCCTAATACGGCAATCAATAAAACTGAAATCATCATAAAATACCAGTTTGCTTCAGCGCCAACTTGGTAAGTTGGATCAATCATTTGTGCTGCCGGAGTCGTAATACCTGCAAGCAATGGATCAATCGTACCTAACAATAAATTAGCACTGTAACCACCTGATACACCAGCAAAAGCAGCGGCTAAGCCGGCTAAAGGATGACGCCCTAAACTATGGAAGATCATTGCGGCTAAAGGGATTAATACAACATAACCAAGTTCAGATGCGGTATTAGATAATATAGCGGCAAATACCACCATAAAAGTAACTAAGCGTTTTGATGCCCCCATTACCATGCCACGCATTGCAGCAGATAATAGCCCTGAATGTTCGGCAACGCTGACACCTAATAGTGCAACAAGCACAGTGCCTAAAGGGGCAAAACTAGTAAAATTAGTAACAAGACCGGTGACGATACGTTGTAAGCCTTCAGCACTTAATAGACTCACAACTTCGATAACGCCGTCAGCTTCACGACCTGCGGAGCCAATTGGGCGAGGATCAATTGCAGTTAATCCAAACCAATCAGCAATACCACTGAAAACAATAATGGCCACACAAAATAGGGCAAACAAGGTGATTGGGTGGGGTAACATATTCCCCAAAAACTCAACAGAGGCTAAAAATCGGTTAAATAATCCCGATTGTTTTTCTTCACTCGATGAGTCGGCAGTGTCGACGGCTTTTGACATAGCAAGGCTCTTAAAATTTAAAATTTCCGCAATCTATCATTTTTAAGCATTATTATCATCAATAAACGGTGGTTTACCAGATGGGTACGATAAACTGTCAATTAGGCTATAGAATTCCTTTGAAAAGTAATGGATAGCGACGTAATCGCTGGCCAATATAGTCATCCGCTAAGATTTGCTGACAAATATCTTCAATATTATCAGAAGCTTCAAACACCCAGTCGAATCGTTCGATTGCAGTTAAAAACCCTCGCTTCAGGAACCGTTGTTGCCGATACTCCTCAAGATTACCTTTAATTATGGCAAGCTTACTTTCATCGTCGCGTAATTCTTGCACAACCTTGGCTATAAAATCTGTATGTTGGTTGTGCTTGTTAGCTGGGCGAATGCGGGGTTTGCTGTTATACACAATTACACCTCATTGATTATATTTTCCAGCTTTTTAAGGAAGTCATCTTTATGCTTCTCATGTTCATAATCGAGATGATAGGTGTTGTGAAAACCAAATCTGAGCAATACGCCACTGCCTTTAAGATAAATGGTATAACCATCAATATCTGAAAATGCGGTTAATCCTTTATAGTGTTTCCCTTCATTATTTATATCACCATGTTGGATGATCTGCTCATAGACAGCTAATATTTGTTTTCCTTCGATGTCATTTTTCATCACTACTCCAAAAGTTGCTTTGATAATTAAATTGATACGAAACCTAACTCTATTTAGTTTATACCATGTAATGATAAATGATCGAAAAGTTCACCGATGTCGCAAAATTACAATCTGCTGAGAAAGCGACCATGCTAAGGTGAATTTATTTTAGGGATAATAATGATGAAGTTTAAATATATTAAGCTGTTGTGGGTCTTTTTGTACTTTTCATGCAGTCAACATTTGTTAGCAAATGAGTCAAATTTGGTTTTAAAAAACCAACAGGGTGAACTGTTCGAGCTGAATAAAATCGTTGGCAAAAAGCCTGTGTATTTAAAATTTTGGGCGACTTGGTGTAAACCGTGTATGGAGCAAATGCCACACTTTCAGCAGGCCTATGAACAGTATGGAGATACAATTGATACAATAGCGATTAACATTGATCTAAATGATGATCCTACTGCTGTTGCAGCTGTTAAAAAAGAGTTTAATTTAACCATGCCGATCATGAGTGATCATACCGCAAAAGTTGCTCAGCATTATCAATTTATAGGCACTCCTTTTCATGTATTACTCGATAAAACGGGCAAAGTTATTTTTCAAGGCCATGAAGCAGATAAAGCACTTGATAATACACTGCGATTATTATCACATGACGGCGTGGTGGCAAAGCCACGCTTGTTAGATGAAGGTAATAAGCAAGCTGCGACTGCTTTAGTTATTCCAGAGTTTGGCTTAAAAGCAATATTATATACGGCAACGTGGTGTGATTGGTATTTAGCTGATACTCGCCCGAAGATGGCAACAAACTGTGCCGCAGCTCAAAAGCAAATCAATCGATTAACCAATCAGGGAATTGATACTGAAGCTAGGGTTAGCCAATTATGGACAGATCAAGCAGCTGTTGATGAATATATCGAAAAATTTAAAGTCATACATCCGGTGTACATTGATCACGGTAATGATTTATTTATTGATAATAAAATCAGTAGTGTGCCTACCTTGGTCATTTATAAAAATGGACACATGGTTAATCGTATCAGCGATTTTTCTAGCCCTGTAAATTTGCAAAGTAAGTAATAATTTGCTTTGAAAATGAGCAAATCTAGCCTATCCTCTAGGCTCATTCATCAGTGAGCTTAGAGCATGATAGATAAGGCGTTATTACTTAAAACTCGCGAGTTATCAGATCGATTAATCGCCCTACAAACCCCGATCCGCATCTTAGATGCGATAAATTGGGATAAAAGCATAAAGGAAGAGTTTTTTAGACAAAAATGTCAAAAAAACCCACTGGTTGATAAAGCCTATTATCAGCAACGGGATCTAGGTTTTGTACCTAGCGAGCTACGCCAAGCATTTTCTGATCTAAACCGTAATATCATTAGCCAGCTTGGGCAACTCAATCCTATCGCTCAATATATGAGTAAAATGTGCAGCGAGTACAAAACGGTATTGAGTATGCTTGAATACCGTGGCACTGCTGAATTTCATGATTTATCTGTAGAGTTGTTTGGTCATCCAAAAGATTTATTTCATGCCGGTGAGCCATCGTTATCAGAGCTTGCAAATATGCTTGAGTTACCGCTCAAAAATCTATTAGCGGCCGATATTTTACCTGATGATCCTAAAAATATAGATGCTGATGAAGCCGTTCGGATTCTAGCTGAACAAGTACGTTTAAGCATGCCAGGTATCGATGTTGAAGTGGTCATTAGTGATGGGATCGTCAGTGATGCAGCTGCTGGTGCTAATAATATTAAGCTAAATCAAGATGTAAAGTTTTCTCAACGAGAGCTTGATATTTTAGAAGTACATGAGGGCTGGATCCACGTCGGTACAACGCAAAATGGTTTAGCTCAGCCATACTTAACCTGTTTAAGTAAAGGCACGCCAAGTTCAACAGTGACACAAGAGGGGCTGGCAGTACTAACCGAAATCATCACCCTTAAATCAACACCTCGACGTTTAGCGAAGTTAGTAAATCGTATTCAAGCGGTGACCAAGGTAATTGATGGGGCTGAGTTTGTTGATATATATCGTGATTATGTTGCTCAAGGCTTGAGTAAAGATGAGAGCTATACATTGGCCCAGCGAGTATTTCGTGGCAGTACCGCAACAGGGTTGCCATTTACTAAAGATATCGCTTATATCAAAGGGTTTGTATTGGTTTACAATTTAATTCGGGTTGCGATACAACTTGGCCGCATCGATCAATTACCTTTGCTGTTAGTGGGTAAAATCTCGATTGATGACTTTAGACTAATATCGCAATTACATGATTTAGGTGTAATTGAAGACCCTAAGTTTGTTCCACCACATTTTAAAGATTTACGTGGTTTAGCAACGTGGCTTAGTTTTGGCCGTTTTATTGGTGATTTGTCATTTGAACAGTTAGAAAACGACTATAAACCACTATTTATATAGTGACTCATAATCCTAGTATAAAAACAATAAAAACGCAGTTGTTCATTACAACTGCGTTTTTTCTATCGTACAGCTAAGTACTTTATGAAATCAGCCAGTAAGCACCCAGCTTTAAACACATGCACTTATGATCTGAATCTAGATTAATTAACGTGCATTGGTGCTTTCAAAGATTTTATCGGCCGATGCAGCAACGAAACCGGTATATAGTTCACCATCAGGTTTCGCATAACGCAGGGCAAACTCATAAAAACAACTAGGTACGCTCATCGTCGTGTCACTAAACTCTACGGCAAAGTCATCGGCAAGGGTTGATGATTGCTCAAGTAATACCTCAGGTGAGCCTTTTACTTCACCGCCTGAAATATTAAGGGCAAAACCGGCATCTTTAAGCGCTTGGTTAACGTCTTCAATTTTATCAAATTTGGCAAGTTCATTAATGTTCACGGTGAAATGATTAGCACGGTAACCCCATGCTGACATCCACGCTGCATATTCGCTTTCAGCCAGTAACTGTTTATAAGTTTCAGAGCTTACTTGCCAATGGGTGCCTGAGTATAAGAAGTTTTCTGCGGTTACGTCATCTGCATCTATGCTGGCAACCAGCTCATTAACGATGTTTTGCAGTTGCTCAGAACATTGCTCTACAAGTAATTCAGAAATAAATACTTTTGGTTGCTTTGGATCGGTATGCTCATAATGTTTAGCATACAATTTTTTAGCTTCAAAATGATATTCACCACATTCTTTATAACCGACGGCTAAGAAATGGGCGGCTAACTTTTCCAGACCAATTTTTTCATGATTGAAAGTGCGTAGTGCAATATGGTCGTTGATCACATCATCTTGTTGTGTCGAGCCTAATAGCTCATGAACTTTTACAGCTGACGGTGTTACCGCTAGGTAGTTTTGCCATAAGTTGTCAAAAAGGGCATTTACATCTGTGTGCATTTTTAATTCCTTAATTTAATTTCTGCAACCGTTAAGCTGCAGACTGATTATTCAATAATTAAGCCCGGCGCAAGGGTACTTGGTAAACTAACGCTTGGTGCTTCAACAGAGGCTACTGGGTATGAGCAGTAATCTGCGGCGTAATAGGCGCTCGCTCTGTGGTTACCACTGGCACCAATACCACCAAATGGCGCGGCACTTGATGCACCGGTAATTGGGCGATTCCAGTTAACAATACCGGCGCGAATATGTTTTAAGAAGTGCTCATAATCTTCACTTGAGTCACTTAAAAGCCCAGCCGATAAACCAAATGAGGTATTGTTCGCTTCCACAATTGCACTGTCAAAGTCGCTATAGCGATAAATTTTAATTAATGGGCCAAAGTGTTCTTCATCTGCGATGCTGGCCACATTTGTTACATCGATAATACCAGGGCTTACAAAACCAGTGCCTGGTTTTAAGTGTTTTAGTTCAACTAAAGGTTCAGCTCCCATATCAATCAATTGTTGCTGAGCGGCGACCATCCCAAGCGCTGCTTTTTCGCTGATCATAGCCCCCATGAAAGGTTGTTCTTCGCTAAAGCTGTCTGCAACTTTAATACTTTTAGTTGCGGTGATCAGCTTTTCTAAAATAGCATTACCATTAGCTGTATTTGCAATAAATACCCGACGGGCGCACGTACAGCGCTGGCCAGAAGTTATAAAGCCGGATTGGATAATATCATGCACGGCAGCATTTACGTCAGCCACATCTTTAACTATGAGCGGGTTATTCCCCCCCATTTCTAGCGCTAAAATTTTACCTGGATGTCCAGCAAACTGCTTATGTAATAAATGACCTGTGTTTGAGCTGCCAGTAAAAAACAACCCATCGGTATCTTGGTGGCTAGCAAGTGCAATACCGGTGTCAACTTCACCCTGAATAAGGTTGATCACCCCAGCTGGCAGGCCTGCTTTTAACCATAACTCAAGTGTGTATTGAGCAACAAGTGGGGTTAGCTCAGATGGTTTAAATACGACGGTATTACCCGCTAAAATTGCCGGTACTATATGACCATTAGGGAGGTGGCCTGGGAAATTATAAGGGCCAAAAATAGCCACTACTCCATGCGGCTTATGACGAATAAAAGCTTTAGCGCCGGGCATTGGATTTTCAGTAGTGCCTGTTCGTTCATTATGAGCTTTTATTGAGATCGCCACTTTGCCTGTCATAGCAGCCACTTCGGTGCGTGTTTCCCATAGTGGTTTACCTGTTTCGCGGGCAATGATAGTCGCAAACTCTTCGCTATTTTCTTTTAGCTGGCTGACAAAACGTTCAAGAACCGCAATACGCTCTGTAATTGGGGTATTTGCCCATGTAATGTGTGCCTGACGAGCTGATTTAATGGCTGCGTCTACTTGTTCTTTACTTGCCGCTTTACCTTGCCAAACAATGTCCCCGTTACTTGGGTTTATTGAACAGAAATCATGACCTAAGCCAGTTTGCCATTGGTTATTGATTAGTTGGCTGTTGTGCGTATTAACGCTCATAGAAACTCCTACAGAGGTTTACAGACGGAAAAACCGCGCTGCATCTCCTTGTTTTAATTTAAGTGCTTTTGCAACTTCACTGCTAATAATCAAGGTATGTTTAGCATGATTATAATGTGCATGTTTTGTGAAAGTGGCTCTGAAGTCATTCACGCCTTGATTACAAATAGCTAAGGTGTCGGAACTTTGTTGATTAATATGATCAAGTTCACCTATGGTAATAGGGCATACTTGAGATTCACGGATGCTACGTATATTGCCAAGTTTGGCTTCAACTGTTGGCCCAGCATCAAATAAATCAACGTAACCTCGATGCTCAAAACCTTCTTTTTCAAGCAATTTTAGTGCAGGTTTAGTGTGCTCGTGTACTTTACCAATTACAGCTTGCGCTTTTTTGCTTAACAGGTTGGCGTAAATAGGGTACTTGGGCATTAATTCACTAATAAATACTTTATCGCCTAAGCCGACTAAATGATCGGCTAGTGGGAATTCAATACTGAAAAAATGTTCTTCAAGCCATTGCCAAAATGGAGAATGGCCGTTTTCGTCACTAACGCCACGCATTTCTGCAATGATGGTATCGGCAAAACGCTCACTGTGTTGAGCCATAAACAAAAAGCGTGAACGCGATAAGAAACGTCCTGTTAGCCCTTTGCGGCTATCTTCACGTAAAAATAGTGTGCATATCTCTGAGCAGCCGGTGTAATCATTACACATGCTGAGAATATCAACGGTGTTATATACGTTAAGAGTGCGTGAATGATGAACCGTTTTACCTAAATGATAGTGATACAAAGGAACGTTCATACCGACCGCCGCTTCAATCGCGGTAGTGCCAACGACTTGACCTGTTTCACTGTCTTCTAATACAAATAGGTAGCCCTCGTCTTGAGGCTTATTAATGTTTTTTGCAAAGCTCCTTTCTGCTCGTTCAATTTTCTCTAGCAACAAGGCATCATCAACAGGTAATGATGTAAAACCATGGCCTGACTCTATTGCTATTTGTTTTAGTGAGTCAAAATCATTTGCGGTTATAGGACGTAATACTTGCATTTAAAAGTGCTCCATTAACGCCCTAAACAGGGCGTTAAATTAGGTTAACCGTTTACAACGTCTGCTACGGCTTTTTCAAAGCGCACTAGACCTTCTTTAATGTCCTCAAGTGGGATCACCAGCGAAGGCGTAAAACGAATGACATCAGTACCAGCAACTAAGCTCATTAGCCCTTGTTGAGTACTTGCTACTAAGAAGTCGCGAGCGCGCCCTTCAAACTTGCTGTTTAGTACGGCGCCTAATAATAGACCTTTACCGCGTACTTCACTAAATACGTCGTATTTTGCGTTGATCGCTGCAAAACCATCACGGAAAAGCTGTTCACGCTGTTTAACGCCGCTTAGTACTTGTTCGGTATTCACGGTATCAAATGCCGCTTCTGCCACTGCACACGCTAACGGGTTACCGCCATAGGTTGAACCATGCGTGCCCACTTTAAGATGTGCTGCAATATCAGAAGTGGTGATCATCGCACCAATAGGGAAACCGCCACCCAACGCTTTTGCTGTTGTTAAAATATCTGGTGTCACGCCTAATTCTTGGTATGCGTATAGTGAGCCTGTACGGCCTACACCCGTTTGTACTTCGTCAAAAATAAGCAATGCATTGTGTTTATCACACAAAGCACGCACACCTTTGATAAATTCATTATTTGCAGAGATAATGCCGCCTTCACCTTGCAGAGGTTCCATCATTACGGCACAGGTTTTATCGCTGATCAGTGCTTCAAAAGCAGCTAAATCATTGTAGTCACAATGATCAATTGCGGCTGGTTTAGGACCAAAACCGTCAGAATATGCGGTTTGGCCACCCACAGTTACGGTAAAAAAGGTACGGCCATGAAAGCCTTTGTTAAATGCGATTATTTGGCTTTTATCAGCACCATGTACATCCAATGCGAAACGACGCGCAAGTTTTAGCGCTGCTTCATTTGCTTCTGCGCCTGAGTTTGCAAAGTAAACTTTGTCTGCAAATGTTGCGTCGGTGATTTTTTTAGCTAATCGAAGTGCTGGCTCATTAGTCATGACATTTGATAAGTGCCAGATTTTTTCGCCTTGCTCTTTTAACGCATTAACAAGGGCTGGGTGACAGTGACCTAAACAGTTGACCGCAATACCGCCAGCAAAGTCGATATATTCTTTATCGTTTTGATCCCAAACACGAGAACCTTGGCCACGCACCGGAATAACCTCTGATGGGTTATAGTTAGGGACCATTACGTCGTTGAATAATTCTCTTGTTACTTGCATTTGTTACACCTAATTCTGGCTTAATATGAAAAAAAACAAATTGCATTTGATGGGTTAATCAAGCCGTTATTACCCTGCAATAATGTGCTTTAATAATTTTTCTTATTTACTACCGCTATTATCTGAGTTCAAAGCTTAAATTTGCAGTGCTATTTTGTGAAAAATGATTAAAATAAAATACAAAATGACGAGGTTAATAATCAATATGATAACTATACAAGACGAAAAGCTACTTTCTATACTTCGCACGAATGCCAGAGCGAGTATTTCTGATCTTGCCAGGGCACTTAACTTATCACGCTCAACTGTACAAAGTAGGATGTTAAAGCTAGAAGAGACTGGAGTGATAAAGGGCTACAGTGTTGACTATGGCGATGCGTACTTAAGTGCCATGGTATCGGCCCATGTATCGATTAAGGTAAAGCAAAAACTAACCACTAAAACTAACCTCGAGCTCAAGCAGATTGATGCCATCTCACAATTGTATGCTATCAGTGGTGAGTTTGATTTAATTGCAGTTGTGCAAGCACAAAATCTAGAAAAACTCAGCCATTTACTCGATGATATTGGTAATTTAGATGGAGTTGAACGTACGACTTCTTCTGTTATTTTAGAAACAAAATTTAAACGCTAAGTTGACGATAAATACAGAATGTCATACTTTCTATTGTGACTAAACAGTATTTACACACTACACTTACGACTAGCACTGGGTTTTCTTACTCGTTAATGTAATTATGAGAGCAAACTTTATTGACGTTTTTGTTTGATTTATATTTTTATAATCTTTTATACGGGTAATTAGTCATAATAAGAATGTTCAGTTATTTGAATACAGGATCCTTATGGAAGAAAACTTATTAAATTCACTAATTAAAATAACCAAAAACCGTGATGTAGATTCATTGGAATATAGCTTGATCTCGACGATCCAAGAATTTGTTGGTTGTACAGAAATTGTAGTTTATAAGGATTTAGACGTGCAAAGTGATTTAACGATTGAGCGCAGTATATCGTTAAAAGTAATCAATGGTAATCAGTTTGAGTGGGCGCAACGTCAAGTTGTTGATTCACCAGAGGCTGAACTGTTGTCATGTTTGCGCTCAGCTTGCATTATTACTGTACAGTCTGCTGATGGTATCGAGAAACGTTGGTTACCAATATCTTTGCAAGAAAAGCCGATAGGTGCAATTGCTGTTGTTTGCAAAGGTTTAAAAAGCTCGGATCAGGTTTTGCTTAATGCCTTTTGCCGTATTTATGAAAATTATTTATTTATCTTGCATGAGAATGAACGGGATCAACTGACTGGTCTGTTAAATAGGCAAACATTTGATAAAAAAATAAAGCAGCTAATTGAAAAGCAAGTAATTAAACAGCATAAAACGGTTAAAACGGATGATAATCGCAAGCGAAAGCTCAGTTCAACATCTTGGTTAGCAATGCTTGATATTGATCATTTCAAAAAAATTAATGATAGCTTTGGTCATGTTTGTGGTGATGAGGTTTTATTGTTACTTGCACAAAAAATGCGTCACTTCCTGCGTTCAACAGACTTGATTTTTCGCTTTGGTGGTGAGGAATTTGTGATAGTGTTTGAACCTACTAACTTTGAATCTATCGAAAAGAAAATGAATGAGTTTATGGAGATGATCAGAGACACTCATTTTCCATTTGTTGAAAATATGACTGTAAGTATAGGCATGTGTCGTATCAGTCCTTATGATTTCCCTATTACTGTATTGGAAAATGTGGATAAGGCACTTTATTATGCAAAAGAAAATGGTCGCAATAGGCTGTGCTTTTATGAACAGTTAATGGAAAATAACTTAATTAACTCAAACGACAAAAGCACTGATATAGATTTATTTTAATCTGACGCCGTTGGTACTTTCTTAATGATGGTTTTTTTTACTTCATCGAGTTTAATGACATAGGCGTTACCGCCAATTCCTTTAAATTCTTCATCGGTAAATACAATGGTATTTTCATCATAAAATGTAATCGCTTCTTTTTGAGTCACAATACCCAAATCTATCCGCGATACGTCTCCTGAGAAAAACTTATCACCAGTAAAGTTTTCAAATAACCAAATGCTTGTTGAATCTAGTAATACTAACTTTGTACGATCGGGGCTAAGTGCCGCTGAAGTTATCCAACAGAGCTTTTCCATCGTTGTACAAGTTTTAAAGGAATCTATTAACTGCGCATCAAAATTCGCTGCATGATCGCCAACTTTATACAAATTTGTAATCCCATCAAACGGTTCCGTACGGTTTTTAGTAAACAAATATAAGTGGCGGCCAAAGGCTACAAATGCTTCTAGGTCAAAGTTTCGTTTATCTGGAGTGATAGGGCTACCGTCGAGTTCTGGATAAGTGAACTTGATAATTTCAGCTTCGGTGGTATCAGTTTTAATGTCGATGGGATTTTCTATTTTATAAATAGTGAGCCATTTACGTTCTTGATTATTATTACCAAAGTCTCCTAAAAAGAAGTGCCCAAAATCATTCTGAGTCATATCTTCCCAATCAATGTTTTTTGCATTAGTAACCAGTACCTCTTTGGCGATAGAGCCGTCCTCGTTGAGACGATAAAGTTTTGCTTCATTACCGCCATCATTTATTGCCCATAAGCGCTTGAATTTATCAAATTCGATCCCCGATATTTCTTTTAGTTTAGGATCAACACTGAGTTTCTTTTTGCTGTATAAGGTATAAATTGACATGCTAGTAAGAATAACACTAATTAAAATTACGATTGAGATTAAGGAAAAGAGACTTTTTTTAAGCATGGAGGAAGTAGAATCTGATACTAAGTTATTGAGTATTATTATCTATTTTAAGGTAAATTTCCATGCCAATAAGACTATAAATGAATAATCATTAAGTTTCGAGGCTCCATACGCCAGTGCCCGTCGCGGCGATATGATTAACATTCCCTTGTAGTACCTTACTGCCAACATTCACAGATGACTGCGGACGACTAACTAAATACCCTTGTACGCTGCTAATTCCCATGCGTTTCACTAATTCAAACTGGGCGATTTCTTCAACTCCTTCAGCAACGATTTTAAGCCCAAGCTTAGTACCTAATTCACTGATTGAATTTAATATTTTGTTATATTTCGGGTTTTCATTAGCTTGCGCTATGAATAATCTATCAATCTTGATTACGTCAATAGGTAGATCAGCTAAGGTACTTAATGAGCTAAAACCGGTACCAAAGTCATCTATTGCAATAGTGACGCCTTCTTTACGCAATTTCTCTAATTCATTAATGATAGTGTTGCTAGCGGTGATCAATGTCGATTCAGTGATCTCTAACATCAATGAAGTGGGCGGTAGCCCTGTCTTGGCTAGTTTTTTCATTACCCATTCATGAATTGGGCGATGTTTGAGTTGAATGCCAGAGACATTAACTGAGATTTTAACTTTGCGCATACCAGCATTGTGCCAAGCTGCCATTTGTCGACATGATTCTAGCATTATCCAATCACCAAGCTCTAATATAAGGTTTGATTCTTCTGCAATCGGAATAAACTCCACTGGAGAAATAGCCCCCTCAACAGGATGGTCCCAGCGCACTAACGCTTCGAAGTAATCAATGGCGCAATCTTCAACATGCACAATAGGCTGAAATGATAAATGAAAATTATGACACGCAATGGCTAAACGCAGCTCTTCGAGTAAGTAATGGTAGCGACGCATTTTATTACCCATTTCTGGCGAATAGACTTTAAAAATACCACGCCCATCGGTTTTAGCACGATACATAGCAACATCCGCCATTTGCAACAAAGCATGAGGAGTTGATGCACTTTCAGGATAAACAGCAATACCGACACTGGCACTGATCTTAATTAGTTTATTACCCAGAACAAAGTCCCGCTCTATTTCGTTTAGTACATGCTGTGCCACATCTAAGCTTTTAGAGTTGCAATCAATATTATTAATGAAAATAGAGAACTCATCGCCCCCTAAACGCGCTAAATTTTGCTCTAATAGACTGGTGGGATTGATATCATTAAGCTTATGATGGCGTAATACGCTAGCCAGGCGTTCGGCTACTTGAATCAATACTTCATCACCAAAACTGTGGCCAAAAGAGTCATTCACTTGCTTAAAGCCATCTAAATCAATAAATAACAAGGCACAGTGAATATTTTTTAGTTCAGCACCGTTGAGTTGGCGATCTAGGTGCTCGATATAAGCATGACGGTCAATCAACAAAGTCAATTTATCTTGGCAAATGCTGGTTTGAGTTTCACGGGCATAATTAGCTACATGGCTGGTTAATGCATTAATTGCTTGGCTTAAACGAGTTACTTCTGTCGCATGCTCAAGTTCAGGAAGTTGAATATTAAATGATTCGATAACTTTTTTTGTTTGTATATTAAGTTGTTCTATCAGCTGTTTTTCACGCTTTATGTTTAATTGTTTACCAAAATACCATGTTAAAAATAAACCTATTAAAATCAGTAGAATAAAGTTTACAGGTGATAAAATAGTGGCATTGATGATGGATGATGCTTGAGCGGTAATAAACTGTGTATCTGTTGCTCTAATTAGTAAGTAATCAGTACCGTCTTTGCTAACTATATAGTGGCCATTTAATATCGGGTTATACCAAGAGGGCATCGTTAGTTGGGTGGTAGCAGTATCAAAAGCGCGAGTGGCAATACTAGATTGTTGCGGATTAATGGTATTGACTTGTTTCGTTAATAAAATATTCATGCTAAAGCAAAAAATAAATATAGCAATAAAGGCAATACTGAGTAAGCGAAAAAGTTTAGTCATTCCATTAAACCATTTTATCCTAATTATATGAATTTGTTATTAGGTATTACACATTTTTTTCAGTATATAGTTTGTAAGACTAACTGACAAAACATTTCTTTAATAACGCCCCTGAATAAGGAACATCTTTTCAGTTAGATGTTATTTTATCAGTATTTTTTGAGCGTTTACTCAATTCAACTATTAAATAAATTCACTTTACCAGTGGTTATTTGTTAACTACTTTAAAGGTCACAATTCAGACAGTGATTAACTTGGTTTAGTTCTTGCTGTCATTAAGATGGTAATCATAAAGTGAGTGTTTTTTGCTTTATTTGCACACATTTGGTGCAATGTTTATTTAATCGCACTGTCATAAAGCATAAATATAACTTTGTTTAACTAGAGCGTGTTTATTTTTTGAGTTTACTTTTACCGCAGTATGTTTGGTTTTTATGCTAGACAGAGCACATAGTAGTGTTTTATCTACATAAATTGTGCGATAACGTAGTATACCGATCGAACACACAGCCTAAAGGTTGAAGATTTTGACTCTGAAAGGTCAACACGCACTAATAATATTTTACAGCCCTGCGTATGTTGAGTAGTTGAACGCACTTCTGTGGCAAGGATTAATTGACCTTAAGGTTTAGTTTGGAGCCCAATATGTTAAGTAAACGATTTTTTAAAACTAAAAACGAAGCTGAAGTAACATTTGAATTTCAGCATCCTCAGGCTGAGCAAGTTCAGTTAGTCGCTGAATTTACTGATTGGCAACCTGTTGCAATGAAGTTTAATAAAAAAGAACAATGTTTTAAGCTCAAGCAGCGATTACCGAACGATCAACAGTTTCATTTTCGGTATTTAGTTAATGGTACTATTTGGGACAATGACCATCATGCCGATGGATACATAGCAAACAGTTTTGGTACAGAAAATAGCATAGTCAATACACAACGTATTTAAGGCGTGGTAAATGGAGTCTCTTTCACAGCTTTTTTATCTACATGGTATTGGCTATGAATACACCAAGTATACTGGTGAACACGTGGTTTTTAGCGATGCAACCCGCAGTGCGGCACTCAGTTGTTGTGGTGTTGATGTTACGGATCACGCCCAAATTTCTCATTTAAATATCAGCTTAGATGCCAATAAATGGCTGCAATTAGTACCCGATTGTAGTTTGGTATGTGCTGAACAACCAGCCGTTAAAGTGCGTATTGATAAGCGTATGTTAGGGCAACAATGTACAGTCTCATTTGCGCAGCTTGATTTGCCCAGCATTACTTACCAATTAGCTGATTTACAATGCAGTGGCGATTATTTGTTTAACGACGTCACTTATTTAGAGCTCATTTTCCCGCTTCCAGCATTGCCTACTGGTTATCATGATGCAAGCATTAACGTTGCAGGTTTAACGGCTGAAACTCAACTGTGGGTGACACCTAAATATAGCTTTCAAGTGACGGATAAAAAACAAAGTGGGCTTTCAATTCAACTTTACAGTTTAAAAAATAATGCAGCACTAGGGATAGGCGATTTTGCCGATTTATTATCGCTGACAGAGCAAGCAGCAAGTCATAAACTGGATTATATTTTACTCAATCCACTGCATTTATTATTTTCTGAGCAACCAGAGCGAGCAAGTCCATATAGCCCGAATAATCGTGCATTATTAAATCCACTCTATATATCAATTGATTTATGCGATGACAGCATTAATAACCCCAATATCACTGCGTATTTACAAAGCAACTATGCGAGTGACTTTAAAAAGCGGACTCTGCAGTCGCAGTATATTAATTACAGTGCAGTGAGTGAGTTCAAATACGCAGCCTTTAACTTGCTATACCAGCATTTTTGTATGCATGGGAGTAAGCACCGCAAACAACACTTTAGTGATTTTTGTCAACAACATGGTGCGACACTTACGACCTTAAAAGTTACTGACAGCGACTTTGCTTACTACTTGCAATGGCAAGCATATGTGCAATTAAAATTATGCCAAACTACCGCCCGAGAGCAGGGAATGAGTATTGGTTTGATCAATGATTTAGCGGTGGGTTGCGCCGGCGATGGTAGCGAATTCCTCAATCAACAATCGTTATTTACCGATTCTGCTTATGTAGGCGCACCGCCTGATCCATGGGCAGAGCATGGCCAGAACTGGGGATTGCCAGCACTGAATCCGATTAAGCTCAGTGATAATAATTTTAGCTACTACCGAGCATTGATCCGTGCAAATATGGAAAACGTCGGTGGTTTGCGTATCGATCATGTTATGGCAATTCGCCGTTTATGGTGGTGTTTCGAGCATCAACAGCAACAAGATGGTTGCTATGTGTATTATCCATTTGAGCATTTATTAGCGGTACTGACAATAGAATCCCATTTGAATCAATGTATTGTCATTGGTGAAGATCTTGGGGTTGTTCCACCAGAGGTGAAAGCTGCACTTGCAGATAAAGCAATATTTTCAAATAGCTTATTCTATTTTGAAAAAGATTATCAAGGTGAATTTTTAGCGGCCCAGTCATTTGCGCCACAATCATTGTTAATGGTTGCAAACCATGATGTACCGCCTTTCTTTGGTTGGTGGCAGGGGCTTGATCTTACTTTGAAATTAAAATATCAATTAATTGATGAACAACAGTTAACTCAACTGCGTGCAGACCGAGATATTGAAAAACAACGACTACTGCGTTTTCTGTCAGGATGTGCAGCACACACCTTGTTTTTAGATAGTACAGCAAGTGATGTTTATCAGGCGCTGACCTTAGGCTTGGCCGCTGCACCAGCGCGGTTATTTACTATCCAGCTCGATGATTTAGATGAGCAAACGTTACCTGTAAACATTCCTGGAACGGATCAAGAATACCCTAATTGGCGTCGGGTATTAACGCATTCAAGTGAACAAATATTCACACGTCACAGTGCATTCCTCAGTGCTATTAATTCCATAAGGACTAATTAAATGAACAGTATTGTTCGTAAAACCGCAAAGTCACAGCACTATGATCAACAAGTTAATGCTTTAAAGCGTGGCTGTTTTAAAGATCCGTTTAGTTTTTTAGGCGTACATGCAATTACTGACACGCACAGTGAAATACGCTGTTATATGCCCGGGGCAACAAAAGTAACGATAAAACTGCCTCAGCAAATGATTGTTAGCACACGCTATGGTGATTCAGATTTATTTATAGCACAGCTTGATAATCAAGATATTTCAGCTTATCAGCTAGTGGTAGATTACAGCGATTGTCAGGTTATTTGTGAAGATGTGTATAGTTTTGATAGCAGCCTAGATGATAGTGCTATGTACTTATTTAATGAAGGCACATTAGAGCACGCATATCGCCATCTTGGTGCCCACTTTATTGATTTTAAAGGTGTTTCAGGTGTGCGTTTTAGTGTTTGGGCACCTAATGCTAGCAGTGTTTCAGTTATTGGCGAATTTAATCACTGGCAGCAAAGCCAACACTTTATGCGTTTTAACCCTGCGTCTGGAGTCTGGGACTTATTTATTCCAGAGCTCAGTGAAGGTCAGTGTTATAAGTTTTCTATAACAACTCTCAGTGGCGAAGTGCTCGAAAAGGCTGATCCATTTGCATTTAAAATGCAGCAAGCACCAGGCACTGCTTCAGTACTTCAAACTCGGCCCGCAGCAATTAAACTAACTGATAAAATGCAACGTCAGCGTGTTAAACGCAACGCGATTGATGCACCTATCTCTATCTATGAAGTGCATTTAGGTTCTTGGCAGCGAGAAGAGGGAGATCGTTATTTAACTTATCAAGAATTAGCACAGCGGTTAATTAATTATGTCACTGAACAAGGCTTTTCGCATATCCAACTTATGCCGATCAGTGAATTTCCATTTGATGGTTCTTGGGGGTATCAGCCAGTTGGCTTATTTGCACCAACGAGTCGGTTTGGCGGTTTGGATGATTTTCGTTATTTTGTAGAGCAATGTCACCAAGCTAACATTGGTTTACTCATTGATTGGGTTCCAGGCCACTTCCCAAGTGATCCGCATGGCTTGCATCGTTTTGATGGCACACATTTATTTGAACATGCCGATGTGCGTCAAGGTTTCCATCCAGATTGGAATACCTATATCTACAACTATGATCGCCCAGAGGTCCGCAGCTTTTTAGTTGCTAATGCAATGTATTGGTTAGAAGAATTTGCCATTGATGGATTACGTGTCGATGCTGTTGCCTCAATGCTGTACCTTGATTACAGTCGTGAAGATGGACAGTGGATCCCGAATAAGTTTGGCGGGCGCGAGAATCTTGGTGCTATTGAGTGTTTAAAGCAAGTTAACTTACGTTGTTATGCTAATAACCCCGGCATTATGATGGTGGCTGAAGAGTCAACAGCGTGGCCTGGTGTTACCCGTCAGGTGAATCATGATGGCTTAGGATTTGGCTACAAGTGGAATATGGGCTGGATGAACGACAGCCTTCACTATATGCAACGCGATCCATTATATCGCCAACATCATCATCATGAATTAACTTTTTCGATGGTGTATGCCTATAGTGAAAATTATATTTTACCTTTGAGCCACGATGAAGTGGTGCACGGTAAAGGCTCATTAATTGAAAAAATGCCTGGTGATGATTGGCAAAAATTTGCAAATTTACGCGCGTACTATGCATTTATGTGGGCGCATCCGGGCAAAAAATTACTGTTCATGGGCGGTGAGATTGCCCAGCGTAGCGAGTGGAATCATGATCAATCAATTGATTGGCATTTGCTTGAGCATCTATCGCATCAAGGTGTGCAACGAACTATCGCGCAGCTCAATAAAGTATATCGCGAAGTTCCAGCTTTACATCAGCTAGATACTGAACCGTCAGGTTTTAGCTGGATCGATAATCAAAATGCTCAACAGAGTATTTTTAGTTTTATTCGCTTTGCTAAGAAAGCCAGTAATTACGTGGTTGTGGTAAGTAACCTCACACCAACGGTTTATCATGATTATTGTATTGGTGTGCCAAGCTCAGGTGAATTTGAAGTAATTTTAAATACCGATGATGAACAGTTATTTGGTTCTGGAGTACAAGTGTGTGGGCAATCAGCTAAAACAACTAGTACAGCAACTCCATGCCACGGGCATCAACATAGTATTAAACTCTCACTGCCAGCGCTTGCGACGGTTTATTTAAAAAGGGTGGCTGATGAGTTTATCGATTGAATTAAATAAAGGGCAAACTTTTCCGCTTGGAGCCAGTGTATTAACAAACGGTGTAAATTTTGCCGTTTATGCGCCATTGGCTAAACAGTTGTATGTGTGTTTATTTGATGCCAGTGGTCATACCGAAGTTTTAAAGTTAGCAATGAATAATAATGAAGGGGGGATATGGAGTTTACATATAACCCCACTGGCTATGGGCACTTTATATGGTTATCGCGCAGAAGGTGAATATCAACCTAAAAAAGGATTGTTTTTTAATAGCCAAAAATTGTTAATTGATCCCTATGCAAAAGATTTATTTGGTGAGTTTACCTGGAGTGAACGCCACTATGGGCAAATGCCTAAAGGTACTTTGAGTACGGTAAATAACGCCATTGATATCCCTAAATCTAAAGTCACACAGCTGCAGCCTTATCAAGGTAAAAAACCGGGCCATAGTTGGGGAGAAACGGTTATTTATGAATGTCACGTTAAAGGCGCCACAGCACGACATCCCTCTATTCCAAGTCAGCTACAAGGTACCTATTTGGGCTTGAGCCATCCCAGTTTTATAGAGCATTTACGTACACTTGGCGTAACCACTTTAGAATTGTTACCGGTACATAGTTTTATTAGCGAACAGTTTTTAACCGCCAAAGGCCTGCAAAACTACTGGGGTTACAATACATTAAATTTTTTTACACCAAATAAAGATTACTTAGTAACTGATGAAATTGGTGAATTTCAACAAATGGTTACTAAACTTCATCAAGCGGGTATTGAAGTGATTTTAGATGTGGTTTACAACCACACCGCAGAGGCTGGTAGCGACGGTCCTTTGTTATCTTGGCGCGGCCTAAATAACCCTGGTTATTACCGTAGTGTTAACGATAACCCTGAAGTTTATATCAATGACACTGGGTGTGGTAATACCTTAAATATAGACGACCCATTTAGCTTGAAAATGGTACTCGATAGCTTACGTTATTGGGTAGAAATAATGGGTGTTGATGGTTTTAGGTTTGATTTAGCAACTATTCTTGGACGGACGCCGCATGGCTTTAGCCAAACCCATAGTTTTTTACAAGCAATCAATCAAGATCCAGTGTTAAGCCAAGTGAAATTAATTGCTGAGCCTTGGGACATAGGCCCTGGTGGTTATCAATTGGGAGCATTTCCTGCGCCTTGGCGTGAGTGGAATGATAAATACCGTGATGTTGTTAGGCGCTTTTGGCAAGGGCAGCACAATATGCTGGCTGATCTTGCAAAACGTTTACATGGCTCTTTTGATTTGTTTGATCATAATCACCGTGGGCCATTAAATAGTATTAATTTTATAACCAGTCATGATGGCTTTACTTTAACCGATTTAGTGAGTTACGAACAAAAGCATAACGAAGCAAATGGTGAACAAAACCGCGATGGGCACAGTGCTAATTATTCGTTTAATTGCGGTGTTGAAGGCTTTACTGATGATTTAAAAGTTACCTCCATGCGGTTACAACAACAAAAAAACTTTTTACTTACCTTACTACTTTCCAAAGGGGTGCCTATGCTGTCATCAGGCAGTGAAATGGGGCACTCGCAAGGAGGGAATAACAATGCTTATTGTCAAAATAACCGCACTAGTTGGCTGGCATGGAAAGACTCGCAGCGTAGCCACAGCCTCATTCGTTTTATTGACGATGTATTGACCTTACGAAAGCAACACTGTGTGTTTAAACACAGTGTATTTTTACACGATAGCGATAAGCGATTTAGTGTTGATTGGTATACCGAGCAAAGCCAAGCCATGCAAGAAAGTGACTGGCATGATGGTTCAAAACAGTTTTTGATGTATAGCTTAAAAGATACACAACTAAATACGGCATTACTCATTATTTTGAATGCCAGTAATGTGGCAGTTAAATGTCAATTACCTGCTAATCACGATTTATCGGTATGGCGTTTAGCGCTTAGCAGTGTTGATCAAGCAATGGTTAAAAATACAGAACAGTTTGAGGTTGCTGCACAAAGCAGTTGGGTTTTTACAGCCAATTTAGAGGACGAATGTAATGGCGAATAATGGTGAACAAATGTGTGTTGCTAAAGGTTGGCAAGATGCCCCTTTAATAGATGAAAGTACGCTTGAAGATGATTTATCACGCCATTTCTATTATACCCTTGGGCGCGATAAGGTCGGAAAGTCTCAACTGTATTTGTATAACGCACTAGCGTTGACAATTCGCGATCGATTAGTCGCTCGTTGTCGAGCAACAAAACAGCAAATGCACAGTGAAAAGCGTCGTAAAACGGCTTATATATCACTTGAGTTTTTAATGGGCCGAGCACTAGGTAATGCCATTTTAAATTTAGATTTAGAAGAGCAAGTCAAACTTGCACTTAATAATTATTGCGCTCACATTGAACATGTTGCGCAAGCAGAGCATGACGCTGGGTTAGGTAATGGTGGTTTAGGCCGCTTAGCTGCGTGTTTTCTAGATAGTTGTGCGAGTTTAGCATTACCTGTAACCGGTTATGGTATTCGTTATGAATACGGCATGTTTAACCAGTCAATCGAAAATGGCCATCAAATAGAGCAGCCTGATAATTGGTTACGTGAAGGGCATCCATGGGAGCTGAGCGCACCAGAGCAAGCCAAGCGTGTTAAGTTTTTTGGCCATGTTGAAAGTTATACTGATAAGAACGGACGCATTCATCGACAATGGTTAGACACTGAAGATGTATTAGCTGTCCCTTATGATGTGCCGATCCCTGGCTATAAAAATGACATAGTTAACACCCTCAGACTCTGGAAATCAGAAGCCACTGATGAGTTTGATTTAGGTGAGTTTAACGCCGGTAGTTACTCAGAAGCCGTCGCGCATAAAAACCTTGCCGAACAAATCACCATGGTACTTTATCCTAATGACAGCAGCGAAAATGGTAAAGAGCTACGTTTAAGGCAGCAATACTTTTTATCGTCGGCGAGCTTACAAGATATTGTTGGTCTATGGGTATCACAGCATGGTGAAAAGTTTAGTGATTTTGCTGATTTTCATGTTTTTCAACTTAATGACACCCACCCAAGTATTGCTGTTGCAGAGTTAATGCGATTGCTGATTGATGATTATGACTTGGATTGGGATGCTGCATGGCAGATCACCACAAAAACCATGGCGTATACCAATCATACGTTGCTTCCAGAAGCGCTCGAAAAGTGGTCTGTGTCATTATTTGCGCGTTTATTACCGCGTATTCTTGAAATAATTTATGAAATAAATGCGCGCTTTCTTGCTCAAGTTGCGTTGGCATGGCCGGGGGATGTTGCAAAACAACAAGCGTTGTCTTTAATTGAAGAAGGCTCAGATCCACAAGTAAGAATGGCGTATTTAGCCATTGTTGGCAGTTTTTCAGTTAATGGCGTAGCAGCATTGCACACAGAATTACTTAAAGAAGGTTTGTTTAAAACTTTTTATGAATTGTGGCCTGAAAAATTCAACAATAAAACTAATGGTGTAACGCCAAGGCGGTGGATAGCTCATTGTAACCCTAAACTAACCCAGTTGATTGGTGAAAAAATTGGTCAAGATTGGGTGAGGGATTTTGCGCAAATTAGCCAGCTGCGTCGCTATTATGATGATGTTAAATTCCATAAACAATGGCAAAGCGTCAAACTTGAAAACAAACAACGGCTAGTTGATTTAGTCAAAGCACGTTGTGGTGTTGAATTTGATACTAGCATGCTATTTGATGTGCAAGTTAAACGAATTCATGAGTATAAGCGCCAATTACTGAATGTATTACACATTATTCACCTATATGACCGTATTCGTCGTGGCGATACCGCCAATTTAGTGCCACGCTGTGTATTACTAGGAGGCAAAGCAGCACCGGGGTATTACATGGCTAAGCGCATTATTAAGCTAATTAATAATGTTGCAGATGTGATCAACAAAGATCCACTTGCTCAGCCTTATTTACGGGTGGCATTTTTACCAAATTATAATGTTACAGCAATGGAAACTATTTGCCCCGCAACAGACTTGTCTGAACAAATTTCAACCGCAGGTAAAGAAGCATCTGGTACTGGTAATATGAAGTTTATGATGAATGGTGCGCTGACAATTGGCACTTTAGATGGTGCTAACATAGAAATTCGCGATGCAGTAGGAGCTGATAACTTCTTCTTATTCGGTGCACAAGCTGAGCAAATTGAAGGAATAAAACAAAGCTATAACCCATTACATATTATTCATAATACACCTGACTTACTGAATGTTATGCAATTACTTGAAAGTGGGCACTTTAATTTATTCGAACCTGGTTTATTTGACGACATTATTGGTGCAATCAAAAGTCCTCATGATCCTTGGTTGGTTGCCCACGATTTTGATAGTTTTGTACAAGCTCAAAAAGCTGTTGAACACGCTTATCAAGATAAACAGCATTGGACGCAAATGAGTATTTTAAATACTGCGGCCAGTGGTACTTTTTCAAGTGATAGAACGATCAGCCAATACAGTGATGATATTTGGCATTTAGAAGCATTAACAACATCTAGTTCGGCCGACACAGCCGTAAGCAATAGCAAAGATTAATACGGAGATAAATTATGCCAAGTTATGCAAATCGCTACATAAGTAGTCTGACACGAGAAACCTACGCACTGATTTTAGCAGGGGGCAGAGGTTCACGCTTACATGAATTAACAAATTGGCGGGCCAAACCGGCGGTTTATTTTGGTGGTAAACATCGTATTATCGATTTCCCGCTATCAAACTGTATTAATTCAGGTATTCGTCGTGTTGGGATTGCAACACAATATAAATCGCACTCGCTGATCCGCCATGTTAACCGTGCATGGGGTCATTTTAAAAAGGAACTGGGTGAATCTGTAGAGATATTACCTGCATCACAGCGTTATGGTGACGAATGGTATTGCGGCACTGCTGATGCGGTGTTTCAAAATATGGATATTATCCGTCATGAGTTACCTAAATATGTAATGATTTTATCTGGCGATCATGTTTACCGTATGGATTACGGTGGCTTATTGGCAAAACATGTAGAAACTGGTGCGGACATGACAGTGTGCTGTATAGAAGTTCCCTGCGAGGAAGCTGCAGAAACATTTGGTGTGATGACGGTAGATGAAGAAAAGCGAGTGCGTCGTTTTGACGAAAAACCGAAAATGCCAAGTTCAATTCCTGGTCGTCCGGGGACTTGCTTAGCATCAATGGGTAATTATGTATTTAATACTGAGTTCTTATTTGAACAACTAAAAAAAGACGCAGAAAACGAAGGTTCAGGCCGTGATTTTGGCCATGATATTATTCCGGCAATTATTGAAGAGCATAATGTATTTGCTTTTCCATTTCGAGAGCCTGGTCATGACGGCCAACCTTATTGGCGCGATGTGGGTACACTGGACTCATTTTGGGAAGCAAACATGGAGCTGGTGATGCCAGAACCACAGCTGGATTTATACGATCCAACTTGGCCTATTTGGACCTACCAAGAACAACTGCCACCCGCTAAGTTTATTTTTGATAATGACGACAGACGTGGCATGGCTGTAGATTCAACCGTATCAGGCGGCTGTATCATTTCAGGCTCGGTGGTTCGTAAATCACTGTTATTTTCTAATGTACATATTCGTTCATACTGTGAAATTGAAGAGTCGGTGATATTACCAGGTGCAATTATTCAACGTAATTGTCGCATTCGTCGTGCTATTATCGACCGCGGTTGTGAAGTGCCTGCGGGTGTTGAAATCGGTTTTGATCGTAAAGTCGACGAGGAAAATGGTTTTAGAGTGTCTAAAAAGGGCATAGTATTAGTGACTCGTGAAATGCTCACAGAACTTTCCAAAAAGCTTGAGCGCCAAGAGCGTGAGAGTAAACAGTTAGCTTAAATATCATACAGTTGTAGGAAGTAAGAAAAAGATGCATGTATTAATGGTTGCGGCCGAAAATGACGCTTTACCAAATGCCAAAGTGGGTGGTGTTGCAGATGTACTACGAGATTGTCCCAAAGCATTAGCGGAGCTTGGCTTAACCGTTGACGTGGTTATTCCAGATTATGGTTTTACCGCGTTAGAGCGTGTGCAATTAGGCACGCTCCATGTGCCCTTTGCAGGATATATTTATGATGTTCAAGTGTCGCAAGTATATGTAGATCAGCAGCAAGTCAGGCAATTAGTAATGTCACATCCGTTATTTAGCCAGCACCATGGCGCTGTATACTGTAATGATGATGGTGACCGACCTTTTGCCACTGATGCCACTAAGTTTGCATTATTTAATGCTGCAGTGTGTGAAGCGCTATTGCAAGGTGTTATCACCCGTCCCGATGTGTTGCATTTGCATGATTGGCACAGTGCGTGTGTGGCGGTATTGTTAAAGTTTGATCATCGGTTTGCATCTTTTTCTTCTTTGCGTAGTATATTTACAGTACACAATATTGCACTGCAAGGGATCCGCCCATTCAAAGGAGATGATTCAAGTTTAGAAGCATGGTTTCCGGCGTTAAGTTATAACGGCGAGGTATTATGCGATCCGCGTTATCCTCATTGCTTTAATCCGATGCGCAGCGCTATCAATTTAGTTGATAAGATACATTTAGTATCTCCAAGCTACGCACTAGAAGTATTGCAAGCCAGTGAACCGCATAACGGCTTTTTTGGTGGCGAAGGTTTAGAGCGCGATTTGAATAATGCGATGGCAAACAATAAAGTCGTCGGAATATTAAATGGCTGTGAGTACACTGAGCACAATCAAAATGCGCAGATAAGCAGTACGTTATCACAATTATACTTTGAAATAGAGCAGGCATTGTTTGCTTGGATGGCTAAAGAAGTTAACCTGCAAAGCAGTTACTATATAGCTCATCAGCGGTTACAGCAGTTTATTGAGCAGCCAGTTAAAGGGCCTTTAGTCACCAGTGTTGGACGCCTAACCGATCAAAAAGCTTTGTTACTGCGCCAACCCTACGAAAACCAGCAAGTGCTTGATGCATTGTGTGAAAAGTTAAATGAACAGCAAGGACGTATGATAATTTTAGGTTCCGGTGACACGGCTCTTGAAGATGTCATGACAGCCGCCATGGCGCGTAATAGTAACCTATTGTTTTTAAGGGGTTATGGTAATAACGTTGGCGAATTACTGTATGAGTTAGGAGACTTATTCTTGATGCCAAGCTCCTTTGAACCGTGCGGTATTAGCCAAATGCTAGCTATGCGAGCTGGACAGCCTTGTTTAGTGCACCAAGTTGGTGGCTTAAAGGATACCATTACACATATGGAAAATGGTTTTAGCTTTAGTGGTGACACATTACAAACACAAAGCGAGGCGCTAGTAACGTGCTTTGCTAATACTCTTACTCTGAAACAAGAACAACCTAAACAATGGGTCGAAATTGTCAGCAATGCAAAGGCTGCTCGCTTTACATGGTCCCACGTAGCAAAGGACTATATTAGTAAACTTTATAATTAATACTGCTATTTATCATCTTACTAGCTATAATGGATTGTAATAACATTATGATTTAGTTACTTAGTATTGTTTTTTATTTTGTAACTAACCATCAATAGTCGAGTTTAAGGGTGAAAAAGTGCAAGTATTTGTTGCGCGCCAAGCAATATTCAATCGTCGTCAACATGTAGTTGCCTACGAATTGTTGTTTCGTAATAGTAGTGATAATTATTTTCCGGATATTGAAGAAAGTGTCGCAACGGCGAAACTGATCATGGAAAATCAGCTTAATTTTGGCACTCGACATATTACTTCTGGTAAAAAAGCACTGATAAATATCGGTCCTGATTCTTTAAAAATGGATTTATGTGCATTTTTGCCTTCGCAAGATGTGGTACTTGAGTTGCTCGAAACAATTGAGCCGACTGAAGAAAACTACCAGCTATGTCGTGCGCTGTTTCATAAAAACTTTGTGTTAGCACTTGACGATTTTGTATATGAGCCTAAATGGGAAAGGTTTTTAAAACTTGTTAAATTAATCAAATTTGATATTCAAATAACACCTTTGCAGCAAATTGAACCGCTTATTCGACGGCTGCAAAAATACAAAAAGCTAAAGTTGCTTGCCGAAAAAGTCGAAACTATTGATGATTTTAAAATAGCTCATAAGATGGGCTTTGATTATTTTCAGGGTTATTTTTTTGCCAAGCCGGTAGTCATTCAACAAAGAGATATTGATATAAACTATGCATTAGCCTTGACCATCTATGCACAAGTTATGAAAGAGCATCCTGATATCAATGCGATTGCGCGATTGTTTCAATTAGATACAGCGTTAGCATTTAAGTTATTAAGATTGATCAACAGCGGTGTGTTTCCTGTCCAAAAAGAAATAGAGTCACTCAAACAGGCTTTAGTTTATTTAGGTCATGATCATATAAAGAAGTTTGTTAGCTTGATTATCACCGCTCACGTTGCACAAACGAAACCTAACGAATTGATCAAAATGTGTATCATTCGGGCCCGATTTTGTGAGCTGATAGCGAAAAAGATAGCGCCTTCGCAAGCGAATAGTGCCTTTTTAACCGGTCTTTTTTCGTTGTTGGATGCAATATTAGATCGCCCAATGGAGCAATTACTCCTTCGTTTACCATTTCCAGAACCAATCAAAGACGCTCTAATGGAAGAAAAAAACACCCTGTATTATATCCTTGCAACAGTAAAAGCGTATGAATCAGGTAGCTGGTGGGCTATGGAGCAAGCAGTTGTATTTATTAACATAAATAGTGATTTACTGCCGAAGTTTTATCGAGATGCGCTAGACTGGTCAAACATACATAAGCACAACTAATAAGTCGAGCCCAATAATGCGTAATCAAAATATGGATGTTATTCGTGGTGTTGCTGTGCTTGGCTTAATGTACATGAATGCCTATTCCTTTGGTTTATTTGAATTTGGTTACGTACCATTACAGTCCCCGCCTTTTTCGGATCATGTTATTCAATGGGTGAGCCTTAGTGTTATTGACGGCCGCTTTCGCAGCTTATTTTGTTTACTCTTTGGTGCTGGCTTATATATTCAGTGGCAGCGTTACCAGCAGGTTGAGCAATTGCAAAAACGCTTAAAAGTATTGGCCGTGTTTGGTTTACTACATGGCTTTTTGTTGTGGGCTGGTGATATTTTGTTTATCTATGCATGCGCAGGTTGGTTGGTCATACAGTACCTTGATGCGAGTGACGAGATGTTATTAAAACGCGGTTGGCAATTTCTATCATTAGCCGCAGCGATAACTTTTTTGATAGCCTTAATTGACCCCACACTGACTATCTATCGAGATTCAGCCGATTTTTTAGCAAGTTATAATGCTTCACGAGGATCGGCATTAACTATTTTTGTCAATAATAGTGTGATGTTTATCGTGATGCTCATTGCACTTCCGCTGATCACTTTGTGGATGGCTGCAGGATTAATGCTATTCGGTATTTATGGCTATAAAAATAAACTGTTTGAGACTGGTTTAACTAAATTAAGCAAAATCAGAGTTTTGTCAATTGCGCTACTGTTAAGTGCGATTAGGATCAGTTTTGAATATCAATCTAGCTTATTTATTAGTGCATTAAAAGAACCCGTAAGCTGGTTTGCAGCATTATTCACAGCCCTATTAATTATTCATTTTGTGGTAAGGCTGACGACAAAACATGACTTTCACTTTATTGCATTGCAGCGTGCAGGAAGGCTCGCATTAACTTTATATCTAATGCAAACTATTTGCTTGTTAGTGTTGTTTAAAGTTTTTTATCCGCACTGGGTGCTAAGCTTTAATCATTTAGAATATTACGTATTAGTGAGTGGTTTAGTCATTTTTCAACTTAGCTTTAGTGTGATTTATTCGCGTTATTTTAAGCAAGGTCCAATGGAATTTATTTGGCGAAAGTATACAAATGCTGCTTGAGTTGAAGCTACTGTAAATAGTGTGGTAATTTTTTCTCTGTCACTGTAGGTTAAAATTAGCGCAAACCTACATGCCGTAAAACAGAGCAATCGTTTAAGTATAAACAAACCGATTAGGTGCTTGCTGTGAAAAGGCTAATAGTTGGTTTAACAGCGCTTTATACTGCGTGATTAATTTTAACAAGTGGCTTCTATTGTTTGCAATCTGTGCCTTGTCTAAATCGCTTTTAAATTCAACTGCGCTCGCATCTTAAGGTGGTTTGGGTATACAATATCGGCCTTTAAAATTAATGTGAATTTGGCTCATGACAGACTTAAAACGATTAAATAAATTTATTAGTGACACCGGTTTTTGTTCACGACGCGAAGCGGATAAATATATTGAAGATGGTCGTGTTACTGTCAATGGTATACGACCGGAAATGGGTGTCAAAGTAGCATTGTCTGACACGGTACTGATTGATGGTAAGCCGCTGAAGAAAGTGCCGAAACGGGCGTACATCGCTTACAACAAACCCGTTGGTATAACCTGTACAACTGAGCGTAAAATTCAAAGTAATATCGTCAAAGCGGTTAACTACCCAGATCGTATTTTTCCAATTGGTCGCTTAGATCGGCCATCAGAAGGGTTGATATTTCTGACAAATGAAGGGGATATCGTCAATAAAATTCTTCGTGCTGGCAATAATCATGAAAAAGAATATGTTGTTACAGTCGACAAGCCATTAAATCGTCAGTTTGTGAATAAGATGGCAGGTGGTTTACCAATTTTAGATACAGTTACGAAAAAATGCAAAGTTACACAAACAGGACCGCAACAATTTACTATTGTATTAACGCAAGGTTTGAATCGTCAAATTCGTCGTATGTGCGAGTACTTGGGCTATGAAGTGGTCACCTTAAAACGCGTACGTATTATGAATGTCACGTTAAAAGGCTTAAATGTTGGCCAGTGGCGCCATTTAACTGAGCAAGAAATGGCTGAGATTAATAATTCGATTGCCGACTCGGGCAAAACAGAAGAGTTATCAGTGGATGAGAACAAACAACCTGCGAATATCAGCAAGCCGAAACAAGCACGCACGCCTTACAAAGAAAACGATAAAAAGCGTGATTTTGCTAAGCATGTCAAACAAGGCCGTTTTGATTCTAAAAATGACCAAACTAACGCCAAACCTGCAAGAAGAAATAGCACCACTCGCACAGGCACATTAAGCCTTAAAAAATAAGATCAAATTGTAAAACCAGGAACAACATAAATGGTGCTCCTGGTTTTATTTAAACCTCAGTTATTTTGCTTTTGGCACCTCAATTTTAAATAGCACGGTATAAAGCACCGGCACTACGATTAATGTCAACACGGTTGCAAAGCCTAAACCAAACATAATCGTCACCGCCATTGATTGGAAGAACACATCAAATAATAATGGGATCATTCCTAAAATGGTGGTGATTGCTGCCATCGCAACGGGGCGCACACGGCTTACACCGGAATCAAATACTGCTTGATAAGGCTCTTTGCCTTCACTGAGCTCAAGGTTGATCTGATCTACCAACACAATGCCATTTTTAATCAACATACCGCTTAAGCTTAATAACCCAAGTAGCGCCATAAAACTAAATGCGGCGTTCATCACTAGCAAGCCGGCGCTGACACCGATGATTGCTAAAGGTACTGTGGCCCAAATAACCAGTGGTTTTTTTACTGAGTTAAATAGCAACACAGTGACTGCAAACATCGCTAAATAGCCCAAAGGTAACGAGCCAAAAATAGCTTTTTTTGCCTTTGTTGATGATTCAAACTCACCGCCCCATTGTAATTCATAGCCATTAGGGAGTTTAATTGCTTCAATACCTGGCCTGACTCTTGAAAATAGTTTAGCGGGTGTTTCATCGCCTATTACGTCATGATCGGCCATTACTGTAATAGTACGTTTGCGATCGCGGCGCATTATTAGGCTGTCTTCCCACTGTACAACAAACTCATCCACCACTTGAGTAACTGGCACGAATACGCCTAATACTGGGCTGTATATTTGTAGGTCACGGAGGCTTTCAACATTAAGACGCTCTTGTGCAGGTGAGCGGGCAATAATTGGGATCTGTTGAGTACCATCTTTGTAAATGCCGACTTTTTTACCGGAAAAACTGGTTAATAATAGTTGGTCCAAGTCTGTTTTAGCGATACCCAGACGCCGCGCTTTTTGTTCGTTAAGTTGCGGGCGAATGAGTTTTGAGCGTTCACGCCAATCATCACGAATATTATAAGCACCGGCATCTTTTGCTAGCACTTCTTTTGCTTGTTTAGCTAATTGGCGAAGCACTACTGGATCAGCCCCCGAAAAACGCGCTTCTATTTTAGCATCAGTAGAAGGGCCTATTTCCATACGTTTTATTTTAAGCTTGGCATCAAATACATGGTTGTATTCATAGTCGCGAACTTTTGCAATCATCGTCGCCACTGCTTCGCGGTCTTTTACACGGATAATTAATTGACCATAAGCTGGGTATGATTTTTCAGGTGCGTAGGTCAACATAAACCGTGGTGCGCCTTGGCCTATCGTTGATGTTACTTCTTCGACCAGCTCATCTTTTTGTAAGAATGCTTCGAGTTTGGCGACGCCATCTAAAGTGGCATGAATATCAGCCCCTTGTGTATGCCAATAATCTACGTAAAACATTGGCGTGTTAGAAGCTGGAAAAAACGCTTGTTTAATAAACTTAAAGCCAAAAACAGAGCTAGCTAATAAAACGACCATCAACAATAAAGTGGTTTTACGAAAACGCATCGAGGTGCTTAATAAACTTTTATATAGATTAAAGATCACACCTTGATATGGGTCTTCATCATGGCTTTGCTGCTTGAGCTCTGTTTCTTTAAACATTAAGTCAGCAAAGAAAGGAGTTAAGGTAATGGCAGTGATCCAGCTTAATAATAATGAGATAAATAATACCCAAAATAAGCTGCCGGCAAATTCCCCACTAGCGTCAGAGCTTAAGCCAATTGGCGCAAATGCAGTAATAGCAATCACGGTTGCGCCAAGTAAAGGCCACTTTGTTTGCTCCACTATATTAGCCGCTGCTTTTATCTTTGTTTGCCCTCGCTTTAGGTTTATTAAAATACCTTCAGTGACTACGATGGCGTTATCAACCAACATTCCTAATGCAATGATCAGTGCACCTAAAGAGATACGTTGTAAATCAATCGCAAACAGTTTCATGAAAATGAATGTACCTAATACGGTCAGCAATAAAATTGCCCCGATCAGTACGCCACTTTTAAAGCCCATAAAGACAAGCAGGACAACAATAACGATAGCGACAGCTTCGAGTAAGCTGATGATAAAGCCATTGACTGATTTTTCGACTTCAACAGGTTGGTTATAAACGGTATTTATTTCCATGCCATGGGGGCGCTGATATTCAAGCGATGCTAAATGCGCTTTAATGTTATCGCCTATATCCACAACGTTTACACCACTGCTAAACGATACGCCAACGAGCAAGGCTTGCTGCTGGTTAAAACGGATTACATTATTAGGTACTTCGGCGTATTCACGAAACACCGTTGCAACGTCACCGAGGTAAATCAGTTCATTTTCACCTGGTTTTGAGATCAGTAGATTTTCGAGCTCTTTTACGTCTTTGAATTCGCCTGTTGGGTGCAGTCTAATTGATTCATCGCCTACGCGTATTTTACCTGCATTCGATACGGTATTTTGTGATTGCAATAATTGATATATTCTAGTTGGTGCAATACCAAGCTGCGCCAGCTTACGCGTCGATATTTCAACCATCACCTGTGCTTGTTGTTCACCACTGACGGTCACTTTACCTACGCCGTCAACGAGTACCAGTTCGCGCTTTAAGTAATCAACATAGTTTTTTAGTTCGTCATAAGAGTAACCATCGCCAGTGACGGCATACATTACGCCGTATACGTCGCCAAAATCATCTAAAATGGTACTTGGGTATACACCACTTGGCAGTGATGAAGCGTTATCGTTAATCTTGCGCCGTAGCTCATCCCAAATTTGTCGTAAGTCTTGTTTGCGATAGTTGCTTTTCATTTCAACGGTAATTTGTGATTTCCCTGGAGATGAAATGCTGGTTACGTAATCCACATACGGCAATTGTTGAATTGCATTTTCAATCGGAAAAGTAACTTCATCTTCTACCTGTTGTGGTGAAGCGCCAGGATATAAGGTGATCACCATGGCTTTTTTTATTGTAAATTCAGGGTCCTCAAGCTGACCAAGTCCTAAATAAGATACTACGCCACCGATTAATAGTAATAGCGCGCACATCCAACTGACGACCTTTTGTTTTATGGCAAGTTCAGCAATGCTCATTTTATAAGCCTCGCTCTTTTTGCCACGGACGTACTTGCATGCCTTCTTTAAGGTAGTGAACACCAGCCGCGACCACAGTTTGACCTTGCTCTAAACCAGCAAGCACTTCAATACCACGTCGATGTAATTGGCCAACTTCAACAGCTTGCTTTTTCACCTTGCCAGTCTGTGGATCGTATAGCCAGACATAGCTGTTATTAGTAGGCTGTGTTGGTTCAGAGAACACCGCTTCAACAGGGAGTAAAATATAGTGTGATTGCGAGTGAGTAACTTTACTTAGATCAATATCTACACTGCCGGTCATGCCTGCCAACAGGTTAAAATCTTTAGGCACTGGTAATGAAAATACCACCTTGTAAGTTAATGTGGCTGGATCTGCTTGGGTGTCGAATTCTTTAATCATTAAGGTATATGATTTATTTGGGAAACCGTCAAAAACCACGCTTGGCTGATAGTCAATGTCTTTATCAATACGGGCGATTAGTTTTTCGGGTACTTGAATGATCACATCCATTAAATCACGGGTTTCTAAGCGAAGAATGTTTTGTTTTGCTTGGATATTCTCAAAGTTTTTAACAAACACTTTGGAAACGGTGCCGCTAAAAGGGGCACGTAATTCGCTATTATCTAAGTTGGTTTTTGCAATTTTTAATGCCGACTCAGCTACCTGTTTATTGGCAAGTGCCTGATCAAGTTCGGATTGACTGGTAATTGATTTATTAAATAGTTTTTGTACGCGTTCAAGTTGCGAGTGCGCCAATTCAAAACGTGCTTTTCGCTCATCATATTGCAGTTGAAAATCTTCAGGGTCTAACTTGGCAAGGAGTTGATCTTTTTCAACATGTTGACCTGCCAATGCCGGGAACTCTAATAACTCACCGTTAACTCTAAACGCCAAATAAGAGCCTTGATTTGCCACTACTTCTGCCGGAAAACTGCGTATTGTCTGATCTGAGTTAGTATCAATTTCAAATAGTTTTACTGGACGAATAGCTTGTTCGACGTGAGTGTCGGTATTTGATTCTTTACAGGCGACTAAACTCAGTATTAATGTTGATATAATTAAAACTGGCGACAGTTTCATGGTCTTCTCCGTGGCTATGAAAACATAAATTAGATGCAGCATACGCCGCGAACATATAAAATAAAAATTATTAAATTTTAAAAAGATCATAAATAAAATTTATGATTTTAAGTTGGACCATTATGAACTTAGTGCAGTTAAAAATGCTTGATGCCATTGTTCGCACTCAAAGCTTGTCGCAAGCTGCTTTAGCACTGTATAAATCGCAACCAGCTTTAACGTTAGCTATTAAGAAACTTGAAGCTGAGCTTGGTTTTGAATTGTTAGATCGTAGCCATTATCGATTGCAATTAACTGAAAAGGGTCGTATTTATCATCGCGAAGCAGCATTATTATTAGATGCTCAGGCACATTTAGCACAACTGGCCAGTGAACTTGCACTTGGTAATGAAGCAAATTACAAAATTTGTTATGAGCAGTTATGTCACCAAGCACTGTATAACGATATTATTTGCAATGCTTTTGTTAAACATACCAGCACCGAGTTTAGTGTAACCAGCGGAAAGCGCTTTGTTTCTCTTGAGCAAGTTAATAAAGGACAAGCAGACTTAGGGATTGGTCCGTGGTTTGATTTGTTTCATGCTACAGGCGATTTAGAAAGTTTACCGATTGGCAAGCTCGATATTGGTATTGTTAGTGTGACAGGATTAGTGCCAGATAAAGTAACTTATCAACAATTACAGAACTTTCCTTGTTTAGCGATGTTTGAAAGTGATATGAGTTTTGACTCTGATCGTTTATCGTATTCAAAAGGCTCTACCATGATGAAAATTGATGATATATCAACTTTAAAATCGTTTTTATTATCGGGAGCTGGCTGGGCAATGATGAGTTTAGCGCATTGTCAAAATGAACTTGAAAGTGGTGTATTACAACAAATTAAAATACTAGACAGAGAAAATACGTTTAGCGCACAGATCAGAGTATTCCGACAAAATGCCACTCATCATGGACCCGTGGCAAGAGCCGTGTGGCAAGATTTTAAGCAGTTAAGTAAAACGTTTTTAGGGTCGTAAATGCAAGCCAGTAAAGAAGACAAAATTTATACTGTGATGGCGAATATACCGCCAGGAAAAGTAGCCAGTTATGGACAAGTAGCGGCAATGGCAGGATTGCTAAATAATGCTCGGCTAGTAGGGCGGTTATTAAAGTTAATGCCAAAAGATTCAAGCATACCTTGGCATAGAGTGATCAACAGCCAAGGTAAAATTTCTTTTCCTGAAGGGACAGCGCAGTACCAAAAGCAATATCAATTACTGCAAAGTGAAGGCGTAATTTTTAAAAATGGTCGTGTTAATATGCGTCAATTTCAGTGGGACTAATTAAAAAATTTAACCGACCGTAATAATATAGCGGCTGATTGCAATATAGTGACAAACACAGCCTGCAATCACAAATACATGCCAAAGTGCGTGGCTATATTGACGACTTTTAGCACTATAAAAGAGTGTGCCGAGACTATACAAAATCCCTCCACTGAGTAACCACCATAGTGCGTTTACTGGCACATTTAAATAAAGCGGGTAGACAATTGCAACTGCAAACCAACCCATTAATAAATATGTTGATAAAGACACCTTTTTGTTTTGTTTTTTCACCATTAATTTATAGCACACTCCGCCAAGTGCTAAAGACCATATAAATACCAGCGTTAAAATCGACCAAATTCCGGTTAATGAGAGTACTAAAAAAGGGGTGTAAGTGCCTGCAATCAAAATATAAATAGCACAGTGGTCACATTTTTTATAAAAAGCCCGCGCACCTATGCTGCTACTACTGTGATAAAGCGTAGATGATAAAAACAGCAACAATAAACTACCGCCATAAACAATTGCACTGACCGTTGCTTCAATCGTGTGTGTCTTGCTGATCAGCTCCCACAATACAAACAATGAAAATATAACGCCTGCGCCGTGAGACAGGCTATTAAGTTGCTCTTCTTTTTTAGAATAAGCGGGTTCAACCGACATGACATACTCATCATAAAACATTAATTTGGATTTGAGTGTACAAGTGTACGCTGAAACTTTCAATGCTTATTTATTGACTATATTTTGGTTTTTTTAACCAATTTGAATGGTTTTAAAATTCACATCATCAAAAGGTTATGCACTTGTGTGATTTAAAGTGAATAAAAAACAATTAGTTAGAATTTATTTCGTGGTTGGCACAACCTTTGATTAAGTAATAGCGACTAACTTAATAACACAATAGGGAATACCATCATGAAAAGCATTATTAAACTATCTGTTGCAGCACTTTTGGTTGTTGGTTCTACACAAGCAAGTGCAAATGACGGTCAATTAGATATTACTCAAACGCTATCAAACAGCATTGCACAATACATTGAAAGTACGAGTAATGAATTACAAAGCAAATTAAAACAGTCATTGTTTAGTGATTCGCAAAAAATGTTAACCGAACTGTTTTCTCAGCAAAGCGAGCAATCAGCTGAAGTAGGTGTAGCTGAAAATACATCACAACTCGTTGCAACTAGCAATGCAGTAAAAGTTGAGGGTTAAAGTAATGAGCAGCGAATTAGGATTATTAGCTTTAATGTTAGCACCCGTTGTAAGCTTGTTAAGTGCGTATGCATCAGTTGAATTGTTACGTAATGTAGGGCAGTGGCTAAACATAGGCTAAGGGGATACCGATAAGTAATAATCAGTAACATTGATCTTGTTTGCTGCAGTGCACGTAACGTAATGCATAGTTAAACTGATGTAGTGAGCCTTATGAAACGTGCAATCTTTCCATTACCTGTATTTATTTTACCAAGTGGGTATACGCGGTTAAGAATTTTCGAACCTCGTTATCTTGATATGGTAAAAGAATCACTTAAAAATGATCATGGATTTGTTCTTTGCCAGTATGATGTTGATAGTCATCTCAACGTTCCTAAGTATGGATGCTTAGTGGATATTATTGACTTTTCACAAGATCAACAAGGGCAATTACTGATTGATGTGGTGGCCAAATCTGTGGTTGAGTTAACTGATGTAACTGAAGATAAGCAGCAGCTACGTTTCGGTCAGCTATCAGCACCTACAATGCCTTTTTGGTTTGAACAACCCCATAATTTAGATCGCGATGATACATATTTAGTAACTGCTTTAGAGCAGTTGTTTGATGTTAATACAGAATTAACCGATTTATATCGCCAGACACACTTTGATGATTTGAACTGGGTTATTGCTAGATGGCTTGAATTATTACCTATTTCAATTGATAAAAAACAACAGCTTGCCTTTAAATCAGACTTTGCGAATATTCACTCTTTCCTTCATACTGTGATTAATAACGAATTTTCCTAATTAATATGATCTTAATTTAGTTGCCCTGCGTATTGAATAAGCAAGAACACTAATGGGAATATTATGATGGTGAGTCAACAACTTTCAACACGTTGTGAACCTAACACAGGTAATTACACTGCCATGCCACAAACGCCAAGCAAAGAACTTGCTGATGCATTATCTGCGGTTGCAGCTAATCGCGATAAACAAGCATTCGCTTATTTATTTGCGTACTTTTCACCAAAAATAAAACGCTTTGGTATCAAGCAATTTAACTCAGAAGCACAAGCGATGGAATTAGTACAAGACACGCTAACTTCCGTGTGGCGAAAAGCACATCTCTATAATAATGATAAAGGCGCTGCTACAACGTGGGTATATACCGTAATGCGAAACGCATCATTTGATATGCTCAGAAAAATGAAAAGTAATAAAGAAGATAATATTAGCGAAGATATTTGGCCGTTAGTTGAGCAACATGATAATGCTGACTATGAATTTAGTGATCATCTTGAAAATCAACAAATAAAAAATTACCTAGATAAATTACCCCAAGCTCAACGCGATGTGGTTAAAGGCGTTTATTTTCAAGATATGTCACAAGAGCAACTTGCAGAACAATTGAACATTCCAATTGGTACCGTGAAGTCACGTTTACGTTTAGCGTTACAAAAATTACGCAATGAAATGGGAGACAGCAATGATTAAACATCACCCAAGCGATGCGCTATTAGCGCAGTATTGTAATGCGTCATTACCGGCAAGTATAAACGTCGCCGTCGCTATTCATCTTGATATGTGTAGTTGCTGTAAAGAAAAAGTGCAACGCATTGAAGCAAACAATGCCGTAGATGTGTTTGGCACTGATGATGAGCATCCTCAAACTACAGATTTAGCTATTGATGAATTATCATTAATTGATGCAATTACAGCAGATGTAACTGCTGATGAGGTATACAAGGTCGCGCCTCAAACTATCCTTGTTAATCAGCAAAATTATCAATTGCCCCGTGCTCTTGCCCGTATTTCACATAGCAAATTTATGCAAATGGGGAAATTATCACGTTCTCGTATCGATCTAGATGATGGTGCGTTACGTTCTAGCTTATTGCACATTGATGCTGGTGGAGAAATCCCTGAACATACTCACACTGGTTTCGAATTGACTTTATTACTTGATGGCGAGTTTAGTGATGAAGAGGGTCAATATGTGCCTGGCGACTTTATGTGGCTCGACGGTCGTCATCAACATACCCCGATCACAGAAAAAGGTTGTTTATGTTACACAGTAGTCAGTAGTGCTCTACACTTTAAGAAGGGACTGAGTAAGTTACTCAATCCAATTGGCAATTTGATTTACTAGGAGTGTATATGCAGCAATCGACTATTCAAATAGGCATAAGTGCATGCCTTGCAGGTGAGAAAGTTCGGTTTGATAGTGGCCATAAAAAATCAAATTTTTGCATGGATGAATTCGCAAAACATGTTGAATATAAACGCTTTTGTCCCGAAGTGGCGGTAGGTCTACCGATCCCAAGACCGACAATTAGACAAGTTAAAGTAGGCACAACTATTAAAGTGTGCCGTCCTGACGGCAGTGGTGATGTTGGCCCACAATTGACAGAATATGGTAAAAAAGTTGCCACAGAGCAGGCTGCACAATTAAGCGGCTTTGTTTTTTGTGCTAAAAGTCCAAGCTGCGGCATGGAACGGATCAAAATATATAATGAAGCAGGCACAGGTAATACATCTGAAGGCGTGGGTTTTTTTGCTGCGCAAATTATGGCTCACAACCCATTGTTACCGTGTGAAGAAAATGGTCGTTTAAATGATATGCACTTGCGTGAAAACTTTGTGATGCGAGTGTTTACTTATAAAAACTGGCAATTGTTGCGTCAACAACCAGCAACCCTGCATAGGTTAACGCAGTTTCATGCGCAATATAAGTATTTGTTAATGGCTCACAATTATCAGGCATATAAAGATCTTGGTAATTTACTGGGCACCTATGTTGGCGATGATTTTGAGCAGCTTGCTGACGATTATATTGCAGGTTTAATGGGAGCGCTGAAAAGACCTGCATCACGCAAAAATAACAGCAATACTTTAATGCACTTACAAGGCTACTTTAAAAAACATTTATCCAAAATTGAAAAAGAAGAGCTACGAGATGCAATTGATGAATATCGCTCAGGTTTAGTGCCGCTGTATGTACCGCTGACACTCTTAAAACATCATTTGAAAGTACATCCAAACGAATACTTAGCAAAGCAAGTTTACTTCAACCCTTATCCTCACGAACTAAAATTACGCTACGGAATTTAATGAACACTGTATTTTGGTTTAGGCGCGATTTGCGCCTTTTTAATAATCATGCCCTTTATCAAGCAATCGACAATGGTTGTAAAGACGCTATATTTTTTATCACTGAGCAACAATGGCAACGCCATGGTGTTGCTTCAATACAAATTGATTTGCTAAAACGAAGGTTAAACTTCTTAGGTCAGTTACTAGCTGATAATGGCATCACCTTGCATATCATTGAAGCGGGTAATTACGCAGGATGTGTGCAGCAGTTAAGCGAGTTCTGCCAGCGACATTCAGTAACGCAGTTATTTGCCAATAAAGAATATGAAATTAATGAAGTTGAGCGCGATAACGCATTTTTACATCATGCTGATAAACTTAAAGTATCAGTTACCTTGTTTGATGGTGACGTGGTTGCACCGCCTGGAACGGTACTGAATCAAAGTGGTGAGATGTTTAAGGTGTTCACCCCTTTTAAAAATGCCTGGCTAAAGCAATATCAAGATACTCATTTTTATTTTCAAGCCCCCCCGACAATGTTTAGCCCAATACCTTGGCAAGGTTCAGCGTTACTTACCGGTGACGATTCCTCACATAAGTGGCCAGTTGATGATGCGTCATTAAGTCAAATCTGTGCCCGCTTTATCAGCGATAAATTACTCAGCTATAAAGATCAGCGAGATATTCCAAGTATTAAAGGCACATCAGGCTTAAGTCCGTATTTAGCTTTAGGAATTGTCAGCGTTCAGCAATTAATTGCTCTTGTACAGCAACAATATGTCGATGCTTTAAGTAGCTCTAAAAGCAATTTATTTACTTGGGTCAACGAGTTAGTGTGGCGTGAGTTTTATCGTCATTTAATTGTGGCTTATCCAAAACTTAATAAATATAACAACTTTAATGAGAAATATGACCCAGTAAAGTGGCGAACTGATGAGGCTGATTTTACTGCTTGGTGTGAAGGTAAAACAGGCTACCCGCTTGTTGATGCCGCTATGAGGCAGCTTATTCAAACTGGCTGGATGCATAATCGCTTACGAATGGTGGTTGCCAGTTTTCTTACCAAACACTTGTTAATTGATTGGCGTAAAGGTGAACGTTTCTTTATGCAGCATTTGATCGATGGCGATTTAGCGTCTAACAATGGCGGTTGGCAATGGGCTGCAAGTACCGGCTGCGATGCCCAGCCATACTTTAGAATATTCAACCCGATTACTCAAAGTGAGCGATTTGATCCTGATGGTCATTTTATTCGTAAGTATATACCGGAGTTGGAAAATGTGCCGAATAAGCAAATTCATTTTCCACATGAATATTTAGCGAAAAGCGGCAAAGCAAAAGCGGTTTATTGGCCAGCAATCGTTGATCATAAAACGGCTCGCTTACGAGCGCTTGATGCATTTAAGGTATGATATGAGCAACCACAGAACAGATAAATTTATCGCGATATACCAAAAGCTAAGTAAAGAAAATCTACATTTACTGAGTGATATTTATGCTGCAGATATTCACTTTTCTGATCCATTGCATGAAGTCGATGGTTTAGCTGACTTACATCAATATTTTGCTAAACTTTATAGTAATGTTATTGAATGCACGTTTGATATCAGTGACACTGTTAGTGTAGGCGATAATGCTTTTGTTTACTGGACTATGTATTATCGCCATCCAAAGCTTAGCAATGGCCAGCAAATAGCCGTAGCAGGCCATAGCAAGTTAACATTTACTGGTGACAAAATCAGCCTTCATAAAGACTACTTTGATGCTGGTGCATTACTTTATCGACATATCCCTATTCTCGGTTCAATTATTAAATACATAGATAATAAGGCAGCGGAATAATGATCACGCTTATAACAGGTGCAACATCAGGTATTGGTGAACAACTTGCGAAACTGTATGCGCAAGCCGGGGATACAGTGATCGCTTGTGGGCGTAACCAAGAAAAACTAAACGAACTTGCGCAACTAACGAATATTGAAAGTTGTCAGTTTGACGCTACTGATTTACAAGCAATACGAAGTAGCACTGTTGCTTATACGCAATTTGATCGCGTTATTCTTAATGCTGGCAATTGTGAGTATATCGATGATGCGCATAATTTTGACAGTGCATTGTTTACCCGCGTTGTTACTACTAATTTGCTTTCGATGGGTTATTGTCTTGAGGCTTTACTACCGAGGATAAAGTCCGGTGGTCAGTTGGTGATTGTCAGTTCAAGCGTAACTTATTTACCGTTACCGCGCTCTGAAGCATATGGCGCATCAAAAGCTGGGGTCAGTTACTTAGCAAAAAGTTTAGCCATTGATTTAGCTGATATTGACGTAACCTTAGTGCACCCAGGCTTTGTTAAAACACCGTTGACTCAAAAAAACGATTTTCCAATGCCAATGGCAGTTACTGCAGAAAAAGCGGCAAATTATATTATCAAAGGGGTCGCTAAGCGCCGCAAAGAGGTGCATTTTCCTTATCGTTTCACCCTTATTTTAAAATGTTTACGCATGTTGCCGCTGCCAATTTGGCTCATGCTTGCAAAAGGATTAAGTCGTTGAAAAAAATAGCAATTATAGGTTCTGGAATTGCAGGATTAAGCTGCGCGCATTTGTTGCACAAAAAGTATGATATTACGGTATTTGAAAAAAACAACTACATTGGTGGGCACACCGCAACGATAGATATACAGGTTGATGGTGTTAAGCATGCTATTGATACTGGCTTTATTGTTTTTAATGATCGCACTTACCCTTATTTTGAAAAGCTGTTAAAGCGCATCGGCGTTGAACGACAACCGACAGAAATGAGTTTTAGTGTGCATAATCAGCAAACTGGTTTTGAATACAATGGCCACACTTTTGCCAGTTTGTTTGCTCAAAAGCGCAATATATTTCGTCCGCGCTTTTGGAAGTTACTCAGTGATATTGTGCGTTTTAACACGTTGTGTAAAAAACTATATCATGACAACGACTACCAAAGTGAGCAGATGTTAGGTCAGTTGCTCGACCAACACGGTTTTAATGATTTTTTTCGTTACCATTATATTTTGCCAATGGGCGCGGCTATCTGGTCAACAAGTATTAAAGAAATGAGTAATGTAGGGGTTGAGTTTTTTGTAAAATTCTTTTTCAATCATGGCTTATTAGATATTACTAATCGTCCGCAGTGGTATGTTATTCCCGGTGGTTCAAGGGAATATATCAATCCATTGATCAGTGGTTTTAAAGATAAAATAAAATTGAACACGGATATACAGTCTATTTTTCGCACCCCAGAGCAGGTGTTGATCCGATTGAAAAATGGTACCGTTGAGCAATTTGATAAAGTTATTTTTGCTTGTCATTCTGATCAAGCTCTCGCTTTACTTGAAAACCCAAGCACTGATGAAAAAGCAATTTTATCAGCCATTCCCTACACTGAAAATTCAGTGATTTTGCATACTGACACTGCTTTGCTGCCAAAACGTAAAGCCGCATGGGCCAGTTGGAATTATCTACTTACCGATAATCTTGATAAAGCTGCTGTTGTGACTTATCAAATGAATATTTTGCAAGGCATAACAAGTAAAACGCAATTTTGTGTCACGCTTAATCACCGTGAGGGAATTGATAAAACTAAAATACTCCGAGAATTTACGTATCATCATCCAGTATTCAATAAAACGTCTATTGCTGCTCAGCAACAGAAACAGCTTATTGATGGAGCCAACAACAGTTATTTTTGTGGCGCTTATTGGTATAACGGATTTCACGAAGACGGCGTGAAAAGCGCTGTAGATGTTGCTCGCAAACTTGGGGTTGAATTTGAATAGTGCACTTTTAATCGGTGATGTTCGTCATCACCGATTAGCAATTAAAGCGCATAGCTTTAATTATCAGTTGTACATGATGTGGGTTGATCTTAATGCTCCTCAGCAACTTGATGGTGTTCACCCTTGGCTTGGAACAACAGGCTTTAAAGCACTTAAATTTAAACAATCAGATTATCTTAATCGTGATTTAGATACTCAACAACCAATCAAACAACGAGCAATTGATAAAATTGTCGAGCTGGGGATTACTGCTCCGTTTAGTAATGTTTATATGCTCGGACAGCTGCGCTGTTTTGGGGTGTATTTTAGCCCAGTTAACTTTTTCTTCTATGAAACGGCTGATGGCGATTTTCCCTATATGGTCGCTGAAGTGAGTAATACCCCCTGGAACGAGCGACACTATTACTTGGTTGATTTACACAAGAAAGTGAACTTTAAAAAGGCTTTCTCCGTATCACCATTTATGAATTTAGATATGGATTACCACTGGAAAGTGCGTTTAACAAAGCACAATACTATGATCCATATAGAAAATAAAAAAGATAATACGCTATTATTTACTGCCAGTTTGCGTTTACAACGCCAGTCACTCAGTCGTGCTGCGGTTACTGCGTTACTGAAACGTTTTCCTGCTATGACAATCACTGTGATGAAAGGAATTTACGTACAGGCGTTTAAACTATTTTGTAAGCGAGTGCCTTTTTTAGGTCACTCAGGCAAGAATTGATAAGCTAAAATAATGAAGGTCATGAGATGGAAAAAGTATCCAGTTTAGCTGATAACGCATCAAGTAGCTTGTTAAGTAAGCTGTATAAAAAGTTAGTCATTGGTGCGTTTGATAGCATTGAAGTCGGCGCGATTACCCTAGTTGATGGTAACGACGTTCAACACTTTGGTGATCCTCAAAGTCACTTGCAGGCTAAAGTAGTTGTTAATAATCCGGCAATGTATAAAGCATTTGCGCTCTCTGGCAGTGTCGGAGCTGGCGAAGCTTATATTTTAGGCCAGTGGGAATGTACTAACTTAACTCAGTTGATTGAAATTTTTGCCATTAATCAGGCTCAACTGGACCAATTTGAACGTAAGTTTGCGTTTATTAGTAATCTTTACAATCGAATAAACCACCGTAAAAACAAAAATTCTGAGCAAGGTTCAAAGAAAAACATTGTTGCTCATTACGATTTAGGCAATGAGTTGTATTCATCATTTTTAAGCACTGAAATGCTTTACTCAAGTGCTGTCTACCCATCAAAAGATTCTTCTCTTGAGCAAGCACAAAGCCATAAGCTTGATTTAATCTGCCAACAAGTAGATTTACAACCCGGTGAAACGGTTATTGAAATTGGCACAGGGTGGGGAGCGTTTGCCATTCATGCTGCAACACATTATGACTGCCACGTTACTACTACAACTATTTCTGATGAGCAACATGCGTTTGTGGCAGAAAAAATTACCCAGTTGGGGCTTGAAGATAAGATAACCTTATTGAAACAAGATTATCGTTTACTCGAAGGCAGTTACGATAAGCTCGTGTCAATAGAAATGATAGAAGCGGTTGGTCATGAATACCTACCCAGCTTTTTCAAAAAATGTAATGACTTACTCAAAGACAGTGGTGCAATGCTGATCCAAGCAATTACAATTGCTGATCAACGCTATCAACATTACCTGAAAAATTCTGATTTTATTCAGCAGTATATTTTCCCTGGTGGTTGTTTACCGTGTATTGATGAAATGAATAAGCAAATAAAAAATCAATCAGACATGGTGGTACACAGTATTAGCGATATCGGCGTTCATTATGCAAGAACCTTAGCTGATTGGCGCACACGGTTTATTGCAAGCTGGCCAGAAATCGACAAAGTTAAGTTCGACCAGCGTTTTTATCGATTGTGGTTATTTTACTTAGCTTACTGTGAAGGCGCATTTAGGGCGCGAGTAACCAGTACAGTGCATTTAGTTGCTCGTAAACCGCGTTTTAACCATTCAAGTGATGACATTGCGCTCAGTTATTAATTTTTTGCTGTTTCAAGGAGTGTGGTTTTTAGCATTATTCCTTGAGCAGCGCGCTATTATACCGATTTTATTAATCATCATACTAATGCTATGCCTGTCGCAGCAAAAGCAACAAGATATGCTGTTACTGTGCTATGGCTTAATGATCTCGTTAAGCTTTGAATATTTGATGGTTGAGGTTGGCTTTTTATCTTTTAGTATATCCCCTTTTCCATTGTGGTTTATATTACTTTGGTGTGCCTTACTCTTAACCATCAATACGTCAATGCAATTTTTGCATCGCACGCCTTGGTATTTAGCGATGTTGCTCTGTGCTGTTTTTGCCCCCGCAAGTTATATTGCTGGTGCACGCTTTGGGGCGTTAGAGGTTCATCCTGTAGTTTGGCAATTTTGGCTTATATATGGTTTTGCTTGGTCGCTTATGTTCAATTTTATCAGGATGATAAACACATATAGCAAAAAGTACCTGTTAGTTTCTGAACACAAATGAGCATACAGGTGTAATTATTTAACTTAGAAATTTGGAGTCCGGTAATGATAGCAAGATTAACTAAAGGGCTAATCATTTTAATTGTATTGATATGCAGCCGAAGCTTTGCAGCTGATTTTAAAGTGGTCGGTGAGGCTCGTTTTGAGTATCTATTTTGGGATGTCTATCAGGCGCAGTTAGCAACCCCATCTGGGACCTATCAGTTTGGTAATCACCCCACTAAACTGACATTGACCTATTTACGCGATTTTGCTGCAAAGGACATAATCAAAGCGACAAACGAACAATGGCAGCATTTGGGTAAAAAAGAGATTATTAGTAAATACGATGCACAGTTAGCTGCGCTTTGGCCAGATATCAAAAAAGGTGAATCGCTATCGTTCATTACGGATGAAAATGGTATTGGCACATTTTATTTTAATGGTAAAAAGTTAGGGGCTATAGAGCAAAATGGTTTTGCGGATAACTTCTTAGCTATTTGGCTTGACGCCGATACCTCTGAGCCACAAATGCGAAAACAACTAATAGGGCAATAACATGAAGCGAATTACTACATTATTTTTACTCAGTTGCACATTTTTATTAAGCAGTTGTGCTGCGCCAGATGTTGAGTATTACCAAGGAAGTCAGCCAGAATTTAATTTTAAACATTTTTTTAGTGGCAAATTGAAAGCCTACGGCGTTGTCCAAGATTATAAAGGTGAATTAACCCGTAAGATGGTTGTTGACATGAATGCGAGCTGGGATGGCAATAACGGTGTTATAGAGGAAGATTTTGTTTACGATGACGGTGAAACTCAACGTCGAGTGTGGAACATAACACTCAATGCAGACAATACTTTAACTGGCACTGCAGGTGATGTCATAGGTATCGCGAAAGGGAAAAGTAATGGCAGTGTTTTTCATTGGCAATATACCCTAAAACTACCTTATGGAGATGACACCATTGAAGTTAATTTAGATGATTGGATGTATCTGGTAACACAATCACGCTTGATTAACAGTACAGCTATTGATAAGTTTGGCATTGAGGTTGGGGAAGTAACCTTAGTTATCGAAAAAGTTGATTGATCAACAAATTACCATATTGATTTACTAAATAGTGCTTAAGTTCATTGTTGGTTAATCTTTAAATCAATATTTATTTCGGCAATTATTTAAAATTTACTCATTTTTTAAGAATTTACGTGAAAAAAGCATTTTGCTGTTGCCAATACTTAAAAAATGCATAAAGATAGGTTTTGCGAAGGCAAAATAATAACGAATAGGAATTTAACAAATGAATAAAGCTCAATTAGTTGAAAAAATCGCTACTGATGCAGAAATCTCTAAAGCAGCAGCTACACGCGCACTTGACGCATTCACTGGTGCTGTTACTTCTTCTTTAAAAGAAGGTAATTCAGTTGCACTAGTTGGTTTTGGAACTTTCTCTGTAAAAGAGCGTGCTGCACGTACTGGCCGTAATCCACAAACTGGTGCCGAAATCCAAATTTCAGCTGCAACTATCCCAAGCTTTAAAGCAGGTAAAGGTCTTAAAGATCAAGTTAATCCTTAATCAATTAGATTGGTTAAATAAAAAAGGGCTGATTAGCCCTTTTTTTGTATCTGCTCATTAATCTAAGGTTTAAGCTTTTAGTGCTTTATCACCGCGGCCAATACCTACCGCACCAGAGCGTACAACTTCAATTATGTCAGTCTCATGGCGTAAGGTATCTAAAAACGATTCAATTTTATCTGTGCTACTAACAAGCTGCAATGTGTAGCTGTTGCGACCCATGTCTAAAATAGCACCTTGGAATACATCTACCACCCGTGTTACTGCAGCTCGCTTAGCTTCATCTTGAGCGAATACTTTTACTAATAGCAGCTCACGTTCAATATGCGCCATTTCAGTTAGATCAATAATTTTTAATACATCAACTAATTTATTTACCTGTTTAGTGATTTGCTCAACCACACGGTCATCACCCATGGTAGTGATAGTAATACGTGATAAAGAATGATCGTCTGTTGTGCCAACTGTTAAACTATCAATGTTATAAGCTCGTTGTGAGAATAGGCCAACAATACGCGATAATGACCCTGGTTCATTCTCAAGTAAAATAGATAATATACGACGCATTATGCTTTCACTCCTTTACGTAACCACATTTCATCAACTGCTCCAAGCTTAATTTGCATTGGGTATACATGTTCATTTTCATCAACAAGAATATCTAAAAACACTAAACGGTCAGTGATCGACATGGCTTTATCGATTGCGGGCTGTAGTTCATCAAGAGTATTAACGCGAATACCGACATGGCCATAACTTTCAGCAAGTTTGACGAAATCAGGTAACGATTCCATATACGACGATGAGTGACGACCGCCATAGACCATATCTTGCCATTGACGCACCATACCCAGAGAGCGATTATTCAGTGACACCACTTTTACAGCCAAGTTATATTGTAAACATGTCGAAAGTTCTTGAATGTTCATTTGAATCGAACCATCACCGGTGACACACACTGATTCTTTATCCGGGAACGCAAGTTTCACTCCCATTGCCGCTGGCAGACCAAAGCCCATAGTGCCAAGACCCCCTGAGTTGATCCATTGGCGCGGGTTTTTAAACGGGTAGTACTGCGCCGCAAACATCTGATGCTGACCTACATCAGAGCTTATATAGGCATCACCATTGGTGGCTTTATAAATTGCTTCAATGACGGCCTGAGGTTTTATTTTATCGCCCGCAGTGCTGTAGCTTAAACATTTTTGTTCACGCCAGCTAATGATCTGACGCCACCAATCTTCTTGAGCACTACGATCAATTTTGATTGGACTTTTATCTATGGCTGTTTGTAATTGCTCAAGTACGGTTGATAAACAACCGACGACTGGAATGTGAGCTTTGATCGTCTTTGAAATAGAGGTTGGATCAACATCAACATGAACAATCGTCGCATTGGGACAGAATTTCTTCACGTTATTGGTTACCCTGTCATCAAATCTGGCGCCCAGAGCTAAGATCACATCGGCATTTGCCATCGCCTTATTTGCTTCAAGGCTCCCGTGCATACCTAGCATACCAACGAAATTAGGGTGAACACCGGAAATACCCCCCAATCCCATTAAGGTATTAGTTATTGGTGCATTGAGTGATTCAACCAAATGAGTCAGTTGCTCTGAAGTGTTAGAAATAATAATCCCGCCGCCTGAGTAAATGACCAGTTTTTTAGCTTCTAAAATAGCGGCAACGGCTTTGCGAATTTGCTTTGGGTGGCCTTTGGTATTTGGACTATAGGTTCTCAGCTCTGTGGTTACTGGAAACTCAAAATCAAATTTAAGTGCAGGGTTTAACATATCTTTTGGCAGTTCTACGACCACAGGACCTGGGCGTCCAGTACTTGCAATATAAAATGCTTTAGCCAAAATTTTAGGAATATCTTTTGCGCTACGACAGTTAAAACTGTGTTTTACGATTGGCCGAGAGCAACCAACAATATCGGTTTCTTGAAATGCATCATCACCAATTAAGTTAGTCGGCACTTGACCGGATAGCACTACCATAGGGATAGAATCCATATAGGCTGTAGCGATCCCCGTTATACAGTTTGTCGCACCTGGACCTGATGTTGCTAATACTACGCCCACTTCACCTGTGGCACGTGCATAACCATCAGCCATATGGGTTGCTGCTTGCTCATGACGAACTAAAATATGCTCAACATCATCTTGCTGAAATAATGCGTCATAAAGATCTAATACTGAGCCACCGGGGTAGCCAAATATATATTTTACCTTCAATGCCTTTAATGCCTGAACAACTAGTTCGGAGCCATTATATTGTTGTGTACTCATCCTCATTCCTCTGTGTGCCAGTTACCGATTGATTATTATCATGAGTAATAATGTGCTATTGCACGCACTCCCCATTTATTCTGTGCAATTACCGTATAATTTAAATGCATAAAAAAACCCCCGCTTAGGGCGGGGGTTTTTAAAAAGCTATTTCACCTTCTAATACATCCCCGCTGGGCTTAAAACTAAGACCAGTACGAGTACAGTGACTAGGTGAAATTGATATTTCATAATGTTATTTTTCTTCTCGGTATTTGTTATGTAAATTTTAATGAGTTATTGCGCCGTAATAGCCAAATACACACTAAGTCTACTAATTCAATAGCCTTATTTTTAAAGGTTTTGCCAGCTAATGTCAACAGCCAAAACGGCAATGTTGCATTAAAATTCCAAATTAATTGTTTTTCTACTTAAAAATTGCTTTAGATCGCATTATTAACCGTGGAAAATAAAGAAATTATGCTTTTTGATTTGTTGGGGTATTCAAGGTGTACCTATAACTGTAATGTAAGTATATAAATTATTAGCTATTATTATCTTTATGAAGTTGTTGATAGGTGATCCTGTGAAATACTCACAATTGTTATGTGCACTGACTTTGGTATTGTTAAGTCAACATAGTGTGGCAATACCACAAAATGGTAGCCCAACTGATATTGGTGTCGTTAATAAAGAGCGAATTTTATATTGGTTAGATAAACGCGGGCAGCTTGACGATAAAATAGCGAATGATAAATTATTATCTGATTATATTGGCCGTGGTGGATCAGTGCATTCACGTCGGCAACTAAACCCTCAAGTTTTAACTCAACAACGAAAAATGGCTCAGCGCTTAGCGAGTGTGTCTTCGCAGTTACCTAATTCGAAAAAAAATACCGTAAAAGTGTTGGCTATATTGGTTGATTTTCCTGACTTACCTCATGATGATAATGGCTTAGCCGCAGCTGACAGCGATATGTACTACTCAAGCTATAGTCAGCAGCATTACCAACAAATGTTATTCGCTACTGATGGTTACTCAGGACCTCAGCAGCAAACTTTGCAAACAGCATATCAATATTATCAGCAAGCCTCAGGGGAAAGCTTAGCATTTACGGGTCAAGTTTATGGCTGGGTAACAGCCGATAATGATGCGAAAAGTTATGGGGCTCGCCAAGGGGGAAATAATGATATTGATGCACCAAGTTTAGTGCATGAAGCGGTAGAAAAAGCCGTAGCCAAATTTAATATTAATTTAGCCGATTATGATTTAACAGATTTGGATGATCGTGATGGTGATGGGATCACCAATGAACCTGATGGCATTATTGACCATGTTATGATTTTCCACTCGAGTATAGGTGAGGAAGCCGGCGGTGGTATATTGGGTACAGATGCAATTTGGTCACATCGTTTTTATGTGTACGATCAAAACAATCAGCCAAGTGCGGTTGAAGGCAGTAGTATTCGTTTATTTGGTTATACTATCAATCCTATCGACGCTGGTATTGGTGTGGTGGTACATGAGTTTGGTCACGACTTAGGTTTGCCTGATGAATATGATTTAACCGGCAGTGCGCTTGGTGAGCCTGTGGCATTATGGTCAGTTATGTCTGGTGGTAGTTGGGCAGGCTCACCTAGCGGTTCACAGCCGGTGATGTTCAGTCCTTATGCACTCGAATATTTACAAAACCGTTATCAAGGAAACTGGCTTAATCAAACAACGATATCGTTAGACGAAATCGATACCAATCAACAGCAAATACTTCGCCATAGTAGTGGGGTATCAACTGAATTAAACCAGTTGAAAATCACCCTGCCAACTAATTTACAGCCGTTTTATCAAGCGGTAGAAGGGCACTTGCAATATTACTCTGGCAGTGGCGATAATGTTTCACAAAGTATGACATTTACAGTTAATATACCTGCAAGTACGCAGCCTACTTATCTTGATTTAAGTGCTTATTACAGCATTGAAGCGCATTATGATTATGCTCAAGTATTAGTAAACGCCCAACCTATTGCGTCGCAATATACCCAAGCGGTTAATCCATTTTATGGAGACATTGGTCCATATATAACAGGGTCTTCAAGTTCAGTAAATGACGCTCAGCAGCCGAATAATTATTTACGGCATCGTTTTGATTTATCAGCTTATGCTGGTCAAACAATTACGCTTAGTTTTAACTATAAAACGGACACTTATACTCATTATTTTGGTCTAGTTGTTGATGATATGACCATTAGCCAAGGTGATACTTTCGTTTGGCAAGATAATGCAGAGCAGTCAACACAAGCACAACTTGATGGCTTTAGCCGAGTGGGGGATCACATCTATACAAAACCACACAATTACTATTTACAGTTACGTAGTTATTTAGGAATTGATAGTGGTTTACAAGTTGAGCAGTATTCACCGGGTTTATTACTTTGGTCTGCTAATGAACAGTATACAGATAATAATACTCCTGAGCATATTGGCGAAGGGTTTATACTGGTTGTTGATGCCGATCAAAATGCCATTGCAAAAGGTAACAGCAGCGTACCTGCAAGTACTACGATTCAGTTAAGAGATGCTGCTTTTAGTCTTTATGATCAGCGCCAGGGTTTAGGCGATACGCAGTTAGCAGCAATCACTGAGTTTAATGATAATAATGATTACAGTTTTGCCACGCAACCGGCCTCTGGTGTAAAAGTTTCACAGTTTGGTTTTAGTTTTTCTATTGTTGAGCAAGCGATTAATAATAGCTCAATTGAATTGAATTTAGGCTATACACCACAGTCTGGGATCAATGTAATTACTAATGATCTCGAAGCGAGTTTTGAAATTAAAGGAATGGCGTTGACCCCAACCGATAGTTTTAACTGGCAGTTTGGGGATGGCCAAAGCAGTGATGAATTGAATCCAAGTCATACATTTGCCGATTATGGTAGTTACACTGTGGGTTTTACTCGTACTAATGAACAAGGGCAGCAGTTTCAAGAATCGATGACTTTTGTACTTACTGCGCCGCTATCAATTTCCAGTGTGGATACCAATATAGAGAAAGGCAATGTAACTGCAAAAGTCACTGTATCAGGTGGTCAAGCACCTTATGACTATGCATGGCAATTAGGTGATGGCTCAACTGCGAAAGGGCAGAGCATTAACCACCGCTATGAATACAGTGGCGATTATACCTTGAGCGTTATTGTAACTGATGCAAATGGCGCTATGCAGTCTTTTGCAACCCAAGTGTCGGCAGATGTATTACTTACAACACAGGCCAGTTACAGTGCAAAAGATTTGCTGGTTAATTTTAACAGTGATACCAAAGGCGGGTTTAATAATTACACTTACAGCTGGGATTTTGGAGATGGCAATGCTGTAAGCCAACAGGCTAATCCTACACACACTTATAGCCAAGCGGGAAGTTATGTGGTGACACTGACCGTGACTGATACCTCTGAAAATGGCATAAAAAACACCTTACCTGCTAGCAAGCTTACTGTAACAGTGCAAAAACAAGTTGCCAGTTCAGGCTCCAGCGGTGGAAGTCTATTTTGGTTATTGTTACTGCTACCGCTCAGTTTTCGAACAAAGATGCAAGCATAAACTAAGTGACAAAAAAGCCAGTAAAGACTGGCTTTTATTATAATGCTAATAATCTAGATTTGGTTTATAAACGGTCGATAACAGCTTGTGTGAAGTCAGTAGTACCGTGACTGCCACCTAAATCGCGAGTGGTACGATCACCCGATTTAATTACGTCAGCTACAGCACTGCGAATACGCTCTGCAGTTTCGCCCATTTCTAAATGCTCTAACATTTGAATAGATGCCAAAATAACAGAGGTTGGATTTGCTAAGTTTTTACCAGCAATATCAGGTGCGCTGCCATGAACTGCTTCAAAGATTGCTGCATCTTCACCGATGTTAGCGCCAGGTGCCATACCTAAGCCGCCTACTAGACCAGCACATAGATCAGATAAAATATCACCAAACAGGTTTGTCGTAACGATAACGTCAAACTCTTCAGGGCTCATTACCAGTTTCATACAGGTTGCATCAACAATCATTTCAGTTGATTCAATTTCAGGATAACGTTCCGCAACTTCACGAGCTACTTTTAAGAATAAACCTGAAGTTGATTTTAAGATGTTAGCTTTGTGAACCGCTGTCACTTTTTTACGGCCTTCACGCACGGCTAGTTCGTAGGCAAAAGTAACAATTTTTTCAGCACCTTCACGGGTGATCATAGACATTGCTTGTGCTTCGTTGCCATCTTCTGATGTCACTTGGCCTAAACCTGAATACATACCTTGCGTATTTTCACGTACCGTGATGATATCAATGTCTTCATAACGTGCTTTGGTGCCAACAAATGATTTTACTGGGCGCACATTGGCGTATAAACCAAACTGCTTTCGTAATGTTACATTGATTGAAGTAAAACCTTCACCAACAGGCGTAGTTAGTGGGCCTTTAAGAGTGATTTTATTACGCGCAATAGTATCAATGGTATCTTGTGGTAATAATTCACCGGTTTTTTCTAAGGCAGCAAGACCTGCATCAACGAATTCATAATCAAAATCGCACCCTGCGGCTGTTAAGATCTCAAGGGCTGAATCAATAATACTCGGACCGATGCCGTCGCCTTTGATCACTGTGATGGTTTGTTTGGCCATGAACTTTTCCTATTACGAGTTAGAAATGCACGTAAATGTGACGCATTATTATACCAATCGACTTAAATATTTAACCATTCTAGCGTGCTAAATAAAGCGCTAACTGCGTTATGAATTTCTCAAGTAGAACAACTACATGTCGAAATTTATGCCTTGTTATCACTCTATTTATCTGTCGCTATAAATGGCTAGTAACTTAACACGATTGGTATTAAGCGATTACTTGTTAGATTATTTACGTGAATGAGTTTGAAAATACAAGCGGCTTTTATAGCAATTTATTCAACTTTTTGCCAGTAAAACCCACGAAACGCACTAAATTAGTCACTATGTCTAATAAATATTCATACGCTATTGCTTAAACCTAGGCTTGGAAGCTGCGCATAAAAATCCTCGCTGGACTGCCAATCTAAGCGTTTTAATACTTGGTCAAAAGTGTGTGTTTGCCAACTACTTTGTATTGCGTTGGGTTGATACACCTTAATAACGACGAGTTTTATTGCAACCCATAATTGTGCTTCTGCAGATAAGTGTTGTTTTTTTTGCTGCTCAGCATCTAAAAGCGCTTGTGTCCATGGGTTGTCACCAAGCAATTCAAGTAAATAAGCCGATAAATGCCCACTGTCATGAACCGTGACACCAAATAGCCACGCAAAGGGCATACTTACATCACTTTTAGGTGAGTGTTCATACACTGTCTTACGGCTAATTGTGGTGCTACAGTATTCAATCAAATAATTAACGTAACCATAAATAGGCAAAGCGAGGTGCTCGAACTGGTTGTGTTGATCACGACTTACCAGTTGGTTTAATAAACTTATTATTGCCTGTAAACGTAATTGTATATGTTGCATTAATGGATGCGCTTGGTGGCTTACTAATTGCTCAAAGAGCACCCGTTGAATGATTGCTGGCGCATTATATAAGCCGACCATTGATAAACAATGGCGTAAATCTTTGCCTGCTAGCTGCTCTTTATTATAAGGCTTCACTGCTTCACGAAGTAACTCTATTGTCGCTGGATGATTGTTGAGTAATTTAGCAAGGGCACTGTATGAGTATTCCTTTTGTATTTTAACTTGGCTTATCAACATTAGTAATTGTTGTTTTTCAACGTTTACAATTTCAATAGCGGGAGCTATGTGTTCATTGAACCATACGCTAAACAATAATCGCTTGTCTTTACTTGGGCGTTGTTTTGAATGCGATTCTAGCTTTGCCTTAACACTATACCATTTGGTTTTTTGCTGCTCATGCAACGCAATTAATAAATCCCGTTGCTGGTGGTTTTTACCAATATACGTGAGCTGCTGATCGCTATAATTAACTAAAGAGCCTGGCAGGTAAGGGCCAAAATGACCGATTAATGCTTTTAATGCTTGTTGGGCAAACAGGTTGGGAGTACGGATATAAATATCAGCCACTGCTTTATAGATGTCGATATGATCATTTTGGGTACGATAAGTAATGTTCATCGCAATAATATTTGCTAACGCAACTAACGTCGTTGGTCCATCATAGATCATGATTTTTGGCGTGCTTAGCAAGGCCTGCTTATACTTATTTAAGCGCGCTAAAATACCCGCAATATGATCAGTGGCAATGTTAGCTGATTGCAGTAACTTAACTGCTAGCTGATGACGCGACTGCCATTGCTTTTTTTCTTGTTGGGTAAGAGGTTGGCGCAGGGCCAACTTATTGGTTTGTGTTTGCACACATAAATAGTTAGTTAAACACACACAAATAAGCAATTGGCTGATTTTACTGTCGTAACTTAAACTGCGACAAAATGCGGCGACAATGACACATTGATTGACTACTAAGTTGGTTGTATAACCTTGTGTTTCTGCATATAGAGTAAGTTGGGCTTGCATTGCATTTGGATGTGAATCATAGAGTTTATAATATTGCTCAGCCAGTTGTGTTAACAGCGGATAAATTTGTGGCCACTGACTTCTATTATGATAAAACCTTAATAATTTGTCAGTCTTTTCAAATAGGCTGGCAAGATCTTGTGCGCAGAGTTCATCCATAAATAATCAATTACCCGCGTTGCTCAAATGCATCAAATGCACTTGGTCCCCACAAAATCAATTCGCCATTTTTAAACAGTAAACCAGTACACTCATCCATAGTCGTGATCCCATCTGATTTGATATGTTGAGTACGGTAAAAAATAATTTGCCATACCTCTTCGTTATCACGTTTAGCGAATGTTAGATCTGGACTGCCTAAATACTCTAATACAGTGTTTAAGTTAGTCGGTGTTTCGATACTTAATTTAGCGATATAACGTTTATTGAACGCTTCTCGGTCCTGCCATATCATCGCTTGCGGATCATCTTTATAAAAAGTAATGACCAAAGTAGCGATTAAGGCATATACACCTAAACCTAATATGAGATAGCGAAAAAACTTCTTAAACATTGTGCACTCTTACGCTGAGACTTAAATTCAGTATACGCATAGTTCAAATTCAGTGCTACGTGAATGCGATTAATTGAGTCTTAACTGCTTTAAACTAAAGCCTAAGTTAATATCTGTACGTAAACCAACCAAATGTTTCGAGGTAATATAGTCAGCCATTCCTGTTGCTAACTTTTTACGTACTGCTGCAGAGAGCGTTTCATCCTCTATTGCGAATGTTATATCTGCGTGCTTACTAATAATCTCTTGTGCTGTTTTAGTACCAATTCCCTTAATACCAGGGATATCATTAGTTTTATCACCAGCCATTGCCCAAAAATCAATTAATCGAGCTTGCTCAACACCAAAACGTTGTACGATAGAGTGATGATCTAAATATTCTTTTTTAAAATAATCATAAACATTAATATAATTATTTAAGCTAGGTAGAAACCCTTTATCAGTGGAAACAATTGTACAATACAACTGATTTTGCGCCATTTTATGGGCTAACGTGGCGATAATATCATCAGCTTCATCATTTACTGGGGCAAACACCACAATACCCGTTTGCTCAATTGCCTGTTTAAATTTATCTAATGAATTTTTCAGAGTTTCAGGCATGGGGGCACGGCTGCTTTTATATTGAGCGTAATAATGATAACGCCAGCTTTTATCACCATCAAATACAGCAATAGCATGTGTTGCTTGGGTGATCTTTATAAGTTTTTCGCAAGCGTGAGCTACCCGCGCGCAGCAGGTATTTATCATTTGCTCATCACTGCCTTTATTTTGATTACTATCAACTGCATAAATGCGCCTAATTAAATTAAGCGCATCGATTAAAAGTAACTGACCTGACACGAATACATTAACCCTTATGCTTTGACTTCATAACATGGAACATATTGACTGCCTGGGAGCTTCATTCTTCCTTGCTCAACAAATGCTTGCAGCAGTTTATCCATGGCTTTCATTAAAGTCGGCTCACCGCTAATGATAAACCGGCCATGTTGTTTAATGGCTTGAATGCCTTCGTCTTTGACATTACCAGCAACAATACCAGAAAATGCACGGCGTAAATTAGCGGCTAGTAATTGCTTTTCTTGGTCTAAATGTAAATCAAGCCCAGCCATATTGGCATGAGTTGGCGCGAAAGGTTGCTGAAATTCATTTTCAATTTTTAACGTCCAGTTGAAGTAATATGCATCGCCCTGACTCTTGCGGTAATCACGCACATTTGCCATTGCAGATTTGAGTTTGATCCCAACTAATTCTGGGTTATCAATAATAACTTCAAATTTATCAAGCGCCTCTTTACCTAACGTCATTTCAATGAACTGGCATAATTCGCTAAAGTAATTTTCACTTTCTTTCGGCCCAGTTAAAATAACCGGTAACGACTGTTTGGCATTATCAGGGTGAAGTAAAATGCCAAGTAAATACAATAACTCTTCGGCAGTGCCAGCGCCGCCAGGAAAAATAATTATAGCGTGGGCGGTGCGTACAAAGGCTTCAAGGCGTTTTTCAATGTCTGGTAAAATAACTAGTTCATTGACGATCGGATTTGGTGGCTCTGCGGCAATAATACTAGGCTCTGTTAAACCTAAATAACGGTTGTCGGTGTTGCGCTGTTTTGCATGTCCAATGGTTGCGCCTTTCATCGGGCCTTTCATGGCACCGGGGCCACAGCCAGTACAAATATTTAAGCCACGTAAACCAAGCTCGTAGCCTACTTGTTTAGTGTATTTATATTCGTTTTCATTAATTGAATGACCACCCCAGCAGACAATCATACTTGGATCGCTATTTACGCGAAGCGCTGCGGCATTACGCAACATATCAAAAACCATATGTGTAATGGCTTTTTGTTCGGTTAAATCTTTTTCGTATTTTTGACAAATAAATAAAATATCACGTATAACTGAGAAAATATGTTCATGAATTCCGGTGATTATTTCACCATCAACAAAAGCGGTAGTCGGAGGGTTAAGTAGCTCAATTTTTATGCCTCGCTCACGGCTTAGTAAGCGAATATCAAAATCTTGATATTTATTGTAAATCTCTGAGCTTGAGTCAGTATGACTGCCAACATTAAGAACAGCTAGCGCACAGTTTCTAAATAACTTATAGCGTTCACTGTTAGACGATTGTTCTAATAAATCAACTTCGAGCTGCGACAGTAAATCTAACACACCTGTCGGGTTTAACTGTATTAACATAGGCGTTCTCCTTGCTATAAAAAGCACTGGGTCGGTCGTAGTTATTCATTGATACACAAGCGATCACGACCGGTATTTTTTGCTTTGTAGAGGGCATCATCGGCGCGGTCAAAAGCGCCCAATGGGGTATCACCTTTTTTAAACTGAGTGGCACCGATAGAAACCGTTATCTCTACTTGTTTATCTCTGAACTTGAACGGAATTCCTTTCACCGCTCTTCTTAGTTTTTCAAGGGGTCTTTTAGCATGCTCTAAGGGCATACCTGGCATTAATAAAACGAATTCTTCACCGCCGTAGCGAGCAATGAAATCAGATTTTCGGATTGACATTTGCAGTGCTTTAGCAATCACTTGTAACGTTTTATCTCCAGCGCTGTGACCGTATTTGTCGTTGATAGACTTAAAGTGATCAACATCAATCACCACTAAGGTGACATCTGATTCTTGTACTGCAAACAAATGAAACTCGTGATGAAAACGTTCGTCAAATGCAGCTCGATTTGGCAGTTTTGTAAGTCCATCAAGCAAACTTTTAAAACGTTGCTCATGCAGGCGTTTTTTGTATTTAGATAATTTTGTTTCGAGGCTGCCAATACGTTGATTTATTTCTTGGAAACTGCTTAATAGCATTTCACGGTCTTGCTGTTCAAGGCGCTCTTTTTCAATTAAGTCTTCGCTTAACGATTTTAATTCGTTATCAACTAAGGCTTTTAATGATGAGATTGAAGTGGCATTTTGGGTTTGTGCCGTCAGATTATTAATTTTACCTTCAATGCGCTTATTTAATGCTGTAAATTCAGCTCCCATTGCTTCTGAATGTTTACTTGTAGAGACAATCGAGTGATGTAATTCTTCGAGCGTTTGGTTCAATGACACTAAAAAACTTTGTGCTGATTGTCGCTCTTTACTGATATTACTGGCAATGATGCGAATAATATCTATTGCTGAGGTCAATAAATCATCAACTGAATCTGTTTCAGAGATATTATTTTTGATAGTTTTTACTTGATCTGCGGATTCATCTTCAAACACTAGATCATTAGCTAAATTTAATAACTCTTTTGCTAAACTGGGTTGTACAGCACTTTGTTGACCATCTGCAACAGTTAGTTTTACTTGTAATGCTTGATGATAAATAGTCACTAAACGATTAAGTAGCGGAATAAAATCCCGTGTCGATTGCACATTATTCAGTTCATGGTCTAGTAAATGACGCAACGTTCGGCGTGCATCATCCGGTAACCCTTTGGTTTTTTGTAGTAACTTGCCAGCATCGAGCACACTGTTATGAAGTTCACGCTGATGTGTAGCCTGTTGTGCTTCTTGGTTTTTTAGTAGTGTGAGAATCTCGTCTATAAGTGGCGCGAATAACTCAAAATCCACCCCTTTAGCCAGTGCACTACGAAACTTAGCTAAGCGATTATCAAGTTCAATATCCATCCCTTTACAGCTTAACGATAACTTAGCTGCAAAGTGTGTCAATGTGTCTACCTGATGTTTACGTGCATGTTCAACGACCATGCGAGTATCAATGGCTTGTTTAAGTTTTTTGTTTAAAACTTCGAGCTGTTGTGACACTAATAGTTACCGCCATTGATTAAATCTTTCATTGCTGTAAGTTTACAACAAAAATCGCACAAATGTAGTCAGTAAGTCAAAAACTTAGCATTTGTTGATGATTTTTATTCATTGAACCTATCTGCACGTGTATTTATCGCTTTTAATTCACATTTTCTATCATCATTGTTACGCTCAGGCACAATAAAATTAGTTGATATATGAATTAAGAGCCGCAATGAAAAAGTTTTTAGCATTTTCGGTATTAGCCGCATTATCTCACTCGGCATGGGCCGATGTTAATTATTCGCTCGCTGTTACTCAACCTGAACATCATTTAGGCAACGTTAGCGTAGAATTTCCACAAACGGCACAAGCACATTTAGATGTAAAGTTGCCAGCTTGGCGAACAGGCCGTTACGAAATTTTGAACCTTGCAAACGGTGTGCGTTTTTTCGAAGCAACAGGTGAGAATGGCAAAGCATTAAGATGGGAAAAAATTGATGCTAGTACATGGCGAGTACATTTAGATAAACCAACGGAAGTTAAAATTGATTATCAAGTGTATGCCAATGAGTTAGGTAAACGCGCACGTCATATCGATGATAGTCACGCATTTATAGATGCATCAGGCTTTTTTATGTTTAGTGAATCATTTCGCCAAGAGCCAGTAACGGTCAAGCTAGATGTGCCGAAAGCATGGCGCTCAGTATCAGGTATGGATAGTGCGGGCTCAAAGCATAGTTTTAAAGCCGCAGATTACGATGTATTAGTTGATTCGCCGATTGAAACGGGTATTAATCAACACCACACCTTTGCAGTTGATGGCCGCGATTATGAATTAGTGATTTGGGGAGAGGGCAACTATGATGTTGAGCAAATGCTTATCGATCTGAAAAAATTAGTCGCTACTGGTAATATTATTTGGGATGCTTACCCGTATCAACGTTATGTATTTATGGTACATGCAACCTCAGGAGCAGGTGGCGCCACCGAGCATTTAAACTCAACGATTATCCAACGTCCGCGAGATCGTTTTGGTTCACGTGAAGATTACCTTGCTTTTATTAGCACCGCGGCACATGAATTTATCCATACTTGGAATGTAAAAGCATATAGACCTGAAGGTTTAGTTCCTTACGATTACACGCATATTAATTACGATAAACTATTATGGATAGCTGAAGGCTCAACCAGTTATTTTGAAGATCATTTAATGGTGCGGTCAGGGATTGCCACGACTGATGAATTTTTAAACGTGTTGACGAAAACCGTCAACCGTCATTTATTATCGCCAGGGCGCGAAGTACAAAGTGCCAGCGAAACCAGTTTTGATAAATGGATAAATCAAGGTGGTGACCATGCACGTAACTACAGTACTAATATTTACTCCGAAGGCTCATTGATTTCGATGGCCCTTGATATTGATTTACTTGAGAACAGCCAAGGTAAGCAAAGCTACCGAGATGTTCATCGTGCACTTTATAATCAATATAAAATGCCGCATGGCTTCACTGTTAAAGACGTGAAAACTATTTTAAAACAGTTAACGGGCCGCGATTACAGCCAGTGGTGGGCAAATAATGTTGATGCACCAGCAGATATTGATTTTGACTTACTGTTTAAAAAGGTAGGCTTAGTGTTAGAGCGTCCAAAAGCAGCTAAAGCGCTTGCCAGTGTTGATGCAATGGCAAAAAATACTGGTGAGTTATTAACTTTAACTCATGTGCGTCGCGATGGCGCTGCATGGCAAGCCGGTTTAACTGCGGATGATAAAATTGTAGCGATTAATAAAAAGCATGTTGGTAAAGATTTAAAATCAAGCTTAGAAACATTTAAAGCCGGGGATAAAGTAACCGTTGATTTTATACGCCGTGATGCATTACGAAGTACCACGCTAACGCTAGCACAAGGCTTCGATAAAGATAAAAAGCTGGTTGCTGACAAACAGGCAACTAAACAGCAAATGGCATTATTTAAAGCATGGATGGGTGTAGAGCACCCAAACCTAGCTATAAAATAAATACCATTTAATGATTCTAGGTTATGAGTAAAAAGGAGCTGCGGCTCCTTTTTTGTACTTAGGATCATCGGGTAAAGCACGCTTAGTCTTTTTGATAAATGCCGCCGTTGCAAAGTGATTATTTACCGCGCTACTGAGTTGCTGACCTTTACGGGCTAAAAACGATTTTTTTACGCGGGCATTGCTACGCGACTTTATATCACTTACTTGCTCACAATCTTGAGAGACTGGATACGGCATTAATGAATAGCCTGTTACTTGAGTTTCCCATATATGTTGTAGGTCACAATCAACAGGGCGGGCAAATGTCTTAGTAGCTGCTAATAATTGTTTCGCACCTTGATAACTGATTGCAGAAGCACAACATCCTGTCATCAACTTTTTATGGATCACTAATTTTTGCTCAAACTGCAACGGCACTTGATAGGCGATTTTGCGAGTACGGTTTTGATAAGCTGAGAGTTTTATCAGTTGCCAAGTGAGCGGTAATTGTTCAATATTTTTAATTGCACTATTAATACTCGTATCTAAGATAAAGTCATCTTCGAGCACAATTGCGTAATCAAGTTTTCTATCGATAATGGTTTGCCATGCTTTGCGATGGCTCAAGTAACAGCCAATCTGCCCAGCACTGAGCGGGTAATGGTATTTTTGTTTGTTGAGGCTAGGACTGTAATTAATTTCTTTTTGCGCTTGTGAAAGCATGGCGCCATCAATTGCATCTATACGCTCAAAACTTAGCCCATGTGCAGCTAATTGTCGCTGGCTGTTTGCTAATCGCTCCGTTGAACGAGCGAGGTTGATCAAAAAAATAGCAGTCATAATTAGGCCGTGCATTATTAATAATATTTAAATCCTAGCTATTGAAAATGACCAAATGATTGCATTGTTGTGTTGTTTTTATTGCCAATAGAGCTCGAAGAAGTATTTGTTTTCAGTATTTTGTTACACAATAGTGCAGCTATTTTGTCGCAGAAATATTGACCTTGCTAAGGCTGCACGCGTAACCTGTTATAGAAACAATAAAAAGGATAAAAAAATGCGTTTAAAACCACTCATAGCATCACTTGCTATTGTAGTATCGGGCACAACATTTGCTGATGAAGGCATGTGGCAACCACACCAACTTCCTGATCTAGAATCAATTCTAAAAGCCAAAGGACTAGAAATTGACGCAAAATCGATTTCTAAATTAACCGAGTTCCCAATGAATGCTGTGATAAGCCTTGGTGGCTGTACCGCATCCTTCGTATCGCCAAAAGGGCTGGTGGTTACCAATCATCACTGTGCTTATGGTTCGATTCAATATAACTCAACACCAGAGAACAATATTTTAGAAAACGGTTTTTTAGCAACAACACCGGCTGAAGACTTACCAGCGGCACCCGGCTCTAGAGTGTATGTAACTGAAACAGTTACCGATGTGACCAAAAAAGTAATAAAAGGAACTGAAAAACTCAGCGCAAAAGCGCGCTACGACGCGCTAGAAAAAAATGAAAAAGCGTTAGTGTCAGCATGTGAAGCTGACGACAATTATCGCTGTAATGTGTATTCATTCCACGGTGGTTTAGAGTTTTATTTGATCAAATCACTAGAAATTAAAGATGTACGCTTAGCATATGCGCCTGCTATGGGCGTAGGTAAGTATGGTGGCGATATCGATAACTGGATGTGGCCGCGCCATACCGGCGACTTTTCATTTTATCGTGCATATGTAGGTAAAGACGGCAAACCGGCTGAATTTAGCGAAGACAATGTACCTTATGTGCCTGATTCATATCTAAGTGTCAGCGCCAAAGGGGTCCAAGATGGCGACTTTGTTATGGTAGCAGGCTATCCTGGGCGCACTAACCGTTACCGCATTGCTGCTGAAGTTGATTATGTATTTAATACCAGCTATCCAAAATCACGCGAGCATAATTCAAAATATGTCGCTTTGATTGAAGAAAATTCAGAAGATGGCAGCAAAGCGCGCATCGCCTACGAAAGTACTATAGCGGGCTACAATAACTATATTAAAAACTACGGTTCAATGATCGAAAGCTTTAATAAAGGCACGATGTATGAACGTAAAAAGCAATTTGAACAAGATCTAACCGCGTGGATAAACAGTGACCGTAAGCGTAAAAAACAATACGGTAAAGTGTTAAATGAATTGTCGGCGTTAGTGGCTCAATCGCAACAGCACAATGAGCGTGATCGTATGCTTGGCTATGTGCACCGCTCACAAATGATCAGTACCGCACGTAGCTTATATCGCCTAGCTTATGAGCAACAAAAACCTGATAGCGAACGTGAATCTGGCTATCAAGAACGCGATTTACCACGCTTTGAAGCCGGTTTAAAGCGCATGAGTCGCCGTTTTGATGCAAACGTTGATAAAGCCATTTTATTACATTTTTTAGAGCTGTATGCCGCGTTACCTAAAGAAGAGCGTTTTGCAGAAGTAGATAAAGTTTTTGAATTAGAAAATGGCTTTGATAAAACCAAGCACAGTGCACTATTAGCAAAAATGTATGCTAATTCAACGCTAGATAATGAAGACGTTCGTATCGCGTTATCTACGCAATCATTTGCTGAACTTGAACAAAGCCAAGATGCATTTATGCAATACGCGAAGGCCATCTTTGCCGTAATGAAAGCTGAAGAAGACAAAGACAAAGCACTTGCCGGTAAACTACAAGCGGCGCGTCCACAGTTAATGAGTGCTATCATAGCGTTTAATGAAGCACAAAATAAACCTGTGTATGCAGATGCGAATAGCACATTACGTGTAACGTATGGCACTGTTGGAGGCTATTCACCGCAAGACGGTTTGATAGCAACACCGTTTACATCACTTGAAGGGCTACTTGCAAAAAACACCGATGTTGATCCATTTAACGCGCCTGAAAAACTGCAACAGCAAATCAAGGCTAAAATATTTGGTGATTACACCGGTGGCATGAATACCGTACCAGTTAACTTTTTATCAAACGTAGACACGACTGGAGGTAACTCAGGTTCACCAACACTTAACGGTAAAGCCGAACTGGTAGGCTTACTGTTTGATGGTGTGTACGAAAGTATTATTGGCGATTGGGATTATAACCCAGCACTTAATCGTTCAATCCACGTTGATTCACGTTACATGCTGTGGGTGATGGATAAAGTAGATAACGCACAAAACCTATTAGACGAAATGAAAATCGTAAAATAAGTAATGAGTAAAATAGTAGGGCGCTTACCATAACGGTAAGCGCCTTTTTTAATAAGTATAATTTGTAATGACTTATGTCTACTTTTTGCTATGAGCGAAAGTTGATTTGCCGAAGCCTAACTGGCAATAAAGCACAAACAAAGCAAGTACTTACTTTATAAATGAGCTCAGAACACCGTATAGGGTAGCAATATCAATTGGTTTTGCTATATGTGCATCAAATCCTTGGCTTAAATAATCAGCAACGTCATCAATCATTACATTTGCGGTTAGTGCAATTATCGGTATATGCTTATTGAAATTAATGATATTTTTCATTGCTTCAACACCATCCATTTCAGGCATTTGTATATCCATAAGTATCAAATCAAAGTCCTTTTCTTTAGCTGCTTCTACTGCCTGTTTACCGTTATCTACAATAGTTAATGATGCATTAGTGCCTTCGAGCATTGACTGAATGACAATTTGATTGATTTCGTTATCCTCAGCAATCAGTATTTTCTTTCCCCTCAACGGCGGCGGAGTCATAGATTTTTGTACGAAAGAGCTGACACTCTTATTGGTTATAGTTAATGGTAATATGACTCTTATAGTGGTGCCTCTACCCACATTGCTTTTTACATCGATAGTGCCTCTCATCATAAGAATAAGACTGAGGGTAATCGACATACCCAGCCCAGTTCCACCAAATTTACGTGTTGTTGAGTTGTCTGCTTGTGAAAAACGATCAAATATACGAGCTTGAGCTTCCTCACTCATTCCAACTCCTGTATCAGCCACTTCAAGACTAATAGCCTGCATTTCTTGGTAAAGAGTTTCGCTCAAGTGAATGTTTACGCTACCCTTTTCAGTAAACTTAACAGCATTCGACACAAGATTGAGTAATATTTGCTTAACACGGACAATGTCTCCTAACCAGTGATCATTAAAATTTTCATCAATATTACTGACAAGTTTAATACCCTTATTACTGACTATGCTGTCCACTTCAAATTTCACAGATTTAATTATATCGCTAATCGAGAAAGGCTCTTGCTCTAGGCTTAGTTTATTGCTCTCTATCTTTGAGTAATCCAAAATATCGTTGATAATGGTTAACAGCGATTTAGAAGACGATACTGCATTTTTAAGCATTACTTTGGACTTGGCATCGAGATACTCAGTATTGACCATCTGCAGTCCGCCTAAAATTGCATTCATGGGCGTACGTATCTCATGGCTCATATTTGACAAAAATTCACTTTTCGTTTGGGTTGCCTGCTCAGCTTTTTGCTTAGCTACTTCTAGCTCATTTATCGCATTTATTTTATCTGTAATGTCGTAATTTACACCGATGACTTTTAGAGCGTTGCCATCATTATCTCTAATAACTTCTGCGCTAGCTTTGATTGTTCTTACCTGCCCGTTTGGATGTACTACTCTAAACTCTGGATTAAAAGCACCTAAACCTGATACGGCATCCTCTAATTGTTTGTTAGACTCTTCCATATCATCAGGGTGAAGACTATGAGTCCAAGCTTCATAAGCACCAGAAAAACAATTCTCTGTAATGCCATACAGCTTGTACATCCATTCATCCCAGATTAATTCTCCCGAAATGACATCCCACTCCCACACACCAATTTGAGCTGATTCATTTGCCAATTTCATTCTCAGAGAACTGGTTTCAGCTTGGTTTTTTGCTATTTGTAATTCGGTTTCTATCTGTTTCTGATGGGAAGTATCTTGGATGACAGAGCAAATCAGCTCATCGCCATTTGCACTCTTAATTATAACGCCCGACAATTGTACGGGGTATTCATAACCCTTTTTATGAATATATTCTTTATAGTAAGGTCCGTAACGGCCTGTTTCTGAGAGGGATTTTAGTTGTTCTTTTTCTTGTTCTTCGTACTTTTTTGGTGTCAACTTCCAATAGTCCATTTGATTTAGTTCGTCTTTGTCATAACCACTAAAACGACTCAGTTCCTTGTTAACATACTCAAATAAACCATTATCTAACCTATTAATTGCAATGCCTACCGGCGCTAAGCTAAAAAACTGTTCAAATTTTTCTTTTTCCTCATTGAAAGCGTAGCTAATTCGTTCTATGTCTGTTGAAGCACTATGCAATTTGTTTTGCGTCTCAACTAATTCACTAATATCTCTACCTATGGCTAAAATAAAAGCATCACCATCCACATTTAATACAGTCAGAGATACAAGGCATGGAAAAGATGAGCCGTCTAATCGAGAGTGAACCCACTGAAACAGCTGTGGCCCTTTAGTCAGAGTATTTTCAATGTGTTCTGCGGCTATTTCCTCTGAACGTCTGCCACATGGTTGATACTCAGGTGAGATATCAGAAGGCTTTAAATTAATAAAGTTGTCTTTACTTTCGACGCCGTGCATATTGATTGCAGCTTGATTACATTCTGTGAATTTACCAGATTTCAGGTCGATTATTGATAGTGCGTCCCCAGATACTTCAAACAACTTCTTATACTTTATATTTTCAGCTCTAGCGTTTGCAAGCTGAACTTTAAGCTGGTCAATCTCCGCTTCGAGATCGTTTGTGGGATTACTCATAAGAACTCACTGTTAATTGTGTTTTTTCTTTTCCTATATATAACAATAGCTATAGTCCATTTTTTGTAAAAACAGAAGTTTTAAATAGAGAGTATTGAGTGGCTATTTCCTTATAGCACCGTTTGACGAGAATCAATATTTTTTCAAATAGCGACAAACTACGAGAAGATAATTATAGTTGGCTGTAATGATAAGTGAAAAATACAACAGATTATTGTTCTTTTTATTTTTTATAGCTGAAAAGTCCAGAGGACGATCTGGAGTTAAGATACGTTCAATCAGTCTATGCACGCTTCACAGCCTAAACCATAATAAACAGCTATGTCCACTTTCTTAAGAAAAGCAGGTGTTCGTTTAAGGTGGAACAAACTAACATAATTCTCTTAGCAGAATTTAACTTAAATCTAATTACTTCAACATCCTTTAATATATTTCATGTGCACTTTATAACCAATAAATGCTAGCTTAGTGGCAAATTAATTGAAGGAAATAATTATGAAACTTGAGTCTTTAGCGCTGCATCACGGTTATGAATCTGAACCTACAACTAAATCGGCGGCGGTGCCGATTTATAATACCTCATCGTATACGTTTGATAGTACTCAACATGGTGCTGATTTATTTGATTTAAAAGTACCCGGGAATATTTATACTCGTATTATGAACCCGACTAATGCGGTGCTTGAACAGCGTATTGCGGCCATGGAAGGGGGCATTGGTGCGCTTGCTGTGGCCTCTGGTATGGCGGCCATCACTTACGCAATTCAATGTTTGTGTGAAGTGGGCACTAATATTGTCAGTACCAGCCAAGTGTATGGTGGTACTTATAACTTATTTGCCCATAGTCTACCTCGCCAAGGTATTGAAGCGCGGATGATTAAAGCGGATGACTTTGCCGGTTTTGAAAACGCGATTGATGAGAATACCCGTGCGGTTTTTTGTGAGTCGATTGGTAACCCTGCAGGGAATATTGTTGATATCGCTCGATTAGCTAAAATAGCCCATAGCAAAGGCGTGCCGCTGATTGTTGATAACACGGTAGCAACGCCGTATTTATGCCGGCCATTTGAGTTGGGTGCCGATATTGTGGTGCATTCGCTTACTAAATATATTAACGGTCATGGTACGGCGATTGGCGGCATAATTGTTGATTCGGGTAAGTTTGACTGGAAAGCCAATGCCACTCGTTTTGCGATGATGAATGAGCCTGATCCGTCGTATCATAATGTGGTTTATACCGATGCTTTTGCTGAAGCGGCGTTTATTGGTCGCTGCCGCGTTGTTCCACTTAGAAATACCGGTGCGGCACTTGCGCCTAAAAACGCCTCTGACATTTTAATTGGTCTTGAAACTTTAGGGCTAAGAATGCAGCGCCACTGTGAAAACGCGCAACAGCTTGCTGAATACCTAGAGAATCATCCTAAGGTGCTTTGGGTTAATTACGCGGGGTTAGCGTCAAGTCCCTATAACGCAATGAGTAAAACAACCACTAGTGGCAAAGCGTCAGGTATTTTAAGTTTTGGCATTGCCGGTGGCCTTGAAGCCGGTACGCGGTTTATTGATGCACTGAATATGATTTTACGTTTGGTAAATATTGGCGATGCTAAATCGCTGGCGTGTCATCCAGCATCTACCACGCACCGCCAATTAAATGATGAAGAACTGGCCAATGCTGGCGTTAGCCGCGATTTAATTCGTTTATCGGTGGGTATTGAAAACATTGACGATATCATTGCTGATGTAAACCAAGCGCTCGATAAAGCTTAGTAATGTTAGCTACAGGGGTAAAGCGTGATCCACATTAATGTTTAAACATGCATTTTATGTTTTGCTTGTAAGGTAGGTTTTATTTATGACCTACCGCACAAATTTACGTTTATATTCGTATATTGATTTAAATAAAATGGAGTGCCAGTACATGAAACTATTAATTTTTTTAGGTTCAGTTCGAAAAAGTTCGCCACCTAAGCCGGCACGTCTCGGTGAAAGAGTTGCCAAGGCATGCCAACGCTGTTTGCTTGAGCAATACAGTGACCACGATATTGAACTGATAGATCCGCTAGACTACGATCTGGACCCTATATTTAAACCGCACTTTGCTTATTCACAAGCCGAGGTGCCTAAAAAACTCGATGACCTAGCGGAAAAAATTAAAGCCAGCGATGGTTTTATTATGGTCAGCCCTGAGTACAATCATTCAATGAGTCCAGCATTGGCTAATCTATTAAACCATTTTGGTAGCTCTTTATTTGCTTACAAACCCAGCGTTATTGTTACGTATTCTGCGGGGCAGTGGGGTGGCGTTCGTGCCGCTGTTGGGATGCGCAGTTTTTTAAGTGAACTTGGGTGTTTGCCGGTGTCGGCTATGATCCATGTGCCAAAAGCGCAAGATGTATTTATTGAAAGTGGTGAAACAAACAAAGAGGCAGAGCAAGCATCATGGCGCGAATATTTTTCGCGGTCGTTTAATCAGTTACTGTGGTGGGCTGAGGCAGCAAGTAAGCAACGTGAGCAGCTTAACCCTAAGCAATTAATTAAAGACTTTAAACGCGACCCGTCGCAACGCAATGCACCTTAATAATAAGCTATGGGGTATTAGCATCCTCTCTTGGAGTATCTAAAATAGCTTGTTTCTCTTGGTCTGATAAAATGATCCAGTCAAATATTTCGTCGCTAGTTCGGCCGCAGCCGCTGCAATAGCCTTTGAGACGGTGGCATTTCCCAATGCAGTCGGTTTTTAATAGCGATGAACTTTTTTGGGGTGTTGAATTCATAAATCCTTAGCCAAGTAGGTCAACATTTGCTGACCTGTTTTATGGTTTTAATGCTATTTATTTGCTACCGATTTACCTACTTCAAATGAGGTAGACCAAGGCGTTGAGCGAGATAATGTTTTTCCGGTATGAATTGAAATAGCTGGGTTTTTTTCATCAAGTACAAAGGTAGTGCGTAATGAATCAGCAGATTCTTTTTGTTGTTCGTGCCAGTTATTTTGCGCTAAACAAGCTCGGGTGAAGTCAACAGCCTTTTGATGAATGGCCACCGCTTGCGTTTGTTCTTGGTAATTATCTTGGCAACGATAAGTCACTGTATCGGCATCCAAAGCACTGATTTGGCATGCTTCACCAACGAGATTGTATTTAGCGGTCCAGGTTTCTGCGTACTTTGTATTTACGCGGGTGCGCTTTAACACTTCAAAACGTGAGTCGTAGGCGGCTAATAAACCATTGATTTTTTCACAAGGCGTGAGGTTATCAATACTTGCTTTTTGCTCTGTTGTTAAGCTGCTACAACCCGATAAAATAAGGCCTGTTAATAATACCGATAAATACTTTTTCATAGTGGACTATCCTTTTGTGATAGCTAATCCTTCGAAGTTGCTTAAAGGATACCTAAGGGCTTGAAAAAATGCCATTAAAGACGTGAAAATAAAATCATTGCATGACTTATATCAAACGTTTTTAGCGTAATATTTCAAAATTATTTGCCTCAAAACTAAGTATTACTTTAAGCAAACGCGGCCACTTATAGATTTTGAACAGGTACATTTTTTATTGTTACGCTACCTGAACCATCAGCAAGTAAAGTAAAACTGCCTGCTTTGTTAACATAAATGCCACCAGAGCCATCGGTTACTGTGACTTTACCGACAATGTTTTGCACATCGATATTACCCGACCCATCATGAATAATTACATCACCTTGAGTGTTTGCCAGTTCAATACTGCCCGAGCCGTCATGGATGTTTACACTGTCAGTAATATTGCTCGCAGTGATTGCACCTGAGCCATCTTCAATGGTTAATTGACCCGAAATATTATTGATTATAATTGCGCCAGAACCATCATGAATGCTAGTTTCAGCTGCATTTTCAATCGAGATCTCGCCTGATCCATCGGTAATATCAAGCAAGAATGTTGCTGGGAGCGACACCGTTAGATCTATGCGCGTATGATCTTCACTGTGGTTATCACAATTATTCGCAGTTAATTTTGCTGAGTTGCCACTTTTATCTAAAGTAAGGCAGTAGTTGTCATGCGCTTCATATTGATAAATTTCAGCCTTTACCGTCACAGTGTCGGTATTACTGCCTACTATATGTAAAAAGCCCGAACCTGCTTCAACGTTTAATGCTGATAGTGATTGAGCATCAAGGGTAAGCTTTTTTGTGTCTTGTAGTGTCATCTCGTTATTCCAAGCCAAAGCTTGAGTTGATAGCAGTACAGTGCCAATCAGAGTCAATCGTGTGAATGCGTTAATCATTATTATTCCCTTTCATTTTTGTGGTGTTTTTAGTTTAGTCGTATAGAGCGACTAAAAAGGTTTAAAGAGGGGGAATTTTTTTTAGTCGCTAAGAATAATAAGACAATAATAAATGTTTTTGTAAACCCAACCTACTGTTATTATATGATTTTTAGGATGATTCATTTCTTCTAATGTATTTTCGCTTCCAGAATATTAAGTTGCCATTGGTTTACATTTTGCTCCTTGGCCAACTCGAGTGCTTTTTGGTAGTACTTTTTCGTTTTTTCTGGGTCTTTTAATTGGCTATAGGTGGAGGCAATGGCCTTTAAGTAATCGATTGAATGACTAAATTCGCTCTCTGATTTTTTTAGTATGGCTAGTGCAGCACTGGGGCTTTCATAGTGCTCAACAAAAGATGCGTATTTAATTAGCAAGGTTTGTTTAGATACAGGAGATTGTTTTATAGCTTTGGCTATAAATTGAGGTAATGCTTCTGCTTTTTTTTGGCGATAATGTTGACGAATAACGATGTGAAATACGGATGCAGGGATGGGTTGTTTTATCTTCAGCTCTTTTTGAATAGTTAGGTAATAGTCAATAGTCGCGGAGGGAGTATTTTGTTCCAGTATTCTTTCAGGTACATGCCAGCCTTTGAATATGTGTTTTAAGCTATCTCTTAGGGCTATTAGTATCACAGAGCCGTGATTTTCATCTGGGTAATGCTGGAAGTGCCAATTTAAGTTAGGAATGGGTTTGGCATCTAACTCGTGGATAAAGTCATACTGGTGCATTTGCATTTCGTCACCTAATGATAAATATAATGACACTGGTGAATGTTGGGTTTTACCTAAAAGCTTATTTGCTTGGCTAACTATTGCATTATCTGAAACCCAAACAGAAGGACTTACCGCGACATAATTATTAAATGACTCAGGAGCATTGAGTAGACTGTTGAGTACAAAAAGCCCACCTACAGAATGGCCAACAAGGGTACTATGTTCAGCTGTTCTATAGTGGCTGTCTATGTACGGTTGTACTTCATTATTTAGGTAGTTAAGAAAAATATCTGCTGCACCCGCGTTACCTTTTCCCGGAGAGTTTGAGTTGTTTGGGGTCATATACTCGCGATATTTTTCGGTGCCATTGTCGGCAATAGCTACCAGAATAACGTTCGGGATCAATTCACTTTTATTGGATAGCATATCCAACATGCCTGACACTCCATGAAAGTTAAAATCGCCGTCTAGTAAATAGATAACAGGGTAGGTGCTGGAAGTATTACTTTGGTAGTTCTCGGGCAATAAAATTTGCAGGGTACGTTTTTCTTGCAAGATAGTTGAGTCGAGTGTGATTCGCTGACTCGTATCGAATTGCGCACCAAAGCCAAGAAATGGAACCAAAAGAAAAGCGATATGGATAAATTTTATGTAAGGCATATAGTTAAGCTTAATTGTATGAAGGATTGAAAAACAGAAAAATTCCTGCGGTATAAGAAGTTGCCGCGCAATATTTTATTGAATTTGATTGAGTCGCAACCTCCAATAGCGAATTTACAAATAATTTATACTATAGCAAAGTTATTCTATTATAGATAATGATCCTCAGCACTAAAACCGGACACGGCACTAAGCAATGTTTTTGAGTTCATTCCTTAACTATATTTAAAAAGCGCTAAGTATAACTCAGCGCTTAATTAGTATTTTAATTAATAGTTACTTATGTCTTCCTTGCAAACATGCAACGACGTCTTGTAGCTCTAGGCCTTGGCGCTGTAGCAATACGATTAAGTGATATAACAAATCAGCTGATTCGTTGGTTAGCTCTTCGTTATCATGTTTCATTGCAGCTAAAGCGACCTCAACGCCTTCTTCACCCACTTTTTGACAACTGCGGCTTAAATCTTTAGCAAACAAAGAGGCGGTGTAGCTTTTTTCAGGGTCGTCGTTTTTACGCGATACAATTACTTGCTCAAGCTGCGCTAAGAAGCTTAGGCTTGGTTTTGCAGCATCACCAAAACAACTTTGTGTGCCTAAGTGACAAGTTGGCCCAAGCGGGTTAGCCAGCACTAAAATAGAGTCATAGTCGCAATCAGTATGGACAGACACTACTTCTAAGTAATTCTCAGAGGTTTCGCCTTTGGTCCATAAACGATTTTTTGAACGCGAGTAAAACGTCACTTTTTGCTTTTCAAAGGTGACTTCCAGCGATTCTTGATTCATAAAGCCTTGCATTAAAATAACCCCAGTACGGGCATCTTGCACGATGGCAGGGATCAATTCGCTTTTAGCAAAATCAACTTGGGTAAGGTTTTGTTTGGTTAGTTGCATAGTCGCGCCGCCACTTGGTTATCTATTAAATATTGTTTTAATTCGCCGATGTTGATCACATTTTTGTGAAATACGCTGGCTGCCAGTGCGCCATCAACGTGGCTTTGTTTAAATACATCGACAAAATCTTGCATGGTGCCAGCACCACCTGAGGCGATAAGTGGAATATCACACAAAGCACGCATTTTAGACAGCTGCTGGTTATCGTAGCCATTGCGTACGCCATCTTGGTTCATGCAGTTGAGTACGATTTCGCCTGCGCCTAAGTCTTGCACGCGTTTTACCCATTCTTCGGTTTTATAACGGGTGCGGCTTGACGCATTAGGATCGCCAGTAAGCTGATACACTAAATATTCGCCAGTTACTTCATCGTAAAAGCTATCAATGCCGACAACGACACATTGTTTACCAAACTCATCATGTAGTTCTTTGATAAGCTCAGGACGGGCAATAGCAGGGCTGTTTATACTGATTTTATCAGCGCCGCGTTCTAATACGCGTGCTGCATCAGCCACTGATTTAATACCACCTGCAACACAAAATGGAATATCAATATGACGTGCTATGCTCTCTACCCAGTTTACATCGAGAAGGCGTTTTTCAACACTGGCGCTAATTTCATAAAATACCAGTTCGTCAGCACCAGCTTCGCTATACGCTTTAGCCATTGTTAATATGTCGCCAACCACTTCGTGGCCTTTAAATTTAACGCCTTTGACTACTTGGCCGTCTTTAACGTCTAAACACGGGATTATGCGTTTTGATAACATGCCAACGCCTCCTCTACATTAAATGCGCCATCAAGCAGTGACTTACCTAAAATAACACCGCCTACACCAAGCTCTTTGAGCTTTTTAATGTCATCAAGCGAGCTTACACCCCCAGATGCTTGTACTTTAATATTGCTGTTGTGTTTTATTAAGTCTTCATATAATGCAAACGAAGGACCAGTCATGGTGCCGTCTTTACTGATGTCCGTGCATAAAAAATCAATTACACCCAGTGCTACATAAAAATCGACTAATTCAAATAAGCCGAATTCTGATTCACTTAACCAACCGTGGGTGGCAGGTGCCCAGCCATTGTCGGTTTTATTAACGTCGAGGGCGATAACAAAGTGCTTGGCACCAAATTTTTCAATCCAGCTTTTTACTTCATCACGTTTTTCAACCGCCATAGAGCCAATTACTACTTGGTTAGCACCGGCTTTAAGCCAGTCGCTTACGTCTTGTTCAGTACGAATACCGCCACCAACTTGATACGGTACGTTAAGTACTTTGGTGGCTGCTTGAATGTGTTGCCATTGTTTTTTATTAGGATCGCGTGCGCCTTCTAAATCAACAAGGTGTAATTTACCTGCGCCGCTTTGTGCATACTCTTGTAAGCGCGCACCAAGCTCAAACGGGTAAAACTGTGCAGTATCGTATTTACCTTGATATAAGCGCACAATTTGATTTTGTAATACATCTAATGCTGGAATAATCACTTGAATTCTCTTTATTAATTTGTGTTGATACGCTTTATTTATAGCTGCCAGTCTAAAAAGTTCTGCAATAACTGAGTGCCGACTTTAGCGCTACGTTCAGGGTGAAATTGCATACCCGCGTAGTTATCGTTGGCAACAATCGCTGAGAAGGTTTGCCCGTATTCGCCACTAACCAATGTTGCATCATTCACGGTATGAGCAAAACTATGCACAAAATATACTTGCTTGTTTGCATCAAGGCCTTTGGTTAAAGCATGTTCACGATTAACGGTGAGGTTATTCCAACCCATGTGCGGAGACGTTAAACTACCCACATCAAGTGCTTTAACGTGCCCAGGTATTTTGCCAAGGCATTGCACATTACCTTCTTCAGTGCTTTCGCACAGTAACTGCATGCCTAAACAAATCCCCATCAGAGGGCGTTGGTATTCATTGATTGCCTGTTGCCAACCGCCTTCTACCAAGCGCTTCATAGCAACAGATGCATGGCCAACACCTGGTAAAATAGCGCGTTCAAAGTTTTTAAGTTGCTCTGGTGAGGTGATAACTTCTGGCGTTTGCCCTAAGCGCTCAAAAGCAAAGCGTACAGAGTTTATGTTGGCACAACCGGTGTTAATTATGGCAATCATAAACACCCCTTAGAGCTGGCTGTTTGTTGGCTGGCATCAGCGGCAATGGCCATACGTAAAGCGCGAGAAAACGCTTTAAATAAACCTTCAACTTGGTGATGGCAGTTACCGTCGCTAACCGACAATATTAAGCTGATCGCTGCATTGTCGCTTAAGCTTTTGAAAAAGTGTTCAACCATTTGTACATCTAAATCACCGGCTTTTTCACGGCTAAAGTTAGCGTTTAATACAAACGAAGCACGACCTGACAAGTCAATTTGTGCCTCTGCTTTGCATTCATCCATCGGTAGGGCAAAACCATAGCGAGCAATTTGTGATTTAGTACCAAGGGCTTGTTTAAGCGCTAAACCAAGGGCAATGCCGATATCTTCAACAAGGTGGTGCTCGTCAATGTGCAAGTCGCCGCTTGCTTGAATATCAAGGCCAATATTGGCATGGGTGCGAATTTGATCAAGCATGTGATCAAAAAAGCCTAGGCCAGTGCTGATCTCGCCATTTTTACTTTGATCTAAATTGAGTTTTACATCAATTTGCGTTTCTTTAGTGTTGCGAGTCACGCGGCCTTGTCGATCAGCGGTGGTAAGTTTAGTGACAATTGCATTCCAATCACCGTCATACAAAATACCTTCACAACACAAGTTTTGTGCAAGGCCAATATCTGTTTGGCGATCGCCAATCACAAATGAGCGTGCTAAATCGACTTTACCTGAGCGCATTAACTCGGTAAGCAACCCTGTTTTTGGCTTACGACAATCACAATTTTGCTCATTAAAGTGTGGGCAAATTAATACGTCGTCAAATTTAATGCCTTGGCTTGATAAAATAGCCATCATCTTATCTTGGGCAATATCAAAATCAGCCGTTGGAAAGCTGTCAGTGCCTAAGCCATCTTGGTTTGACACCATCACTAAACGATAGCCTGCGCCTTGTAATTGCAAAAGAGCAGGGATCACGTTTGGTAAAAACGCTAACTTTTCAAGACTGTCTACTTGCTTGTCGGTGATTGGCTCTTCAATAATAGTGCCATCACGGTCGATAAATAAATACGGGTTGCTCATGATACTTCCTGCTCTTTAAAAGTGGCTGATTGGCTTAGGCCATCTAACCATATTTTTACTTGTTCTAGTTCTTGCTCACTGCCGATTGAAATACGTAGCCAATCGTTTTCGCCGTATAAAGTAAAAGCACGCATAACTAAGCCTTGCTCAAGTGCGATATTAAAGCTGTTTTTATCGGCGAGCTTTAGAGTGACAAAGTTTCCTTCGCCACTGAGCACTTGTAATACGGCAGGGGAGGCTTCGAGCCACAGCTTTAGCTTTGCCCTTAGTGCATTTAAAATACTTACTTGGCGACGCATTGAAGTAATGGCATCTGGGCTGAGTGCATTTGCAGCAATGCTTGCCACTACCGTTGATACCGGATACGGTGCAATCACTTTACGGATTGGCGCTAGTACTGACGATTGGGCAAGAGTAAAGCCTGTACGCAGGCCTGCTAACGCAAATGCTTTAGAGAGCGTTCTCAGTACTACTATGTTGGCAAATTCGTTGATGAGTTTGCTTGCACTTTGCTCTGGGCAAAATTCAATATAAGCTTCATCCACAACGACCAGTGCTTTATCGGCAAGTGCTGTTGCAATAGCCTTTATTTTTTCAAGCGGTGTTAAGCTGCCTGTTGGGTTATTTGGATTACAAATAAACACTAATTTGCTATTACCAACAGCGTTGATTATTTGATCAACAGTACCATCGAATAATAATGCTTGGCTTAAGCCATTTATTGCTACGTTGTGAGTGTCGGCGGTGACTTTGTACATGCCGTACGTAGGTAAAAATAAAGCAACAGAATCTTGCTCTGGTTGGCAATAGGTGCGTACCAGTAGCTCAATACCTTCATCCGCACCACGGGTCATAAGTACTTGTTCAGCAGTGAGTCCTGCGTAATCAGCATAGCGGTTAATAACATTCATAGGCTGCGGATCAGGGTAGCGATTTAAATCATTAATGCTGATATCGATACTTTTAACATACGGGCTTTCATTTGCATTAAGCCACGTTGTGCCGGTTAGTTTCTCACTTTTTGCCGAGCTATATGCTGCTAATGCATCAATATTGGCCGGTAATAAAGGGTTATTGCTCATTGTTCATCGCCTCTAAACGCACCTTAACGGCATTTGCGTGGGCATCAAGTCCTTCTGCATCAGCCAATGGTAAAATTGCTTTTGATAAGTTTTTTAAACCATTTTGAGTAATGGTTTGTACGGTATAAGTGCGAAAAAAATCAAGTAAGTTTAAGCTTGAATAAGTGGCACTGTAGCCATAGGTTGGTAATACGTGATTAGTACCAGAGGCATAATCACCAGCAGATTCTGGCGTGTAGTCACCCACAAACACAGATCCTGCATTTTTAACTTTGTTTAAATATGGGTTGGCATCAGCCAGTTGCAGTATTAAGTGTTCAGGGCCGTATTGTGCTGATACAGCAAATGCTTGCTCGATTGAATCAACCAAAATAAGCGATGAATTAGCCAATGCTTTTGCGGCAATATCTTGACGCGATAGTTTGGCTAATTGGCGTTCAATAGCTTGCTCGGTGCGGGCAATCATACGTTCACTGTTACACAGTAAAATTACTTGCGAATCAGCGCCGTGCTCAGCTTGAGATAATAAATCAGCGGCAATAAATTCAGGGTTTGCGCGCTCATCGGCAATCACTAACACCTCAGACGGGCCCGCAGGCATATCGATCGCCATGCCTGGTATGGTCTGAGCTACTAGTTGTTTAGCCATAGTCACAAAGCTGTTACCCGGGCCAAAAATTTTATTCACCTTGGGCACTGAGTCTGTACCATAAGCCATTGCGGCGATTGCACCTGCGCCGCCACTTTCTACGATTGTTTTGATACCGCATAGTTTAGCCGCATATAAAATTGCTGGGTTTATCGGTAAATCACCTTGCACCGGTGTTGCTAACACTACGGTTGTCGCTCCACTTAGCTGCGCCAGTACACCTTGCATGATCACTGATGAAGGCAATGGCGCACTGCCACCTGGCACATATATTCCAACGGCTTCAATGGCTTGGTATTTTAGTTCACATAACACACCGGGCTGAGTCGACAATTTAATATCTTTGGGTAGCTGTGCTTGGTGAAAACGTTTTACATTAGCGTAGGCCGTGTCTATCGCGTATTTAAGCTCAGCGCTTAACTGCTGCTCAGCGACATTGATCTCACTTTGCGGCACTAATAAGCGCGGATTTTCGCGGTTATCATATTGCTTAGCCATGTCGAGTAAGGCTGTGTCGCCTTGCTCTTTTACGCTTGCCATAATAGCTTGGCAAATAGCTTCTACTTCCACACTTGCACTAACAGCAGGGCGCATTAGCGCCGCTGCTTGTGCATCTTTGGAAACCTCATTCCAGCGCAACATTGACTTACTCCATCATTTTTTCAATTGGCATAACGAGGATAGAGTTGGCGCCTAGCGCTTTTAATTGCTCCATTGTTTCCCAAAATAATGTTTCACTGCTCACCATGTGCAGGGCTACGTACTCATCAGAGCCAGCAAGAGCTAATACCGTTGGTTGGCCAGAGCCTGGTAAAATATCGCAAATTTCATCCAGTTTATCTTTTGGCGCGTGCAGCATGATGTATTTGCTTTCTTTGGCTTGTCTCACGCCGCGTAAGCGTGGCATAAGTTTGTTGATAAGTGCTAGTTTGTCAGCATCTTGTAAGTCTTTATTTTGGATAAGGCAGGCGTTTGATTCTAAAATAGTATCGCCTTGCATAAGGCCGTTGGCTTCAAGTGTGGCACCGGTAGATACTAAATCACAAATTGCATCTGCAAGTCCTGCACGTGGTGCGACTTCTACAGAGCCAGTCAGCATTACTGTGCTGGCGTTTATGCCTTCACGCTTTAAGTATTGAGTTAAGATTTCAGGGTAGGTGGTAGCAATGCGTTTGCCTTCAAACCAGCTTTTATCTTGCTTGCCAAGTTCTGACGGCCATGCAAGTGCAAGGCGACAGTAGCCAAAATCAAGTTTAGACAATTTAGTTACTTCACTTGGTACGCCTTGGCGCTGGCGCTCAGCTTGTACTTCAACGAGTACGTTTTCGCCTACTATGCCTAAATCACACACGCCGTCCATTACCAGACCGGGTATATCGTCATCGCGCACACGTAGTACGTCAATCGGCATATTGGTTGAGTGGGCAATCAAACGTTGCTCACGCAAGTTAAGTTTAACACCTAGCTGTTTTAGTAAGTCTTGGCAATCTTTAGAAAGGCGGCCACCTTTTTGGATGGCGATACGTAGACGGTTGCTATTACTCATTATTCATTTTTCCTTTAATTTAAAAACTAAAAACCCCGAGGGAACCTCAGGGCGAAAAATGAATCATGGTATGTTGACTCGCCAGAGGTTCCTTTTAGGAATAACCTCTCAGCGAAAGACCTGACAGGTTATTCCGGTGAATGGTGGTGATGATGTACTGTTGTCAGGTTTAAGCGCATTATAATATATCCTAAATAACTTTCGTTTTATCATTGCTTCATGTAAACAAAAGTGTTTAATCTGTTTAAGTAAATTTCACATATAGAAAAACACATTTGTGGGGAAGCTGGCAAGTTTTTTTTGCATAAATTAAAGAATAAGCTATAACGGCCGATGATAAGAGTAACCAAAGGAGGAACGTATGGATATTATGATCCCTTATTTAGGGCAGATCACTCGTTTGCAACTTGAGTCGAAAGGCGCTTTTCATATTGCGGGGCTAAAAGATTCGAACGCGCAGCGAATTGAACGTGAAAAGCGGCAAAAACGTCAGTTGGAGCGCAAAGAACTACTGCCTAAAGAAAAGCTTGAAACAGCTAAGAAAGAGCGCAAAACAGACGAGGAAGACGAAACCCATTTAGACACATGGGCGTAATATTTATAGGATCTTATGCATAGGAAATGCATAACTAATTCTAGCACCGTAAGCATTAGCTCGCGGCGCCAGAAGTAAGTTTAAATGTTAGTTTTGTTGTTTGGCACTAATGCTACTGTGAATTAACGGCGAAATAGTGAGCCCTTGCACAATAATCGAAAATATCACCACAACGTAGGTAACAATAACAAGCAGGTTATGTAAATCAGAGCCGCCCACAAATACTTGATCACGAGGAATTGCCGCAGCCATTGCTAAAGCAAGGCCACCGCGCAGGCCGCCCCAGGTTAAAATTTTAACTGAGTGTTTGTCGTATTTTCTAAATTTCTTAAATACCACAAACGGTGCGCCAACACTGATAAAGCGAGCAAGTAATACTACAGGCACCATTAGTAGTCCTAAACCAATTTCAGCTAGGCTGATGGGCATAGTGACAATTAGCATACCGATAATCAAAAACAACAACGCATTTAAAAAGCTATCGGTGGCGTGCCAAAAGTCTTTTACGTAGCGAGTGTCTTCAGGCCCGGTGCGCTCTGTCGCTTTAGTACGGGTTATATTACCTAACAATATACCGCTAGTTACCATCGCCAGTGCGCCAGATATTTCCCATATATTGGCAGCGGCGAATCCTGCTGTCGGTATAGTTAAGGTTAGTAACAAGCGAATATTTACATCACGACTGTTGATGATCAGATAATGACCCACTAACGCAATCACTAAACCAAATGCAATCCCTCCCAGTGCGTCGACAAAGAATAGCTCTGCAATGCCTGCTGCACTGGCTTCAGTGTCGAGAAAAGCCACGGCAAAAATAGTGGTAAAAATAACTAAACCAATACCGTCATTAAATAATGATTCACCTTCAACTTGCACAGAAATGCCTTCAGGGGCACGCATTTGTTTAATAATTGCAAGCACTGCAATTGGATCGGTTGGACTTATTAATGCACCAAACAATAAACAATAGATAAAAGGCACCGCAAAGCCTAACGCGACAAATAAGTAAAAGCTTAAAAAGCCAATGATAAAGGTGGAGGCTAAGGTCGAAAATAACACCAGTACGGTAATTTCAAAACGTTGTTTTTTGAGTGCCGCAAGGTTAATTTCTAGTGCGCCTGCAAACAGTAAAAAGCCGAGCATGCCTTTGAGTAATAATTGATTAAAATCGATACTTGAGACTATTTGTGTAATCTCCAGTGCGGTTGAATCGCCCAATAATTTTACCGCGAGTATTAATAACAATGAAATCACTACTGAGCCAGTTGTTATGGCAATAGTGGTTTGCATTTTGAGGATATACTGGTTAGCAAATGCGATAAAAATCGCTAATGCAGATAAAAAACAAATGAGGTACCAAGCATTCATTGTTTGACCTTAAATAATATATTGGAATGAGCAAAAGGGAATGTACTTTCGCGCGGGTATGTTACTCCTGAGACTTTGAAATGTCACCGCGACAATGCTGATAATTACACTTTTAAGAGGCGTTTTTGCTACTCACGTAGCAACAACGAAATTAATTGATGGTTTTGTTTGAGACTTTATCGACATTACTGCTTTTAAACCGCAATAGCTTCTTTGCTAATCGTCAATATTTGCAGTTTGCTATTTACATATATAGCTCTGTTGTCAATCAACATAATCACTGCAGTTATAGGTCTGAGCAGAAATGACATTTAATACATTACCAATAATAAAGACAAATGAAATGCAAGTAAATGTTAATTTTATGTATCCATATATTTACATTTACTGGGTTTCTTTTGTTTTTTAATTAACAATTTAAGGTTAAGTCATTGTTTTAGAGTGTTTCAGCTTTCGCATTTGTTAATTTTTTGTTTAATTTTCAATTTCAGTAAAAACAGTCTAGGCTGAATCTGAATCGGGAACGGGTAGTGCCGGTTTAATACAAAAATATTAAATAAATAACAATTTAAATGGAGCGTAAACGTGAATTTATCTAAAATCACATTAGCAACTCTTGCTGCTTTTGCGGTAACGCAAGTATCAAGTGCAGTAGCTGCAAATAAACAATATCTGAATGAGCAAGCAGCCCTAACTACAGCTTTGCAAAATAGTGCATCATCGGTACTTATGGCAAGCCCAATCCAGTTAGTTGGTTTGGATGCAGGTAATGAGTTAGTCGTATTAAAAGAAGTAAAAAGTAATAATGGTGATACGACTCGGCGTTATCAACAACAGTATCAAGGATTACCAGTCATTGGTGATACTGTGAGTTTAACGTTTGATAATAATGGCCAATTAAAACGCGCTCATGGTGCTGCTGTATATGATATTAGTAGCGATATAAGCTCAGTGATGCCAAAACTCAGTAAAAAAATGGCTATTACACAGGGGTTAAAAAACTCCCCGGCAGCGGCTAAATCAGTAAGCCTTAAAAAACACAATGAACAATCGCGTTTAGCGATTTGGCTTGATGCGCAACATGTCGCACATTTAGTGTATGAAGTATCGTATGTTACTTATGGTGCTAATCCTTCTCGACCTTATCAGATCATTGATGCGAATTCTGGTGAGGTTTTGCATAGCTTTGATAACCTTCAACATGCCAATGCTACAGGCCCTGGTGGAAATTTAAAAACAGGAAAGTACATTTACGGAACTGATTTTAGTAGTTTAGATGTGTCGCAATCAGGCAACACTTGCACCATGAATAACGCAAATGTTAAAACCATTAATTTAAATGGTGGCACCAGTGGCTCTTCAGCGTATTCCTTTACTTGCCCCGAAAACACCTTTAAGGAAATAAATGGCGCTTATTCGCCATTAAATGACGCGCACTACTTTGGTAATGTCATTTTTAATATGTATAACGACTGGATTGGTTCTCCTCCGCTGTCTTTTCAATTGCAAATGCGTGTTCATTACGGCAGTAATTATGAAAATGCTTTTTGGGACGGATCAGCAATGACTTTTGGTGATGGTCAAAATACCTTTTATCCATTAGTTAGTTTAGATGTTTCTGCTCATGAAGTTAGCCATGGTTTTACTGAGCAAAATTCAGGGCTTGTATACAGTGGGAAATCGGGCGGCTTGAATGAAGCGTTTTCTGATATGGCTGGTGAAGCTGCCGAGTTTTATATGCTAGGCACTAATGATTGGTTAGTTGGCCAAGAAATTTTCAAAGGCAATGGTGCATTGCGTTACATGAATAACCCGACCCAAGATGGTAGTTCAATTGATAACCAATCGAGTTATTATTCTGGGATGGATGTACATTACAGCTCCGGTGTATTTAATAAAGCATTCTATAACTTAGCAACTAAAGCTGGTTGGGATACTAGAAAAGCTTTTGAGGTTATGGCGCGTGCAAACCAATTATATTGGACCGCTAGTACCAATTGGGACTTGGCAGGGAATGGCGTAATGGATGCGGCATGTGATTTAGATTACAGCCCAGGTGATGTACAAAGCGCACTTGCGGCAGTGGGTGTAACGTCAAATTTAAGCCCTGGCAGTAGTTGTGGAGGAGTAGAGCCACCAATTGACGAGCCACTTAGCAATGGCGTGCCACGCACTGGGATCAGTGGTACAGAAAAACAGCAACTGTTCTTTACCTTAGAAGTACCAGCTAATGCCACTAATTTGCAGTTTAATACGGTAGGTGGCAGTGGTGATGCGGACTTGTATGTAAAATTTGCGCAAAGACCAACACTAAATAGTTTTGACTGTAACAGCACGACTTCAACCAGCACTGAAAGCTGTGCTATCAGCAATGTTCAAGCAGGTACTTACTATGTAATGGTTGAAGCCTGGAACCAAATATCGGGCGTTTCACTCACGGGGAGTTTTGATGGCGGTGATACGGGTAGTACACCAATAAACCGTACTGAAACCAATGTAAGTGTTAGCTCAGGTGGTTGGACTCGTTTTAGTCAAGAACTAAGCGCAGGTTATTCAACATTGAATGTCGCTATAGCGGGTGGTTCTGGTGATGCAGACTTGTATGTTAATTTTGGTTCGCCATCATCAACATCGTCTTATCAATGTCGACCATATAAAAATGGTAACAACGAAAGTTGCGAAATTACTGCTCCACAAGCGGGCACTTGGTATATTGATTTACAAGGCTACAGCGCGGCAAGTGGCGTAACGTTAACAATAACAGCTAACTAATCCCTCACCTAAGGGAGCATTCGCTCCCTTTTTTCCCCTTATATTTTCAGAGTCTGAATTTGGGTAAACACAGAAAAAAAGGAAACTGTTATGAATATCTTTGCACCAAGCGTCCTGCTTGGCACAGTGTCATTATTGGTAAGTCAGCTGGTAATAGCACAAGAGCCTGACAGTATTTGGGTAAGTATTGACCCTGTAGCAGCTAAACATTACAAATTAAACCAAACAGCTCATAAACACAGTACAGAGCTCCTCGCTCCACAAGCATCCAGCTTATCTTCTGTTGATTTTATGCGTATTAAACAGGCTGAAGTGGCTAATTTAAGTGAATTTATGCACGACAATTACCATCGTTGCGGTGGCTTTGTAGCACATGAATCATTGCTTGAGGCGCAGCTTTATACTGAGCAATTAGCTAAAGTACAGAATCAGTCAATCAACAGTTTGGCTATTAACTACACAATAGATAATGCGCAAACGGTACAGACACTGATCAATAACATTAGTCCTAATGATCTAACCAATACCGTTAATTCGTTGAGTGCTTTTAATAATCGCTATTACTCAGTACAAAGTGGAGTTGATGCATCTCAATGGTTAAAAGATTATTGGCAACAGTTAGCGAGCAACCGCGCTGATATTAGTGTTGATTACTTTAGCCATAGTTGGTCGCAATCATCTGTAATTGTGACTATTCAAGGCAGCGAAAAAGCGGATGAAATAGTAATTGTTGGCGGTCATTTAGATTCAATTAATCAATCAAATCCTAGTAATGGTAGAGCGCCCGGTGCGGATGATAATGCCTCCGGTATTGCGGTCTTGTCGGAAGTGCTTCGGGCAATCGTAGATAATAACTATCAACCACAAAGAACAATCCAAATTATGGGTTTTGCAGCTGAAGAAGTAGGGCTGCGAGGTTCAAAAGCGATTGCAACGGCGTATAAATCACAGGGCAAAAATGTGGTAGGTATGGTGCAATTTGATATGACCGGTAATCATGGCAGTAGCGATGATATTGTGATGATGACAGATTATACTAACAGCGGCCAAAATCAGTTTTTGGGACAATTGATCGATACTTATTTACCCACCCTAAGTTATGGTTTTGATCAGTGTGGTTATGGCTGTTCAGATCATGCTTCGTGGTATCAGCAGGGCTTTGCCGCCTCAATGCCATTTGAGTCGCGCATGGCTGATATTAACCCGCTAATCCATACTGCAAACGACAGTAATTTTGATGCTGATCATGCGAGTAAATTTGCCAAACTTGCGGTGAGCTACTTAGCTGAACTGGCTAAAAATGCCGGCTATGAAGTACCACCCACTGACAATGAACTGGAAAATGGTGTCACAGTGTCTGGAATTAATGCGCTTGCTAAAGAGCAAGTTTTTTATACCTTAGCAGTCCCTGCAGGAAGTAGTAATTTAAACTTTACTACAGCAGGTGGCAGTGGCGATGCTGATCTATACGTTAAGTTTGGCGCACCGCCTACTTTACAAGACTTTGACTGTAACAGCACTAATTCAAGCAGTAATGAAGCATGCGCTATTAGTAATATACAATCAGGTACATATCATGTCATGGTTGAAGCATGGAGCGCTATTACCGGTGTTTCCTTAACGGGTAGTTATGATGGTGACAATAATGTACCGACACCGATTAATCGTACCGAGACGAATGTCAGTGTGGCAACAGGAGGTTGGACTCGCTTTAGTCAAAATATCAGTGCGGGTTACGCGTCGTTAAATATTTCTATTTTAGGTGGTAGCGGGGATGCTGATCTGTATGTGAATTTCGGTTCGCCGTCATCAACGTCAACATATCAATGTCGACCTTATAAAAATGGTAATAATGAAAGCTGTACTATTAGCAATCCCCAAGCTGGTGCTTGGTATATTGATTTACAAGGTTACACTGCGGCAAGTGGTATTACTTTAACGATCAACGCACAATAATAACAATAGCAAAGGGGCATTGCTCCTTTGCTATTTGCTTTGCGTATTCACTTGCCCTTGGGGCTATGCTTACGTAAAATCCCGCTATTATTTTTAGCAAAGCGATCGTTATTATCAAACAGCTTTTTAGTGCAGCAGGCCCGTTAGCGCAATCTCTAGATGGTTATACGCCTCGCCAACCGCAGATCGATATGGCGGTTGCGGTGAGTGATGCATTAAAAAACCGCTCGCAATTAGTGGTTGAAGCGGGCACTGGTACAGGTAAAACCTACGCTTATTTAGCCCCTGCGCTAAAGTCTAAAGGTAAAACAATAATTTCAACCGGCACGAAAGCGCTGCAAGAACAATTATATCACCGTGATTTACCACAATTAGTCAAAGCGCTTAGTGCGAGTAAAAAAACCGCGCTGCTAAAAGGGCGCAGTAACTATCTATGTACTTATCGGCTTAATCAGCATGTTGCCCATGTACCGACCGATGATTCTGATGTGATGCATCAATTGGCCATGGTGGCTAAATTTGCCAGTGAAACGCACACCGGTGATCTGGCTGATTGTATTGGTATCGAAGAAGATGCCAAAGTATTACCTTATGTAAGCTCCACTGCAGATAACTGCTTAGGTAAAGAGTGTCCTGATTTTCAAGATTGCTATATTCGCAAAGCCCGCTTAAAAGCGATGGATGCCGATATAGTAGTGGTTAACCATCATTTGTTTTTTGCAGACATGGCGGTAAAAGATACCGGCTTTGCTGAACTCATTCCCACAGCTGATGCATATATATTTGATGAAGCACACCAATTAAGTGAAATTGCCAGTGATTACTTTGGTGAGAGTATCAGCACTAAAAAGCTGGTGGACTTAATTAATGATTTACGAGCAATTTATCGCTCTGACATTCCGGATATGCTGCAACTTGGTAAAACCTTAAATAAGCTTGAAACCAGTGTTGCAGACTTGCGCTTACAATTTGGCTTAGATGGTAGCCGAGGTGATTGGCGACAAATGCTGGCAAGTAAAGAAATTTGCGCCGCGTTACATAGGGTGATCAGCGATTTAGACTTTTTGTATCAAGTACTCAAACATTGTTTAGACCGTAGCGATAAAATAGAACACCCATTTGAGCGTACCTTAGCTTTTAAAGGGCAATTAGAGCGGGTATTTGATATAAGCCAAACAGGTAACAGTTATTGGTATGAAACAACACGCCGCTATTTAACCGTACATATAACTCCGCTTAACGTATCAGTTAAATTTGCGCAAATGATGGCAGACACGGGGGCTGGCTTTGTATTCACCTCAGCGACTCTATCTGTCGATAATGCACTTGATCATTTTAACGCAAGCCTTGGCCTTAAGCCTGCCAAAAGTATGATGGTTGATAGTCCGTTTGATTATTATCAGCAAGCCTTATTATGTTTACCGCGTTATTTACCTGAAACACATGCAGCGAATATGCCTCATGCGATTGTTAAGCTTACCCTCGATTTAATTAAAGCAGCAAAAGGGCGCTGCTTTGTATTGTTTACCAGCTATCGGATGATGCATTTAGTCGCCGAAGGGCTAAGTACTCAGATTGATTATCCTATTTATATGCAAGGGCAAATGTCTAAACGTATTATTTTAGAAAAATTTACCCGCCATGGTAATGCCGTATTATTAGGTACTGCGTCGTTTTGGGAAGGAGTTGATGTCAGGGGTAGCACACTCAGTTGTGTTATTATTGATAAGTTACCCTTTGCAGCACCCGATGATCCACTGCTCCAAGCTAAAATGCAAGATGCGCAATTACAAGGACATGATCCCTTTGCTTATATTCAATTGCCACAAGCGGTGATTGCACTAAAACAAGGCGTTGGACGACTGATCCGAGATAGTAAGGATAAAGGGGTGTTGGTGATTTGCGATAACCGTTTAGTGACACGCCAATACGGCCAAGTCTTTTTAAAAAGCTTGCCGCCGATGCGCCGCACACGTAGCCTTCAAGTGGCCAGTGAATTTTTAGAACACATTAACTAGAGAAATAATTACCATGAATAACGCAATCAGTACTAGTGATATTAATCTATTAGCATTTGACGCTTCTACCGAAGCATTGTCTTTAGTGCTCAATTATAATGGTCAGTTATTTCACCATTTTGAAGTATGCCCGCAACAGCATAGTCAAAAAATCTTACCGTTGGTTGATCAGTTGTTAGCTAAGGCAAATTGCCGTTTAACTGATTTAGATGTTATTGGTTTTGGCCAAGGCCCAGGTAGTTTCACTGGCGTGCGTATTAGTGTCGCCATTGCGCAAGGCTTAGCTTATGCATGTAAACTGCCACTAGTTGGTGTGTCAACGCTGCAAATGATGGCGCAGCAAGCTTATCAACAAACCGGTGAAAAAAGTGTATTTAGTGCTATTGATGCGCGTATGGGAGAAATATATTTTGCCCATTACAGACTCAGTGATAATGGTGTGATGACCTTACAAGGTGACGAACAAGTATTAAAACCCGCATTATTATCTCTTGCAGACGAACCAGGGATTGCAGTGGGCACTGGCTGGCAAACATACCCTGAGGCACTGGCAGATAACCCACAAATTGCTATCAATAACGACATCATATTACCTGATGCCGGTTTTATGTTGGCTACAATTAGCGATGATTTCAGTGCGCAACGTACGGTCAGTGCTGCGCAAGCTCAACCTAAATATGTACGTGATACAGTAACCTGGAAAAAATTACCTGGACGCGAATAAACTGATTAATAAAGCAACTTGCAAGGTTATTAAATTTGGCACATAATTTAATAACCTAAGTAACGAGACGCAACTTTGAATCTACCTATTGGCTCAGGGTTTTACTCGGGAGACATACCCGGTAAAATTACCTCAAGACAGATCAACACTAATAAACCTCAGGGGTTATTGGAGCAATCTGCTGCTGATAATAAACAGTCTGCGGAGTTTGTTAAATCAAGCCAAGCAGGTATTGCGCTGGCTGATAAGTTACAAAGTGACACTGCCCAACCTAGTTACCGACAAACGATTTATGACCAACCGACAGCCAAAGTAAGTCGTGCTATTTCAACCTACACCGAGTTTGCTAATTTAGAACGCCGAGCTGAAGTACAAAACTTAATTGGTGTGGACATCTACGCTTAACAATTAGACAGTAATTTAACTATGTGTTGATGTGCCAGTATTTGGCAAAAGTTTACCTCCAGCTGTGATTAAAAAAGCCCAGATACATTATGACTGGGCTTTTTATAATTAACCTTTAATGTTGCAGTTAGCCTCTACCCTCAGGAAAAGCAACATGCCAGTTAAACGTTACTGCTGTTCAATAAAGCCGATCAGTTTATCGGCAATATCAGTATTGTTTTGTGAGCCGATAAATTTATCAGCACCTTTACCATAGGCAAATACTTGTACATCAATAGCAGTGTGACCGCCAGTAGTCCAACCGGTGAAGCTGGCTCTACTGATAATATCTTTAATGGCAAGATTAAGTGGTTTATCGCCTAGTTTTTTTGCCTGTTCAAGCTTGATCTGGTTTTCGGGAGTGTATTCTATATTCGTGTTAGCAGTCCAAATAGCTTTTAAATCATCAGACTCTGACATTAATTTAGTTAATTTAACGGCTGTGGCTTTCACGCCTTTTACTACCTCGGTTTCCCATTTATATTGACCATGCGCACCTAATGTTAAACCACCTGTTGAGTGATCTGCGGTGATCACCAATAAGGTATCCGGGTTTTTATCAACGTACGCTTTTGCTTGCTCGATTGATTTAGCAAAATCATCCATTTCCGCCATTGCACAGGCAATATCATTGGCATGGCCACACCAATCAATTTGGCTGCCTTCGATCATCACGAAAAAGCCACTTTTGTTATTTTCATTAAGTAACTCAAGCGCTTTATTGGTCATTTGTGCTAAGCGTGTTGGGTTATTATCTAACGCAAAGTCAAGCCCAACTGGAGCAAATAATCCCAGCGCAGGAATTTGCTTAATATCTTTTAACGCACTAAAGTCATCACTGTATTGATAGCCCGCTTGCTTAAATTCTGCAACTAAATTACGGTCTTCGCGGATGTAATATTTAGTACCGCCACCGAGCATTAAATCAACGGGAAGTTTTCCGGCAATTTTATTATCAATATAATCATTGGCAATTTCATCGTAATTACGACGAGATTCATTATGTGCAGCGAAGCTTGCAGGCGTGGCATGATTGATTTGTGAGGTTGCAACTAATGCGGTGATCATGCCTTTTTGTTTGGCAATTTCGAGCATTGTTTTTACCGGTTTTTTATCGGTATCAACTGCAATTGCACCATTATAGCTTTTATGGCCTGAGCTCAAAGCAGTTGCGCCAGCAGCACTGTCAGTTACATAAGTATGGTCGTCAGGGTAAGTATGTGCCATGCCTTTAAGGATTGTATCAAACACCGTGCCTTCTATTTCTTTGGTAGACGGATCATCTTTAAAGTAGCGATATGCTGTAGTATAAGCGGGGCCCATGCCATCACCAATCATATAAATTATGTTTTTTGGTGCTTGCTCTGCGTATGCACTTGCTGAGCATAATAATGCCAAGAGGCTTATTTGTTTCTTCATCTTTGTACCCTGTTTATTATGTAGTGCCATTGTATACGCAATGTAGTATAAATAAATGTCTTTTACGTTAAACAAACTAAAAACAAAGGGGAATTACGCAGTGCATCCATTTTCAGTTCAAAGTGGCGCATTAACACTTCATGGCCTAACATTTGGGCAAGGAAAAGAGGTTGTCATTGCATTACATGGTTGGCTTGATAATTGTCATAGTTTTTTACCCATGTTAGAACATAACACCTTAACTGCAACTTGGTATTGTGTGGACTTTCCTGGACATGGTTTATCAGATTGGCGTGGAAGCGATGCACACTATTATTTCATTGATTACATTGATGATATTTATAACTTAATCGAGCAACTTGGGGTTAATAAAGTACACTTGGTTGGTCATTCTATGGGCGCAATGGCCGCTGGTCTTTTTGCCAGCTGTTTTCCTGATAAAGTAAATACGGTCACTATGATAGAAGGACTGGGAGTTGTCACAACACCCAGTAAAAAAGTGGTCGAGCAGCTTAGAAATGCAATTTTGAATCGACGTCGTGTAAATAAAAAAGCACCCCGACAGTACGAGTCAAAACAAATAATACACCAAGCACGAGCGGTACAAAGTGACTTACCTTTGGATTTAATAGCACTTTTGATGGACAGAAATATACGAGAAACTAAACAAGGATGGCTGCTAAGAACTGATCCAAAGCTTAAAAATCATTCAGGTTTTAGATTTGATGAGCAACAATGCATAGCGGTAATAAGCGAAATAAATGTGCCGTGCCAATTAATTCTAGGCAGTGAAGGGTATCAATTTATTAGTGATAATTTAAATAAATATGCTAATTATTACAAAAGCTTAATAGTAAATGAAGTTGAAGGTGGCCACCACTGTCATATGCAAAGCCCTGAGCAGTGTTTACAGCAGATTCATGCCTTTATGCTGCAAACTGGTGCATGTTAATTGTATATTTGCACAAAATGTGGGAATATTTGCGAATTAGAGTGATTGCTCAATTGTGAAATTGCCTTACTTAGTTTAAGGTTTAATAAAAATAAATTATAAATAGAACAGGAGCTAAGAGTGGACAAAATTTGGCTGAAGCGCTACCCAGAGGGTATGCCTGAAACAATCGATCCTGAGCACTACAACTCGTTGTTAGAAGTGTTTGAAAAAAGCTTCACTGACTACAAAGACTTGCCTGCTTTTACCAATATGGGTAAAACATTGAGCTATGATGAAATAGACCAAGCAACAAAACGTGTTGCTGTGTATATTCAAAAAGAGCTGGGATTGAAAAAAGGCGATAAAGTGGCTGTAATGATGCCAAATTTATTACAAACACCTGTTTCAATACTCGGTATTTTACGTGCCGGTTGTGTCGTAGTTAACGTTAATCCGCTTTACACTGTACGTGAGCTTGAACATCAATTAAATGATTCAGAAACATCAGCGATTTTTATACTGGCTAACTTTGCAGATACGCTTGAAAAAGCATTGCCGCACACTAAAGTAAAACACATCGTAGTTACCCAAGTGGGTGATATGGTGGGTGGCTTTAAAAAGCACTTGGTTAACTTTGTTGTTAAGCATATTAAAAAAATGGTGCCAAGCTATTCATTGCCTAACCCCATTAAGTTTGAAGCCTTACTTGCAGCGAACGAAAAAGATTACATTAAACCTGAAGTGTGTTTATCTGATATTGCTTTTTTACAATATACCGGTGGCACAACGGGTGTCTCTAAAGGTGCAATGCTGACCCATGGCAATATGGTAGGTAACTTAGAGCAGGTTTCTGGTTGCTTAGATCAAGTGTTAGAACGTGGCAAAGAAGTTGTTGTCACTGCTTTACCGCTTTATCATATCTTTGCACTAACAGCGAACTGCTTAACGTTTATGAAGTATGGCGGATTAAATTTATTGATCACTAATCCGCGTGATATGAAAGGCTTTGTGAAAGAATTAGGCCAACATAAATTCACCGCGATCACGGGTGTAAATACATTATTTAATGGTTTGTTGAACACACCGGGTTTTGCCGAGCTTGATTTTTCAAGTTTGAAAATGTCCCTTGGTGGTGGTATGGCTGTACAGCGACCTGTTGCTGAAAAATGGCAAAAGATCACCAGTAGCAAATTAATGGAAGGGTATGGTTTAACTGAGTGTTCGCCATTAGTTACTGTCAGTCCTTATGATCTAGATTCATACAATGGTTCGATTGGTTTACCTGCACCTAATACTGAGATCAAGTTGATGTTAGATAATGGTGAAGAAGCAGCCAAAGGTGAGCCGGGCGAATTATGGGTTAAAGGTCCACAAGTGATGGTTGGTTATTATAATCGTCCTGATGCAACGGCTGAGTGTTTGCAAGATGGTTGGTTTGCCACAGGGGATATAGCCACTTATGACGATGAAGGATTCTTTTATATTGTTGACCGTAAAAAAGATATGATCATCGTATCTGGCTTTAATGTGTTCCCAAATGAGATCGAAGAAGTGATTGCAATGCATGAAGGTGTTTTAGAAGCAGCAGCAATTGGTATCCCTCATGATGTTAGCGGCGAACAAGTTAAAGTTTTTATTGTTAAAAAAGACCCATCTTTGACTGAAAAAGATATAATAAAACACTGTCGTGATAATTTAACTAATTACAAGGTCCCTAAACTGGTTGAGTTTAGGGATGAATTGCCAAAAACAAACGTTGGCAAAATACTCAGACGAGCCTTGAAAGATTAGCAAGCTAAAAAAGCCGACATATGTCGGCTTTTTTATTGTAGGAGATTAAGTGCAATATCAATTGATCCAAACCCAAAATCAATTAAATGAGTTTGTAGAGCAGATCCGTAACAAACCCATCTTAGCAATTGATACAGAATTTATGCGTCGTCGTACTTTGTATCCTGAAGTTGCCCTTATTCAAGTTTATGACGGCGAACATTTAGCATTAATCGATCCTCTAGCCGAGCTATCATTGTTTGATTTTTGGCAGATTCTACGTGATCCTGCGGTGTTAAAAGTCTTGCATTCACCGTCGGAAGATATTGAAGTATTTCAAAAATACGCCGGCTTCGTACCAGCTCCCTTATTTGATAGCCAATTTGCCTTGCAATTATTAGGCAATGGCAACTGCATGGGCTTTGCTCATATGGTAAAAAATTTACTCGATATTGAAATCGACAAAAGCGAATCACGGACCAATTGGTTACAGCGTCCGCTAACAATTAAACAACTCGATTACGCTGCAGCTGATGTATTTCATTTATTACCGTGCTTTAAAATTATTATTGAACAAATCAACGACGCTGGTTTCTTTGATATTGTGATCAATGAAAGTGAGTTGATTGCACAAAAACGGGCTTATCAAACACCGGATGAACATCTGTATCGAGACATTAAAAATGCTTGGCAATTAAAACCTGCGGATCTTGCTGTATTAAGAGAGCTTGCGGCTTGGCGTCGTAACAAAGCGATACGCAAAAATTTAGCGCTTAACTTTGTATTAAAAGAGCATTGCTTGGTTGAATTGGCAAAACGCAAACCAACGAGTTTAACTGCAATGCGTAATGTCCCAGAAGTCGATAGCATCGAAGTTAACCGCTCGGGCGTTGAAATCTTAAAGTGTATTGAAAAAGCTAAAGTGATCCCTGTTGCAGATTTTCCTGAGCCACTAAGACGACTTATTGACTTTCCAAGTTATAAAAAAGTAGCCAAAGAAATTAAACAAAAAATCACTGCAGTTGCTAAAAAACAGGGCATTCCAGAAGATGTATTTGCATCTAAAAAGCAAATCAACCAGTTGATCAGTTGGAATTGGAAGTTAACCAGCGCTGAGCGTGAACAGACTCCAAAGCCCGATTTACTTAACTCATGGCGTTATGAATACTTAAAAGACACACTGAAAGAGTGGGATGTATAATTATTAAGAGTTCATAGGGACTAAGATAGTTAATGTACTATTGTTAGTCCCTACTGTTTGTGTCAGAGGGCGGAGAAAGTTACTTTATTCGCCCATTTTAGCGAGGATCTTATCTAAATTAACTTTAGATTTAGCCACGCTTTGCATTGGTGTTAACCCATTCGGGTATTCTTCTTGCTCTACGACTAGCCACTGAGTGGCGCCATCAACAATCAATGTTTCAATTATTTTTTGCCATGGATAATCATTTTCACCTAATATAGGACTTAAGCCATCGTTAGGATGGGTGCGAACTTTTAAGTGGGTAGCCAGGGTTCGTCCTGGGTATTTTTTAATGAAATATTCAGGATCTTTTCCTGCATAATGTACCCAACCTATATCAAGCTGCAGTGGCAGGGTATATGGCGTATTACTGGCAATAGCGTCCCAGTATGTCGCGTTTTGGAATTGATTAAACTCCTTATTATGGTTGTGAAAACCGATGTGCATAGCATAGCGCTGAGCGATTTCATTAACCTGAGTGAGTTGTTCGGTCAGAGAGGTGATTCCTTGTGGCTGCCAAGCTCTTTCATCCCAAGGTACAAATAAAATCGAAACACCAAGGGTTTTATAAAACAATAATGTGTCTGCTAAGGTGTCATCCGTTAAGGAATCAAAGCCGATATGTGCGCTACTAGCGACTAAATTTAGCTTCGCGAGTTTGTCCTTCAGTGCACTTGGATTGTTCTTATAAGGCCCAAAGTCACCTGCAAATTCCACACCTTGAAAGCCCATATCAGCAATAGATGAAAGGGTGCCATCAAAATCCGCTTTTAAGGCATCTTTAACAGACCAAAGCTGAACACTAACGGGGAGTAGTTGTTTGCTTGTTTTTGCATAGATAGACAGCGAGTTTAAAACACAAAAAATAAATAGAATTGAAATAACATAATTAAATAATGATTTGATTTTGAACATAAAAAACACCTACGAGGAAAAGCAGGGAATTGCTCCCTGCTTAGGGCTGGGCTAGCTAAAAAATAACTTAGCGTTAACTGGCAACTGAATCTTGATAAGCATACTCAGTCAAACCCAGTTCAGCTAAAACGCTATCTAAATGGGCTTTTGCTTCGTCAGTAGGTCCTGGGTAATCGCCTGCAATAGGCACATTGCCTAAATAGCCAATATCTTTACAACCTTGCGGTGTACAAAAGTAGGCACCAAGTACAAGGTTTTTAAAGCGTAAAAAAGCATTACCAATGCGTTGAAACTGCGCAGGAGTTTCATCATCAAAATAAGCAATATCATTTAAGATGGCTGTTTGTTGCTCTTTTTTCAATGCGACAAATGGTGCTTTATAACGCAGCACTGCCTCATCATCGATCCATGCTAAGCCGTGTAAAATAGTAACGCGGTCTTTTTGTTGACCGTTATAAGGTGAGCTTACCCACTCATCAATCACACTTGGTACATTTACCTCTGTTGCACTTGGGTTGTTACCTTCGCTAGGCACGATATAATCGGCTAACACCGCAACTAAATTTAATTGTGCTTGAGTTAATGTCAATGGCCAAGGTGATTGTGGTGGCATAACCATATTGGGATCAGTGCCATAACCTTTAGCTGTTATAGGTTGTAAATCTAAGTCAGGCCAATGTCCTTTATCACTAATTTTCTCTTCTAACGCTTTACTACACCCTGCTGAAAGTGATACGGCGGAACCTGCGGCTAATAAACCAAGCCACTTTAACGATTCACGCCGTGTCATGCCGGAAATATATTTGTATGAGTCAACACGATCTTCATTATGCATGTTACAGCGCTCCTTGTTCTATTTGTTTGGCTATCCAGGTTGAATTACGCATTGCCAATGTCATGATGGTTAATGTGCAATTTTTATGTGGATTAGAGGCAAATACCCCAGCATCCATCACAAATAAGTTGTTGCAATCCCATGTTTGGCCCCATTGATTGGTCACTGAATCCTTTGCTGAGCTACCCATGCGAGTGGTGCCTACTTCATGAATGATCTCGCCACCTTTTGAAATTGCTTTTTCAGCAGCAGGTAATTTGCCCACAGTAGCTCCTAGATTTTCAAGGATCTGTTTCGCTGTTTTTAAGCCGTGCTCAATTTGTTTTAGCTCACGATCTGACCATTTGAAATGAAATTTCGAAACCGGAATGCCCCATTTATCTTTAACATTTTCATCAATTTCCATGTAGGTATCATCGTTGGGGAGCATTTCTCCGCGCAGCGCAAAGCCAACATAAGATCCATAGGCATCACGAACTTGTTGTTTTAGTTCAATACCATAACCACGTTTATCGCCAGAGACTCCAGAGCCAGGTTGATTAAAACCGCTACTGATCTCAAAGTGATAACCACGAGGAAAATCAAGCTCACCTTTGGCATGTGCTTTGTGTCCCCACCAAGGAATAAATAAATGGTTCCCAGTGTGGCCATCTTCGTTATAACGTGGGCGACCTTTTAATGCTGGAACTTGCGCACCAAGCCAAGCACCGGTTGAATCCATTAAGTTACGACCTACTTGGCCACTTGAGTTAGCTAAACCTTTGGGATGCTTGGCGTGTTTTGAATTTAGCAAAATACGTGCGGATTCGCAGGCACTAGCGGCAAGGATCACGATATCTGCTGTTAGTGTTTTTTCAGCTACGGTTTGCTTATCTATATAAGTAACACCCGTTACTTTACCGTCATCATTAACAGCCACTGATTTAACCATTGCATCAGTAATTATTTCTAAATTCCCAGTTGCTTTTGCCATAGGTAATAATGAGGTTGTAGTTTGAAACGCCGCGCCGATTGAGCAACCATGGCCACAAGGTGTTGCATAAAAGCATGCCATACGATCATCTTTTGGCCGAGTTAATACTGCTCTGTGCATAGGCACGGCTGCGATACCCAGTTTTTTCGCACTGGCAGCAATAAGTAACTCAGGAATTCGCGGCGTTGGTGGTGGCTGTAATACCCCAGGTGCAGATGGCGGCATATCATCAAGGCCGGTATTGGTGCCGCAAATACCCACTAGTTCTTCCGTGATGTCGTACCATGGTGCGATATCATCATAAGTGAAAGGCCAATCTGCGCCGTTGCCATCTTGGCTCTTACCTTTAAAATCATGTTCACTAAAGCGTAATGAGTAACGTCCCCAGTGATTAGTTCTTCCACCTAGCATGCGCGCACGCCACCAGTAAAAATCAGTGCCTTTGGCGTTACTGTAAGGCTCATCAGGAACTTGCCAGCCACCATCGACGGTTGCATCGTAAAAGCCAAAGTTTTTGTCTTTATTTCCTGCGCCCATTAAAGGAGCTTCACTGTTACGGCGAAACATTGGGCTTTCTTTTTTTGGATCGTAATCACGCCCCGCTTCAAGTAATAATACTTTATGGCCTAGTTTAGTTAAGGTATAAGCGGCCATTGCGCCACCTGCGCCGGAGCCAACAACCAGTACTTTATGATCAAATGTAGACATGCTTATAGTTCCTTAATTTTTATATTTTTAAACCACACTTTGTCACCATGGTCTTGAAGACCTATATGTCCTTGCTCTGCCGCAGCAAAGTTACTCCAAGTAGCAAATTTGCTATTTGCGACAAGGGTATTCCATGTTGTGCTGCCGATTACTATGCTTAATGTACTTATGCCATTTTGCCAAACCTGCAAGTGTTTATCTTGCATACGAATACGAACACTATTCCAATTATTGGCTGGTTTATGCGCTGTTGTCGGGGCTGCAAACAGATCGTAAAGAGAGCCAGCCAAGTGTGAGTCTATTTTGTTATCTGGGTGCTCTTCGTTATCAATTATTTGAATTTCAGGGGCGTGAGAATAAATCATACTGCCAATTTCATCTGCCAGCACAAAAATACCGCTATTCCCTTTAGTTGAAATTTTCCAATCTATTTGTAAATCAAAATTGCGATAGACTTTTTTCGTGAGTATGTCGCCGCCGCCTTTAGTGAGTAACATTGCGCCATTGTCTATGGTCCATTTTGGGCTGAGTGTCTCACTTTTAAAATTGCGCCAGTGCGACATATCTTTGCCATCGAACAGTAATTGCCAGCCAGCTGATTGTTCTTCTTTAGAAAGTTGGTTATCGGGTGTCTTAGCAAAAGCACTGCTACTAAAAGCCAGTGCAATTGACAACATCGAGATTGATTTAAGCATATAATACCCCTTATTTTTTGTGTGTTACTTGTTATGACTAAACGTATTTCTCAACGTTTTTATTTTTTGTTATAAACAGATGAAGACCAATAAATACAATGATCAGTACAATCGGAAAAACCAGTAGATTTTGTAATACAGCTTGTCCTGCGAGCACTTCAACTTGTTCTACACTGACACTAGTTGTTTGTGCTTGTGTTCGCGCATTATCAATCCAATGGCCTATGACGGGGTTCCAGATACTCATTGCAAACATGCCAGCTCCACCAATTAACGACATGCCAAGTGCACCTGTTTTTGGGGCATACTCAGCGACACAACCGATCATGGTTGGCCAAAAATAAGTAACGCCAACGGCAAATAGTGCTGCGGCAAGGTAGATGGTATTACCTTGCGCTTGGCTCATTAAAAATATCCCTAGTGTTGAAAAAATGGCTGAGCCCAGTAGGACACCCGATGGACTAAAGCGGTGCACAATCGGGCCCGCAAAAAACCGACCTAATGCCATCAATCCGGTGATCAAAGCTAAAATAACCATAGGCGAAGCGCCTGACGAGCCAAGGATTTGCTCAATCCATTGCTGTGTGCCAAATTCGGTGACTGCTGTCAGTGTCATGCAAATAATGAGAAACAAATACAGCGGCGAGAGTAAGTGTTTTAAGTTGCTGGTGGTTGAATTTTGCTGTGTATCAAACTGTGGAAATTTCGCTTTAAGCATCATCACACCATAAATAATGGTGGGCACAAGGATCAGCGAAACTTGCCATTGCCAGCTGAAGCCAGCGGATGTCATTGCATTTGAAGCTAATGCACCAATTACGATCCCGCCAGGAAACCAAACATGAAAGCGGTTTAACATAGTGGTGGTGTTTTTAGGATACATTTGGGCGATCAGTGGATTACAACCGGCTTCAACCGATCCATTGGCAAAGCCAATTAAAAAGGTAGAGATCAATAATCCCCAAAAACCATCTGCAGTGATAGTTAAAATAAGTCCGCCTAGGTGGCAAATAAACGCTAATGCAACCAACTTTTTAGCACCAATCGCGTTATAAATGATGCCCCCGAGCATGGTTGCAACCGGAAACCCTAAAAATGCCATGGCATTTACCCAGCCTAGCTGTGTACCAGTGAGGCCGAACTGCTCGCCTAGTTGTCCTAAAACGCCAGCCCTTATTGCGAAAGTCATTGATGTGACAATTAATGCAATGCAGCAAAGCCGAAAAATAATACGATTATTGTTGTTATTCATTGTGTGTGACCCTGTTTATTAAATACCTAATATCCGCTTATTTCGCTGATCATTTGTGTCCATTGCGCTAAAGTCATCAAATGCTTTAGCCGTAGGGCGGATCAAATGCTCTTTTATAAATTGTGCGCCTTCTTTCGCCCCATCTTCAGGATGTTTAATGCAACACTCCCACTCTAGAACTGCCCAGCCATCAAAACCATATTGCGTTAATTTGCTGAAGATACTTTTGAAATCAATTTGGCCATCACCTAAGGAGCGAAACCGACCAGGGCGGTCTTGCCAATCTTGATAGCCACCATAAATACCGCTGCGACCATTTGGATTAAACTCTGCATCTTTGACGTGAAATGCTTTAATACGATGGTGATAAATATCAATAAATGATAAGTAATCAAGTTGTTGTAAGATGAAATGGCTGGGATCATAAAGAATATTTACCCGAGGATGATTATTTGTCGCAGCTAAAAAGCGCTCAAACGTTACGCCATCATGTAAATCTTCCCCTGGGTGAAGTTCATAGCAAACATCCACATCCATTTCATCAAAGTAGTTGAGGATTGGTAGCCAGCGTTTCGCAAGTTCTTGGAATCCTTGCTCTACCAGTCCTTTTGGACGCTGCGGCCAAGGATAAAAAGTATGCCAAAGTAGTGCTCCTGAAAAAGTCACATGGCTTTTCAAGCCCAAATTTTTACTGGCTTTAGCGGCCATCATTAACTGATTGATGGCCCATTTCGTTCTGGCTATAGGGTCACCGCGTAGTGCTTGAGGGGCAAAATTGTCAAACATTTCATCATAAGCCGGATGAACGGCTACGAGCTGCCCTTGTAAATGAGTTGATAACTCTGAAATTGTAAGCCCTGCCTGTGCAGCAATACTAGTCACTTCATCGCAATAATCTTGGCTTTGGGCTGCTTTTTCTAAATCGAAAATACGAGAATTTGCAGTCGGTAGCTGAATTGCTTTGTAGCCTAAATTTGCTGCCCACTGACAAATAGTGACAAAGCTGTTGAAAGGAGCTTCATCGCTGATGAATTGTGCTAAGAAGATCGCTGGACCTTTAATTTGTTTCATTTTTTATCCAATTTTAAATGGTTGCCACTTAGTGTCTTTGCTCGACGCTGCTACAGCATTTTCTATAAATGCCATTCCGCGAATTGCTTCTTTAATACCAGGCACGTCGAAGTCACTGTTAGATGCTGAGTATCCGGCTTTTTTTGCGTGAATTTGTTTTGCAAAATTGACATAGATATTGGCAAATGCTTCAAGGTATCCTTCTGGATGGCCTGCAGGTGTTCGCAGTGAATTTTGTGCCGCAGTACTTTTTAGGCCAACACCTGCACGTAATAGGGTGGTTGGCGCGTTATGACTTTTGAGCCACAAACTATTTGGTTCCATTTGTGACCACTCAAGACTTGCTTGATCGCCATAAATACGCAAATTAAGATTGTTTTCTTCTCCTAATGCAACTTGGCTAGCAAGAAGAACTCCCTTAGAGTCGTTGTTAAAGCGCAGTAAAACGGTGCCATCATCATCGAGTGTTCTGCCTGCAACAACATGATTTAAGTCAGCGCATAGTGCGGTGATTTCTAGGCCGCTCACGTATTCAGCTAGATTTGCAGCATGCACTCCTATATCAGCTATACAACAACTAATACCGGCCTTATCAGCATCTAAACGCCATTTGGCTTGTTTGGCATTTTCATCTTCGCTGGTGGCAAGCCAACCTTGGCTGTACTCAACAATAATTTTACGAATAGCGCCCAGCTCGCCATCAGTAATACGTTGGCGCGCTTCTTTAATCATCGGGTAACCAGTGTAGGTATGAGTTAATCCATATAAACAATCACTGGCTTGCAGAGTTTTTTCTAATAACAGCGCTTGTTCTAAATTTAGGGTGGCTGGCTTATCTGATAAAACGTGAAAACCTGCTTCAATCGCACACTTTGCAATTGGGAAATGCAAATGATTTGGCGTCACTATTGCCACAAAATCAATTCGTTGATCGGCAGGTAACTTAGCTTCTTCGCTAAACATTTGTTGGTAGCTGTCATAGCAACGAGTTGGATTTATTCCTAGCATTGCAGCAGTAGCTTGGCTGCGTGTTGGATCTGAACTAAAGGAGCCTGCGACTAACTCAATTAAGCCATCTAAGCGTGCAGCAATGCGATGGATTGCACCAATAAATGCACCTTGTGCACCACCGACCATCCCCATGCGGATTTTGGCATTATTCATGAAAAAAGCTCCATGTCAGTAATCGTCTACTGAGTTTAGTTAATATCATGTTATTGATAATAGAGAATGAACAGCGTAAGGGATAATAAAAATTCGGTTGACAATGCAATAAAATCGGCGTTTTATGTATTATTATAAATTCATATTTATAGAATATATTATTATGGAAGTGCAAGGGATCATAAATAAAGCGGGTGTAAATCAACTGATCGCGGCATTTGATTTATTACCTGATATTTTGTTCTGGGTGAAGGATTCTGAGAGTCGAATTCTGTACGCAAATCAACATTTTATTGAACATCAAGGGTATAAGTCATTAGAGCAAATTTTACTGAAAACTGATTTTGATTTTTCATCCAAGCACTTAGCATTTCAGTACGTCAATGACGATAAACGTGTAATGAATGGCTATGTTGTTACTGATCGTTTGGAGCTAAACCAAACCTCAAATGGTGAATTGGCCTGGTTTTCAACGTCCAAAAAAGCAATTTTAGCTGACGATGGTCAAATACTGGGCACCTATGGCGTTACACGGCATTTACAAAAAACATCAAAGGCTTTGTCGCATGTAAGAGCGATTGAAGGGCCAGTAAATTATATACGTGAACACTATCATCGCAATATCTGTATTGAAGAACTTGCCGAGCTTGCTCATTTATCGGTAAGTGCGTTAGAGCGGCGATTTAAAAAACATTTAGCAAAAACACCTAATCAATTTATTAACGAAATACGTTTAGAAAACGCACGTAAGCTACTTGTTGAAACTCGTTTACCAATTTCACAAATAGCCTATCAATGCGGTTTTTCTGAGCCTAGCTATTTTAGTAAACAATTCAGACGCTTATTTGGTGAGATCCCTTCGCAAATGCGCGACCAAATTGAGCCCTAAGCTAGCCGTTTAGCTAATTGAATAGCGCCTTGCTCGGGTAGGTAATGCGCATCACATAGATAACCTTGTGCTTTGGTAGATAACCAAGGAGTAATTTTCTCGGCTGTACCTCCCATTAATGTAATGTTGTGATAGCCGAGGCTAACTAAATGATCGATATAACGGGTAATATAGCGCGCTGCTTGCTCTAAAATAATAATGGCCCAAGGATCATCTTGCATTGCGAAAACTAAAGGCGCAAAACCGGCAAAGTAAGCGGGTCTTGCATTGAGTGCTAATTCTGTCAGCTGGTTACTTGTATCACAATTAAGCTGTGCCAATAAGGTATTTATTAATGGGCTTGAGGGGGATAAGCCATCTAAAACCTCTAATGCATAACGAAATAAAGTTAAACCAATCCAGCCTCCGCTTGCGCCATCACTTAATAATAATCCATGGCCTCCTAATTCAATAACGTTACCGTTTTTTATTGCTCCAGCACAAAAGCCAGTGCCTAAAATAATAATCGCACCACTGTTATCACCATGGGCACCTTGGCAGGCTATGTGTAAGTCAGTTGAAAAGTTAAATTGTGCAAATGGATGCTGCCACTGTGCCATCTTTTTATTTGCACCGGCAATGCCAGCGCCAGCGAGTCCTGCATAGGCATAAATTGCCCCAAGTGTTGATAGCCCTAAACCAGCCTGTTGTAATGCGTGTGTTGTTGCATCAATAATGGATTGCTGCGCTACTTCAACAGAAGTTGCAATATTTGCTGCACCGCTTACTGCCTCAGCAAGTAGGGTGCCTTGTGCGTTTTCAAGCCTGACTCGGCATTTTGTACCGCCGCCATCAATACCTAAATACAGCGGCGGTTGAAAGTGGTTAGTCATTTTTAGCCTGCTCGTTAGTTCGTTGATTTAAAATTGCGTTAATTAATAACGGATCCACCCAGCCATCCTTGTTGTGTACACCAGAGTAGGCATGTAGTGACACTAAATTATTGTTGGCAAGTTGCCAAAGTGTACTTGCATTATCAGTGGTTACGCCACCACCAATAACAATTTCTATATGATCATTGGCGTGGCTAATGATTGTTTGTATATGATTAAGACCTTGCATAACACCTTTATCATCAGTCCATTTAGTGCCATTTGTGAGAATACGATCAATGCCCAGTTCAGTTAATAGGCCAATTGCCTGTTCGCTGTCTTCTATACAATCAAAAGCGCGATGAAATGTCGTTGCTAAATTATATTTATGTGCGCAGGCAATAAGCGCTGTGGTAGCTGCGATATCAACGTCATTGGCGTTTAGCGCACCAAAAACAACACCGGTAGCACCTGCGTGTGCCGCGTGTGCTATTTGTGTAAGCATTAGCTTCAGTATTGTTGCATCAACAATAAATTGATTCGCAACAGGTCGTATCATGATAAGCAACTCGCCTTCTGAGGGCATTGCATGAGCTGCGATAGTCATTGCTGTCGCACTAGGAGTGAGACCTTCAAGTTGCATTGTGCTGCAAAGTTCAATTCTAGAGGCACCAGCTGTAAATGCGGTTTTTACATTATCAGCTAACTGAATATGACTATCTGCGTTTAAACAGACTTCTAAATTTTTACGCATTGTTTCGTTCCAAAATACCCGCGATGTTGTTAACAATAAAATATTTAATAATATTAGATTATAATAGAATAAATAAAATTCATTTGTAAATCATGTTCTTATTTTTGTTTTTTAACTTTTCATGAATATGGTAAGTGTTTTTATATGCCATTAATTTAAGTTGACGACTATAAACTAGCTCAGCACTAATTGGATCTTTTTTTAACCTTAACGCCGATTTTGTTCTAGAGGCAACCGAATTTCTATTATCACTTTCTTCGACAGAACCCTATTCTTGAAAAGCAGTTTAACAAGCTATTAACTCAGATATGAAACGCCTTAAAGTTTATTGGCACGGATTATCGTGGGTTTTAAGTTACTAAATACAATCAATAGCACACAATAATACTGGAGATAAACATGACCAATAATAATAACAGTCGTGAATCGGCGGGTCTTGCTCGGCGATTTAAGAAATCTGCATTGCTTCTAGCGGTGATGGCAAGCTGTAATGGCGCATACGCACAAGATCAACAAAATGAACAAGAAAGCGATCTAGAAGTAATAGAAGTCAGGGGGATTCGCGCCTCGATGGCAGAAAATTTAGCGATTAAGCGACTGTCCAATTCGATTGTTGATGCAATCACCGCAGAAGATATAGGTAAATTTCCAGATAAGAATGTGGCCGATTCTTTACAACGAGTACCTGGTGTTGTGATATCTCGCAGTGGTGGTGAAGGCGAGAATGTTAGTATTCGTGGGTTGTCATCTGATTTAACCCTCACTCAACTTAACGGTAATTTTATTGCTTCATCACCGGGTTCTCCATCTCGTTCTTTTAGCTATTCTTTACTGCCTTCGACTATGGTGCAATCGGTTGAAGTTTTTAAATCATCAGAAGCTCGCTTAGATGAAGGCGGTGTAGGTGGTACGGTTATTCTAAATAGTCGTACGCCATTGGATATGGATGCAAACTCTGGTGCATTTAATGTTGAATACACTTATGCTGATGTAACAAAAGAGTATGAGCCTAATTTTAGCGGTGTGTATTCTTGGAAAAATGAAGATGAAAACGTTGGCTTTTTACTCGGTTATACTAAGCAAGATCGTACTAACCGCTCTCTGACTGGAGATATGTCAGGCGGAGGTGGTTGGCGATGGGCAACGGGGAGCGAGCAGCCAGCAACTGATGTAAATGGCAATGAAATTACTGACAGTACTCGGCGTTTTGGGGCGTTAGAAGATGCGTATGGTAATTCCTATGATGGTGTATGGGCACCGCAAGTTGCCGGTGTGGGCATTACTGAGGAAAAGCGCGAACGTGTTGGTGTGCAAGCGACAATGCAATGGCGACCAACAGATAATTTAGAGCTGACATTTAATCACTTTCACTTTGAATTAGGTCAAGATAGAACTACTTCACAACTGATGATCCCTGAATGGAAATATAACCCTGACTATTTAACCGGTGTAATACTTGATGAAACGGGCTCTATTGTTACTGGAATGGATTTCACCAGTGGTGCAGGCGGTAGTGAAGGCAATTTAGAGTTTCCTTGGATCATAGGTAGTTATACAAAAGAAAAAGATACTTCAGATACGTATGACTTTGCATTTGAATATGCAGGTGATGTCTTTGACCTTAAAGGCAAATTTGGTCGTACGAAGGCAAGCGGTGGGCCATCGGAGTCATTTAATGCAGCGTATAAAAGCGGTCAGCCTGGCAGTCGTAGTGATTCAGGAAAAAATGAAAATGCGGCATCGTTTGCAGGTTGGCGCTTAGGTGAACGTGTTTCTTTATATGCAGATCCAGCATTACTTGCGAATTTACAAGCAGGTATTGCAGGTGATCCTGATCCAGGTTCAACAGGCTCAAGTTTCATTGTCAGTGACTTAAAAGAAGACTATGGTCAACTTGATTTAGATTACCATGTTGCTTATGGCATAGTTGATACATTGCGTGTGGGAGTTAAGCATCGAAAAGCAAGTCTGCATCGGGAAACCAATAATACATTTTTTATTACTCAAGATGGTGCCGATCGCATTGCTAGTGGGGAACTTGATCCATTCAGTCAAGGTGCAATAGATGAAGTTGCCTATCAGTGGATTGGTGGCATGCCAAACCTTGAGGATGTATTAAATAATGAATCGGAACAAAATATTGCGGGTGGGTTTGAAGTTAATACTATGCCGAGTATTAATTGGCAGCAATATCGGGATATTGTTACTAATGAATATGTTAAATATACACGCCGTGAACCCGATTTTGTTTTTGATATTGAAGAAAAAATAACAGCTGCTTATCTTCAAGCTGATTTTTCGTTTGGTGATTTTCGCGGCAATGTCGGCGTTCGTTATGTAGAAACGCAAACACAAATTATGTCTTCAGACAAAATAAACTACTTTTTAGATGATATAAATGATGCGACCGGTGAAGATATTCTTGGTGATGAGCGTTTGGTTGATGTTGAAACTACCACATTACGCACTGTCAAAGATGACAGATTCCTACCTAGCTTAAATTTAGTCTGGGAAGCGAGTGATTCTCTGGTTATCAGAGCCGCAGCTGCCAAAACTATGTCACGCGCACCTTTTAATGATTTAGGTGCACCGGAACAATTAACCTTCATATCACAAGAGTGGGCTGACGACCGACTCGAATTTAGAGGTAACCCAGTTGATCAAGGTTGGAGTGGATCGGGTGGTAATAAAGCATTACAGCCATTTGAATCTGTGCAACTCGATTTATCAGCTGAATATTATTATGGAACTGGTTCAGCGGTTGGCATCGCATTATTTAATAAGGACGTTGATAATTTCATAGTGCCTTTGATCATTACTTCAGAACGTCCATTCGATGGTTTTACAAATCCTTTTACTGGCGTTGAAATTGTTCCAGCTGGAGACATCACAGTAACACCATTTACCACCACTGCAAATGGTACTAATGCCACTTCTCGCGGAATCGAATTATTTGCTCAACATGCTTTTGATAATGGTTTTGGTATCAATGCTAACTATACCCTCAATGATACTAATCAAGCTGATGTCAGTGTTGATGGTGAAAAAGTAGGTGAATCAGCCTTAGTGGGCAGTGCCGATGATCAATTCAACTTTTCAGCTTACTTTGAAGACGATAACTACAGTGTTCGGGCATCTTATAACCGCCGTGGGAAAATGGCCTTAGGATTAGCTGATGGCTTAACTGTATCCCAAGAACCTTATCAACAAGTTGATTTAAATGCGTCATACAGCGTGATGGAAAATTTAGTGCTCTCGGCATCGGTTATTAATTTAACAAAAGAAGAGTCACGAACATTCTATGGTGATGATAGTAAAGCGCGACTTCGCAGTAGCAGCTATAGCGGTCGCCGGTATTATGCTGGACTAACCTATCGGTTTTAATTGTTAAGGTTTGGCTAAAACGTTTTATCAACAGGCTAACTAAGCACTTTTTAAAAAGAGTTTTTACGTACTCAGTGACAAGTTATAACCGTTTAATAAAACAAAATGAATACGGTTAGTTAGCGTGTTATCAACAGCTGATTTTAAAAGGCAAAATTATGAATACACTAAATATATTTAAACTTGTAGGGACCTCACTTTTAACTGCAAGTTTACTTAGCGCATGTGGTGGATCAAGTAATGACCCAAAAGTAGATAATGTACCAGTAACACCTGATGTTACACATGCTGAAATTGCAGGGACAATAATCAAAGGTGTTTTATCAAATGCAGATATCGCCGTTACTGCGCTCAATGGTAGTAATTTAACAATAAACAGTGCCAGCAATACCGATCAAGAGGGCCGCTTTTTTATTGAATTAAGCAGTGAGGCAGGTTTTGGGATCAATTCCACCGTAAAACTTAATATTTCAACCACGGATAGTTCTACAATGCAATGTGATGCGCTGCGCTGTGGTGATGCTGAATTTACACAATTAACCAGTGGTGCAGCAATTGCTGGGAGTGTATTTTCAACGTTAGGGCAATTAACGGTACCTTATGGCAATGATGCCGATGGTGTTGCAGACACAACTTTGCAAGCCAACGCATTAACAACTTTGGCGACTCAACTTGTAGAGCAACAAATTGCTGATGGTCGAAATGTATCAACTGCAGAGTTAATGGCATTAGCACAGGCGCAAATGTCTGCGTTGTTGTTGCGAACTATGGGTTGGCAAACGGGCAATACTAATGTTTTTAACATGGCAGTGATAAGTGCTGACAAGCTCGACAACTTCATACTAGGTGAAAGTTGTGAAGAAAATGATAGCGCAGAACAAGTATGCTCAACGCAATATGCAGATGAGGCAATAATTAAACTATCGTTGTTAAATGCTTCTTTTGCACAGTTTAGTGAATCTGATAATTTAAAATCAGTGATGGATAATGCGCAGCAGAATATTAGGGCTGCACTAAACGATGACGCAGATGCGCTAGCTGCCTTTCGTCAGCGTATTTATGATGCCATTAGCAGTCACCCTCTAACCACTGAACTAGGCTTAACTGCAGATTCGATAGTTGATCTGTCATTACCGCTTTTTGATGAAGCATTATCAACAGGCCCACTTCAAGAAATCACCACACAAGAGAACTTAACTGGTGCAGTATTTACAGCTAGAAACGCAATTAGTGATGCTGAAAGTGCAGCTAAAGCCTTTGATAATAACCTAGATACTAAATGGCTTGATCATAATGATTGGTTGGGGGCACCAAGTGAAGCATCACCTTCATGGATACAAGTTGATTTTGCAAAGCCACAGGCTGTAAATAGTGTATTCATTACCAGTGCTAACGATGCGCCAGAGCGAGACCCAGAGAATTTTACCATATTGGGGTCTAATGATGGTGGAAAAAGTTGGTTTGAGCTTGCAAATATTATTGGTGCATCATTCGAGGATCGGCTTTCTCGCCAAGAATTTAGCTTCGTTAATGGACAAAAGTACCTTAGTTATCGAGTTAATATTACAAAAAATAAAAACAATGATGGGTTAGTGCAAGTTTCGGACATTCAGATGGTAGGCCCTGTTTTTACAAGTGTTGATCATACTGATATTACCAGCGGTACTACAAGTGCTAGTAATAGTATTGGGGATGCAGAAAATGCAGATAAAGCATTTGATAATGACCCTACAACAAAGTGGTTAGATCACAATGATTGGCAGGGGGCTCCAACTGAAGACAAGCCATCATGGATACAGATGGACTTTGTAAGTCCTGTAGCCGTGGATCAGTTAGTAATTGTCAGTGCTAATGATGCGCCTGAACGTGACCCAGAAAACTTTGCTTTACTAGCTTCTAACGATGATGGCACCACGTGGCAAAAACTTGCAACTTGGGTAGGAGAATCATTCGACTCTAGAGCACAGCGCAGAGCGTTTTCTTTTTCTAATCAACTAGCATTTAGTAGTTATCGTTTAGAAGTGACCAAAAATAAGAATAATGATGGTTTATTACAAATAGCTGATATCGATTTAATTGGCCCTGAATTGCCAGGAGAAGATCATAGTAAAGTTGCAGGAGCAAGCTACAGCGCACGTAATAGTATCAGTGATAGTGAAGGTGCAGCGCAAGCATTTGATAATAATGTAAATACCAAATGGCTTGATCATAACGATTGGCAGGGACCACCAACTAATGCTGATCCAGCTTGGTTGCAAGTTATTTTACCGCAAGCAAAAGCAGTTAATACACTGACACTCACAAGTGCAAGCGATGCCCCTGAGCGCGATCCTGAATCATTTACTTTAATGGCATCGATGGATGGTGAAAACTGGTTCGATATCGGTGCATGGGTCGGCGAAAGTTTTGATCAGCGCCTAGAAAAAAGAACGTTTCCTGTGGCAAATACACTCGCGTATAGCCACTACCGACTTGCTGTAACTAAAAATGCCAATAATGATGGTTTAGTTCAAATTGCCGAAGTTGGTTTAATTGGTCCTGACTATGCTTTTAAAGATCTAACTTCACTTACCGGTAGTGTATTTAGTGCCCGCTTTAGTATTGGTGATGCAGAAAGTGCAGATAAAGCATTTGATGGTGATATACAGACCAAATGGCTGGATCATAATGATTGGCAAGGAGCGCCAACAGAAGAAAATCAAGCATGGATTCAAGTTGATTTTAGTGATCCGCAAACGGTCAGCGGTCTTGCAATAACTAGCGCCAATGATGCACCTGAACGAGACCCTGAGAACTTTAGTTTATTAGGTTCAAATGATGGAGGCCAAACCTGGACTGTTGTTTCATCATGGTTAGGCGAAAGCTGGGATGAGCGTTTGCAACGTCGTTCATTTGAATTCAATAATGGTTTTGCTTTTTTAAGCTATCGTCTTAGCATTAGCAAAAATGCAAATAATGACGGATTACTACAAATTGCCGAAATCGAGTTACTCGGATTAGAAAAATAGTTTTAATTACTTACAGGTCAGAGGGCTATCCCTCTGGCCTTATTTTTAATGATTCTGAGTGGGACTTTAAATAAAGCTGCAACGATATTACTAAAATGAATAACTAGGATTTAGTCATGAATAGTAAAAGACAATTTTTAAGACAATCGATAACCGCTTTACTAGCCGTAGGAGCGAGTACACTGACGGCAAAAGTATTGGCTCAAAAACAGGTCGTTAATAAATCAATTAAAAGCTTAAATTCGCAACTTAAACCCATAGTGGTCTCAACGTGGCAACATGGTATAGCGGCTAATAAAGCCGCGTGGCAGGTACTTGCTGAGCATGGTAAAGCCATTGATGCTGTGGAAGCCGGTGTGCGAATTCCTGAAGCAGACCCAAATGTGATGACAGTAGGATATGGTGGTTACCCTGACAGAGAAGGCAACGTTACTCTCGATGCCTGCATTATGGATGAAAATCAAAACTGTGGCGCAGTTGCATTTTTACAACACATTAAGCATCCCATCTCGGTTGCCCGGTTAGTGATGGATAACACCCCGCATGTGATGTTAGTAGGTGAGGGGGCGCTGCAATTTGCTAAATCACAAGGGTTTATAGAAGAAAACTTATTAACTCCGCAAGCCAAAAAGGCCTGGCAAGATTGGCTGGTGGAATCAAAATATGCGCCCGTGATCAATATTGAAAACCACGACACAATCGGCATGTTAGCGCTTGATAGTAATGGCGATTTATCTGGGGCGTGTACCACTAGTGGCGCGGCCTTTAAAATGTCAGGCAGAGTAGGTGATTCGCCCATTATAGGAGCCGGTTTGTACGTTGATAATGAAGTCGGTGCTGCAACGGCAACGGGCATGGGCGAGTTGATGATAAAAACGGTAGGCTGCCATTTAGTAGTTGAAATGATGCGCCAAGGTATGACACCTACTCAAGCGTGTAAGGCCGCAGTTGAGCGAATTGCCCATAGGCTGGGTGATTATAAACAGTTTCAAGTCGGTTTTTTAGCCTTGAGTAAATCTGGTGAATATGGCTCTTATTGTATTCAACCTGGTTTTAATTATGCAGTTACCTCAAAGGCAGGAAGTAAATTACTTGATTCGGCGAGTATTCTTTAAGTGCCGAATTAAAGAGTTTAAATAATGCGTGGTATTTTTTTAAATATGTGCAGCAAACTATAGAACTTTATTTATCATAATGTCCTTTGATTGATACCTATAGCTAGACTAACAATCAACGACTGAGCTTTTTGTAACAGGCAATGATGTTGAACAGGAGTAATTTGAACATTAAATAAAGTAATAAAATGTGAAAAGGGCGCTCTAATAGCGCCCTTTTAGTTATTTCTTTTCTTTCTCTTCGTCAGGTAAAGTGACGTTGAGCTCTAATACCGCTAAGTCATCTTCGTTTTGATCGAATTGGACTTGAACCGCGTCATTACTGATGTTGACGTATTTACGGATAACATCAAGAATATCCTGTTTTAATTGTGGTAAGTAATCAGGTGTACCACGCTGTGAGCGCTCATGCGCAACAATGATCTGCAATCGCTCTTTTGCTAGTGACGCTGTATTTTTCTTTTCTGAGCGGAAGTAGTCAAGTAGTGACACGTTAACCTCCAAATATCCGTTTGAACAAACCTTTCTTTTCTACATCTAAGAAGCGAAATTCGACTGTTTCACCTAATAAGCGATTAATTGCATCGGCATAAGCTTGTCCAGCATCAGACTCTGTATCTAATATAACTGGCTGGCCTGAGTTTGATGCACTTAATACCGCTTGTGATTCAGGTATTACACCTAACAATTCGATAGAAAGAATATCTTGCACATCTTCAACTGACAGCATTTCACCTTTAGCTACTCGCTCTGGGTTATAGCGAGTCAGTAATAAATGTTCTTTTATGTTTTCAAGCCCTTCTTCAGCACGTTTAGATTTGCTATGCAAAATACCTAAAATACGGTCTGAATCGCGAACTGATGAAACTTCAGGGTTCGTTGTTACAATTGCTTCATCAGCAAAGTACATTGCCATCATAGCGCCGGCTTCAATTCCTGCTGGCGAATCACAGACGATATAATCAAAGTCTTTTTTCAGCTCGTTTAATACGCGTTCAACACCTTCGCGAGTTAAAGCATCTTTATCGCGAGTTTGTGAAGCAGGTAATAAAAATAATTTATCTACCCGTTTATCTTTGATAAGTGCTTGATTTAAATTTGCTTCACCGTTTATAACGTTAACAAAATCATAGACAACGCGACGTTCACAGCCCATGATCAAATCAAGGTTACGTAAACCGATATCAAAATCTATAATGACTGTTTTATAGCCCTTAAGTGCTAAACCTGTGCCAATTGCAGCACTTGATGTAGTTTTACCTACACCACCTTTACCTGACGTAACGACAATGACTTTTGCCATAAGATTTATCCTTTAACCAAAGCTGAAATTTCTAATGATTCATTTTTTTGTTGGATTTGTGCAGCGTTGCCCCAGAACTCACCTTGCAGAGAATCGCTGATCCAGTAGTTGCCATTGATAGAAACAAGTTCTGCTTCTAATTTTTGGCAAAAAATACGTGCTTCGTTGTAACCTTGTGCGCCTGCTATTGCACGACCACGTAATGTGCCATAAATATGTACATTGCCATCAGCAATCACTTCTGCACCATGGCTTACCGCACCAATGACGATTAAGTCACGGTCTTTAGCATACACTTGTTGACCAGAGCGCACTGTGCCATTGATGACTTGGGCAGGTAAGTAAACTGTTTTCTCAACAATTGAAGTATTACTCTGCTTTGTAACAGGTTCACTCTTAACGTCTTGTGAATAATTTAAAACTGAGAGCCCAGCGGCTTTGGCTTGCGTATGTTGCTCATCAGAGCCATTACAGACTCCAACAGCATTAAAGTTCATTCGTTCTAATAAAGACTTTAGATGAACAAAATCAACAAGATTATTTTTTATCTCAATTAAATTAACAACAATAGGAGCACCCTCAAAAAAACGAGGGGCTTGGGCAATTTTTATATACAGTTGCTCAGCTAACAGGTTTATATCAGTACTATAAAGATGTAAAACTGATAACGTAAAAAGATTCCCTTTTAGCTCAAAAGTTTGGTCCGACATACACGCTCAATTGAATAGTGTGATCAGAAATCAATTTTAGATAAACGCAGGCTGAATAAGGCCTGTGTTTATATGGATAAGGTGAAATTTCTAATCTAATTTTTCTAACTTATTATGACTCTCATGTTATAGTGTGCAGCACTGTTAAGCAAGATTTTATAGGGTCATAATGCTGACTGCGGTATATAAAAGTAAGAAAAAAGCGGATACCTTCCTTTTTGTAGAAAAAAGAGATGATTTTAGCAAGGTACCGGAACCTTTGATGGCTATGTTCGGTCAACCTCATTACGTAATGTTAATTAATTTAGCAAAACGAACGCATTTAGGCGGGGCTGATTTAAGTTTGGTTGAGAAATCATTAACTGATGTCGGGTTTTATCTCCAGTTACCGCCACCTGAAGCTAACTTACTAGCTGAGCATAGAAAACAAAATGGAGTTGATAGTGACTAAACATATAATAACTAAATTGGCTGCAATTTTATGTAGTGCTTGTATCAGTACATCGGCACTGGCCAAGACCCAAGCACAATTTGATGAATATGTTGCAGGTTTAAAACAAGAAGCAGCACAAAAAGGCTACGATAGTCAATTAATTGAAGATGCTTTCGCTACAGCACACTTTAAAGAAAAGGTAATTTCTGCTGATAAAAATCAGCCTGAAGTTAAAGAAACCTTAGAGACTTACTTACCAAAGCGTGTGCCACAATGGAAAATTGACCGCGCACGTAAACTATACGCTGAAAATAAAGATATTTTAGAACAAATTGCAGCCGAGTACGGCGTGCAAGCACGCTTTATTGTTGCGTTATGGGGCCTTGAAAGTAATTTTGGTAAAATCCAAGGCGGTCACAACGTTATTTCATCGGTAGTCACGCTGGCTTTTGATGGCCGTCGCGAAACTATGTATAAAAACCAATTATGGGCCGCGCTTGACATTCTAAAGGAAGGGCACATTACTTTAGATAAATTCAAAGGTTCATGGGCAGGTGCAATGGGGCAAACGCAATTTATGCCAACCTCATTTAATGCCTACGCCGTAGATTATGATAAAGATGGTCGAAAAGATATTTGGACCACCCAAGTTGATGCCTTTGCATCAATAGCTAACTATTTAAAGCAAGCTGGCTGGAATAGTGATCTTACTTGGGGTCGTCAAATTAAGTTACCACAGAGCTTCGAACCTAGCTATGTATTGCAACGTGGCACTAAAACACGTACTCAATGGTTAGAGTTTTGGGCTGATTCAGAGCGTTCACTAGCTGATTGGCAAGCTTTAGGTGTACGTAAAATGGATGGTACTGATTTACCAGCCGTAGATGTAACGGCGGCATTGGTTATGCCTGATGATATGAATGGCCGTATGTATTTAGCTTATGATAATTACAAAGCGTTAATGCATTGGAATCGCTCATATTACTTTGCCACCAGTGTTGGTTACTTGTCTGATCGCATTGGTTACCCAGCGATTTAATAAGTAATTAGGTGCTAGGCTCTAGGTAATTAGGTACTAGGGCGTTTACAGAAAGCGCGAGTTTATCTCGCGCTTTGCTTTGTAAAAAATGTATAAACTTGCAAGGGTCGGTAGGCTTTAAGTTGTATGTCCGGAGTTAAACTTGACTGCGTAGGTTGGGTAGAGTGCAGCGAAACCCAACGAAAAATCCTCTGTAAACCTGAACTAAAAAACTGCATTAATTAATAAGCGTTATATTTATTCTGTGTTGTGTTTAAAAGCTTGTTATAACTACTTTTTCACCAGTTTCAAATTATAAAAATTATCTCTGATAAACTTATAAAGCCTTAAATTTGGCCCATGTTCTATTAAATCTTTAATAGGTAAAGTCCATTCATCAAAACCTTTCATTTTAATAACCAATATGTGCATCTCAGCTTCCTCTGCATTACTACCTGCGACAGCACGCTTATGGCCAATTTCATAACGCATGGATTCTAGTCGGTCTTTATAAATAACATCAGTACCGAACACACCATCTCGAATATGTAGTTTCCCTTTGCTAATCCATGCTGCCGGCTTTGTTCCATTCTTAAACCAAAAGGTGAATGAAGCTAAGTAGCAAAGAGTAATAATTGATAATGAATACACCCATTCCAACCCAAGCTCTGCAAGTAAAAGTACCACGAAAATCATTGGTGATAGAGAGGCTAAAAATATCTGAAAATAATCTCGATTTCGAGGTAATATCATAATTAAATTTAACACCATTCCTTAGATAGTCTAGCGGCTCAACCTTCCTATTCGGGTAATTGGCAACACACTAATTATTTTAAATCGTGATAATTCCAGCAATAACTACTTTTGTAAACAGTTAATTAAACTAACGGGCATTATGGCTCGTAAGTTCCGTAAAACGACGTAACAATGTTATTGGACAAATCACATCCAGATTATTTAAAAAGCTAAACTTTAGCTTTACAGATATTTACTGGTTGTTTTGATGTCTGAAGACAAGATTTGACCCCTTTGTTGTTGACCCCTTTGTTGTTAAGGGCTACTTACCGGATTTTCCTAGCATACCCCTTTTTGACTACTCTACCTATATAGCTATTTAAGCCTTGCCCAGCTCTTGCTAGCCTATGCATTTCGTTGATGCTGGCTGCACCTGCACTTTGATTCGTGTATAGATAGACTGATCCATCTCCGAACTGAACGGTGATTTCGCCTGCTCCAATTTCGTATGCAACCACATTCGAGTTACCACCCAAGTTTTTATAACGTTCCATCATCACTTCCTCTTTAGTTGATACCACTTCGATTTGGAGCTAAAGCCCCCTTAACATTTTTATAGTGCGCGAAGGGCGGCTCTTTCGGCTCCGACCACACTCACATGTATACTTTACACAGTTTTAACAAATTGCCTAAGATATTACTATCACAAAGTTTTCTAATATCTTCAAGTAGAGCTAAATTGAACAATATACGCGCGTCGCTCATATCCTTGAATATGTGAGCAAACAACGTTTTACTACTTAATTAGCTATTATCAATAGCCGGGTATTGCTCACAGCCGAACTTAGTTAGAGCACTATGAGTTCAACCGAGCTTTGCTCTGAATATCAAATTCGACACTAACCAAAATAAATACACATACTGATGCGAATTATTGTGCTGATTTGAGTCATAAAGTTTTCTTTTCAACCTTTGTTGAAAAAATGTCTTAAAACTGAACTAGCTGACGTAGTCATTCCAGCACAGAAAAAGCGACTAATAATATCTTTTTCACCGTTTCAGGGGCCACACCTCGAGCTAGCTGTGTCGATGCATTGCTTAGCTGCGCGTCAATATAAGTAGCAACAAATTCCGATGACATGTCCACAGAAAACTCTCCCTTAGTCTTTGAACGCTCTACCCATTTCTTGAAAAAAACTAATCCCTGCTTTTCAAGAAAATCTATTTGCGCTTGTGTTTCTTTTCCCAAATGTACTCGTGATTCGCGCATTTTTATAAAAAGACAGCCATTTGGAGATTCATCATGACAATTAACTGAAGTGGCAAACGATATAAGGTTATCAAGGGCCTCTTTAAATGGAACGTCACTATTTAGCATCTGCTGCACAGGCTCTAACACTTGCTCCTGATACCTAATCAGGACAGCTTTCATCAAGCCATCTTCATTAGAAAATTCACGGTAAAGACCAGGTTTAGATACACCCGATCTTCTGCAAATTTCATTAAGGGATAAATTACCTATATTGTCTTTCCAGTAAGAATCCATTGCCACATCTAAAACATGATCGCGATCTAAGGTCTTTGGACGCCCTCTAACGGGCTTAACTGTATTTGAAATCATTTTGTACCACTCGGTATTTTAATTTGACAGGCTGTTCTTTACGGTTTATTGTACCGGCTGGTATTTAATTAGGCAAAGCAAATAGGAAAGAATAATGAACGAAACACAAAAAAGCATCGTTATCACAGGTAGCAGCAGTGGATTTGGTCAAAAGTCAGTAAAAGATTTTGCTGATAAAGGCTATCTAGTGTTCGCTACTATGCGCGGCCCTGAAGGCAAAAACGCTGCAGTTAAAGCCGAATTAGAAGCGTATAGCGATTCTATTCAGGTTGTTGATATGGATGTTACTAACGACGATTCTGTCAAAACCGCCATTGCGAGTGTGCTAGATAAAGCGGGAAAAATTGATGTGTTACTAAACAATGCTGGCGTAATGTATCTTGGCATTACAGAAGCATTTAGCATTGATCAAGCTCGCGAGCAGATGGAAACCAACTACTATGGCGCTATGCGAACCATTCTGGCAGTTTTGCCTGCGATGCGTGAAGCTAAGTCTGGCCTGATCATCAATACCTCATCAATGGTTGGCCAAATTTCAGCGCCGTATTTCTCTACTTACGCAGCGACAAAACATGCTTTAGAAGGCTACCTCCAAGGTTTACGCTACGAAGTAGCACCATTCGGCATCGATGTCGCCATCGTACAACCAGGGCCATTCCCTACAGGTCTAAGTGCATCAGGACAACAACCATCACGCACAGACATACTGGACAGCTACGGCGAATTGGCAAACATTCCTGCCGCTATGTTCGAGGAATTCGGTAAATTTATGCAGAGCGATCAAGCGCCTAATCCACAAATGGTGGTAGATGCCTATTTAGCGCTAGCAGACATGCCTAAAGGTAAACGCCCAACACGCACAGCAGTTGGTTTAGTTTGGGGTGTAGATGAAATAAACGCAGCTAAACAACCTATCCAAGATCGTGTTTTGACAGAAATGCAACTAGACAAGGTGCTAGGTGGTGTTGACGTATAATTTTAGTCATCAGGGGGCAAGTTGTTTTGCCCCTTTGCTTATCAAGTTACAATTAAATGTAAGATTAAATGAACTATTTATCTGCGAGCTTACAGGAACAACTTATCTTTTTATTCACCACTGAGAACACCGAGGCGCTTCGCGCTGCACAGAGTAAAAATTTTTGGACTTTTATTTACTTCTTGCTGAACTCTGTGG
>NZ_JACJFL010000070.1:0-15382 GCF_014164575.1 Pseudoalteromonas sp. SG41-1
GAAGGTTCATTTGAAGTCAACGTATTGGGTAACGACAGTGATGTTGATATCGGCGACAGCTTAGATGTGAGCAGTGTGACGGTTGTCAGTGCACCAAGCAACGGGCAAACTCAAGTAACCGCAACTGGGGCAATCATTTATACCGCCAATGCAGATTACTTTGGCGATGACAGCTTTACTTACACAGTTAAAGACAGCAATGGCGCGATATCTAACCTTGCTACTGTCACCATGACCGTGAACCCAGTCAATGATGCACCTTTAGGTATTCCGCAAAGTTTAATACTTGCTGAAGATAATAGCGTCTTGATCACCTTAGTTGGCTTAGATATTGAGAACGATGATCTAAGCTATCGTCTTGATGAAGGCGCATTACATGGCTCGCTTATGCAGCAAAGTAATGATAGTTGGTTATATACGCCAAACGCTAATTATAACGGCAGTGATGGCTTTAGTTTTGTTGTTAATGATGGACAGTTAGATTCAACAACAACCCCGGTATCGTTAGTTATCACCGCAGTTAATGACGCGCCAATTGTGGGTCTACAAACTGGCGTTACTGATGAAGACATGCCAGTCGTTATGAACTTACTCGGTAGTGATGTTGATGGTGATAGATTAACTTATACAATCGTTAGTCAACCAACTAATGGCACTGCGACTATCTCAGGTGAGCAAGTTACTTATCAAGGCAGTGCAAATTACTTTGGTGACGATCAGTTTAGCTATATAGCGAATGATGGATTACTTGATTCAGCACCAAGCACAGTGTCAGTAACGATTAATAGTATTAACGATTTGCCAGTGATTACTGGAGTACCAAGCTTAGCTGTTAATGAAAATGACTTATATAGCTTTGTACCACTAGCGACAGATAATGATGGCGATAACCTCAGCTTCAGTATTGAAAATAAACCAAGTTGGTTGAACTTTGATACCACCACAGGGGAGCTATCAGGCAGACCAAGCAATGCTGATGTAGGAAGTTATGCAGGCATCACGGTGAGTGTAACGGATGGGGTTGCAAGCCAAAGTTTAACCCCATTTACACTGACAGTAGTGAATGTTAACGATGCACCAACAATCAGCGGTTCACCTGCAACATCAATCGCGCAAGATACAGGTTACTCATTTACGCCAATTGTGTCAGATATTGATAATACCAGTTTATCATTGACGATTGCGAACAAGCCGAGTTGGGCAACGTTTGATAGCACAAGTGGTACATTAAGTGGTATACCGACGCGAGATAATGTTGGTCTATATAGCAATATTTTGATCACCGTAAGCGATGGGCAGTTAAGCAGTACGCTTAACCCATTTAGTATTGATGTAACGTATGTAAATGCGCCGCCTGTTGCTAATGATATGGTAATGCGCGTTAAAGAAGATAATAATCTCAGTGTTAGTGCTCAAGTTAGTGACAGTGATAACGACAATTTAGTTATAGAAGTGGTCACTCAGCCACAGTTTGGTAGCTTAACGGTGCAAGGAACGGTATTTAGTTATCAGCCACAGGCTGATTATCATGGTAGCGACACCTTTAGCTATTTAGTGACTGATGGTAAAGCAAGTTCAGCTATAGCTACGGCGTTAATTACTGTTGAGTCAGTAAACGATCAACCGGTCGCTGTGGAAGATACCTTTGACTTAGCGCGAACTGAAAGCGGCCGTTATATACTTGATGTATTGGCGAATGACACTGATGTTGATGGTGATGTAATAACAATTATTGGTGCTAGGGCGTCAGTGGGTACAGTGAGTATTGTTGACCAGCAGCTTGTCTATCAATTTAGCGCAAGTACCCAAGGCACTATTAAAGTTGAGTATATTATTGCCGACCCAGCGCAAGCACAAAGCACAGGGTTTGCTTATATTAACTTTACTGATAGCCAAGCGGATGCACCAACCATTACACCTCCAGCTGCTGTGAATGTTGATGCAACAGGATTGTTTACTCGAGTTAAGTTGGGTACAGCTCTTGCGTTTGATAGCGAGCAAAACCCTCTACCTGTTACTACTATCAATCAAAGTATGTTGTTTACGCCAGGCGTACATCAAGTGTATTGGCAAGCGATAGACAGTAATGGTAAAACCACAACTGCTAGCCAGCAAGTAATGGTTCACCCGCAAATATCACTAGGTAAAAATAAAGTTGTTGCTGAGGATCAAAGTTATACCACTCGGGTTTACTTGAATGGACCAGCGGCAAGTTATCCTGTCACTGTACCTTACAGCGTATCTGGAACCGCAACATCAGATGATCATGATTTAATCAGCGGTGAAGTGGTTATTGAACAAGGCCTCGTTGGTGAGATCAACTTTAGAGTCTTTGCAGATAGTGAGATTGAAGCGGATGAAACAATTGTTATAACGCTTGACGATAGCCTTAATACTGGCGCGCAAGCCTCTAATATTATGACTATTTCAGAGAGTAATATAGCACCAAGCTTAGTTACGATAACGGAGCAAAATAATCAGCCTCGGCCATTTGTTTTAGCCAGTGACGATCTCGTAACAATTACAGCGTTGGCAACAGATAATAACCCTGGAGATAATATTTCATTTAGTTGGCAAGCAGCAGATGAACGGATTGTTGATCTAGGTAATGCGGCTGATACATTTGTGTTCTCTACAGCTGAACTCGATATTGGTATTTATGAAATAGCAGTAACCGCAACAGATGACGCTGTGGATAGCTTATCAACTACAGTGACCAGTTATGTTGAAGTGGTAGCTCAGTTACCTGAGTTAACAACTGCCGATACTGATAATGACTTAATACCAGACAATATCGAAGGTCTACAAGATAATGACCGTGATGGTATTCCTGATTATTTGGATAATATTAATGAATGTAATGTATTACCTGAGCAAGTAAATGAGTCAGCGCAGTTTCTTGTCGAGGGGGATGCGGGAGCATGTTTAAGAAAAGCATTCTCAAGCATACAAAATAGCAGTGGCGCAGCACAATTGTTTGAAAATGAATTGCCTGCAGATGTTGGGATGGATAACTCTGGTGGTTACTTTAGCTTTATAGTAACCGCCATGGAGCAAAAAGGTGAAAACTACCACATAGTGCTTCCGCAAAGAATGCCAATACCAGCGGGGGCGATTTATAGAAAGCTTATCAATAATGAGTGGATTGACTTTAATACCAGCAACGGCGATAAGGTCTATTCTACTCAAGGTGAGCAAGGGTATTGCCCTTCACCAAATAGTCAGCTGTGGCAAGAAGGGCTTAAAGAAGGTGACTGGTGTGTACAATTACGCATAACTGATGGTGGTATCAATGATGCTGATGGCATAGCGAATGGTCAAATTGTTGATCCAGGCGGCGTTAGCGTTATGAGTAGTAATAACAGCGCGCCTGTTACACAATCAGATCAAGTAACTATTGCACTAGGTAATAGTATTGTTATTGATGTGCTTAGTAATGATAGCGATGCAGATAATGATGTACTGACGCTCACCAGTGCAAGTGTTGATTTTGGTGAGGTAGCAATCGTTAATAATCAACTTAGTTATCAACCATTACTTGATTTTATTGGTACTGCAACGATCAACTACAGTGTGTCTGATGGTAAAGGTGGAACAGCCTTTGGTACAGCGACTGTTAGTGTGGTAGTAAACAGTGCCCCAACAACTATTGGTGATACTGCAAGCACCAATGACCGCACGCAAATAGTTATTGATGTGCTCTCCAATGATAGCGATGCGGATGGCGACGCACTTAGTTTAATAAGCGCGCAAGCTACGCAAGGCACAGTCACTATAAATAACGATGGCACATTGAATTACCAGCCCAAAGCAGGTTTTGAAGGTGTTGATTTTATTGAGTATACAGTTTCTGACAGTAAAGGTGCTGAAGCAAAAGGAGAAGTAAAAGTGACCGTAAAAGCTTATACAACCACCACGGTTAAAAATAGCTCATCAGGTAGTTTAGGCAGCACCATGGTGTTGTTAATGATTGGGTTAGTCTTTATACGTCGCCAATCAAAACTGACGCCATGGGCTTTACTCGCTACGGCTGTGGTAGTCAGTCAGCCTGTACTAGCTGGTGAGTGGTCTATGGATGGCACGATTGGTTATGCGGCCGTTGCAGGCTCCACCACAACTGATCAATCAGTCGAATTAGCGAATACTGAATACGATGATACCGATATTAGTTGGTCAATAGGTGGGATTTATTCGTTAGCGACTAATTGGCAATTTGGCGTACGCTATATCAACTTAGGTGAAGGTAGTATGACCTTTGTTGGAGATACGCTTGATCCAAGTAATGCGCAATTGAATGTATCACAAACCGTGCCGGTATTGTCACAAGGACCTGCGATACAAACAGCTTATGTATTCCCGCTGTTGGGCCAAGTTAAGAGTAAGGTTTTTGTAGGGGCTTTCCATTATCATTATTCAATCGATAGCCGCTCATCTACGGGGCAAAAAATTACATATAGTGACACCAATACACGCCCTTATTTTGGCGGGCAATTAGCTTATCCAGTGCTTGAAAATACAGATGTTTCAATTAACTATAGCCATTATAAGCTAAGAGAAAATGATGTAAATGAATGGGCGCTAGGGTTCCAATATCAATTTTAGGAGTCATTAAAGCGTAAATAAAACGGCTAGCCTTCTAGCCGTTTTTGCATTTAATACTTAAACAACCCAAGTTTAGCCACAATGCCTTTTTCAAGATCATTGAGCTGCTTAACTGTCTTATCAAGATGATCCGCTTCTTGGGCAAGCGACTTTGCGCCATGATTGATTTTTTCCATAGTGGCTAATACTCCTTGCGTAACCGAGGTTTGTTCTTCTGAACTGGCTGCAATGCGTTCATTCATTAAGTTCATCTCATCAACTTGTTGAGCGATATTATGAAAAACGCGTTGGCTTTGCTCGTTCGCGCTAGTAACGTCGGTACTCACTTGTTTGCTTTTTTGTGTGGCGGCTACACATTCACTGGCGTTGGTTTGTAGTGCAGTAATGATATTTTCGATTTCTGATGTGGAATGGTAGGTTTTACTCGCAAGTGCGCGAACTTCATCAGCAACTACGGCAAAGCCTCGGCCAGACTCTCCAGCACGTGCAGCTTCAATTGCTGCATTAAGCGCCAATAAGTTGGTTTGTTCGGCGATACTTTTAATCACATCAAGAACTTGGCTTATCTCACTACTGCGACTATCAAGTTGCTCTACCACCGTTGATGTGTGATCTAATTGATTTTCAAGGTCGTTTATCAAACTACTGTTATGACTCATCGATAGCTCGCCGTCTTGGCAAAGTCCTTGTACTTGCATTGTTTTATCCGCTGTTTGCGTCGCTCCAAGGGCAATTTCTTTAGTCGCTTGGGTTAATTGACTCAGAGAGGAGGTTGCCGCATCGGTTAATTGATATTCTTGCTCGGCTTCATATTTTGAACGCACTGTTGCTTCGTTTACTGTTGCGGCAATCACTTCAAGCTCGGTAGCTGTTTGCCCCAGGCTTGAGATTATTTGCTGCACTTCATTAATAAAGCGGTTAAAGCCCGCAACTAAATGGCCAATTTCATCCGTAGATTGATAGTTTATTCGCTGAGTTAAATCGCCAGAGCCACGGGCAAGTTCATCCACCAATTGATTGACACTGACAATCGGTTTGATGATCAGTATGCGGCATACGCTAAGAATAATAATGCCTAACAAGGCAAATGAAATGGCAAGGGTGATAACCATGGTACTTAATGCTTTGTTGATGCCATGGTTTAATTCATCTTGGCTAAAGCTGATATGGATAGTACCAATTGGTTGTTCTGAGAATGTTAGATCAATTTGCTGCTTGAGCAATTGCTTTGTTGTATTGCTGGGTTTATCAAGTCGACCAAGTTCGATACCACGATGATCAATAACATGCAGTTGTTGAATATCTGGATTTTTAGCAAATGCCTGCAATATTTGCGCGATCAGGGGTTTATCATATGAGAATACTGGCTCGGCTAAAATAACCGTTAATTGTTGCTTTATCGCATCAACATTTTTATGCCATTGTTTGGTTTCATCATTTTTTAGTAATACGTAGTTTACCCCAATTACAAAGCTAAAAGTGACTAGTAAACAAATACTAAGCGCTGTGATTATTTTTCTTTGTAATGATTTCATTGCGTGTTGCTCTCGTTAAGTGGATCAAACCACAGTGCGTGTTGTAATAGTGGAGTGCGTGATGACAGGCTAGGGTTCTGTAATGGGATCACCTTTCGTGTTGCTAAGTTAGCTTTAGCTAGTACCATTTTTACTTGGCTGTCGTTAAAGAACATGGTGGTAAAAGTGCCATCGGCAATCATATCTTGTAGCGCAGAATTAAGCTGGCTGGCGAGAGTGTGGTTATCCTTAGCGACAAAGAAATATAACGGCGCGGTATATTTTAGTAAAATGTAAGGATCAACGGTCAGGTTTAACTCACTGTTATTAGCTATTTCATCCCATGGTTCGTTTACGCCACGGGGAAAGTAATCAAAGCGATTACCTTCTAACATCGGAAATAAATTAGGGTATTTTAAGGTAGTGATCACCTTTAAGCCATTCGCTTTGAGTATAGCGGTATCGGGCCACGTTTTGCCTTGTCCGGCGCTAAATTGATAGAGGTCTTTAATAGAGTTTACATGTTTAAATATATGCTGATTTTGTTGAGTGACCATCGCCAAGCGCATACCCAACAAACCACGAAATAAAGGGATATAAATTGCTTGATAGTCTTGCTCAAGCTGCTCAGAAGTCATGCTCCACATCACATCTAACTGACCATTTTTTACATCATTTAAAATACGTGCATTTGAAATGTCTTTATCACTTTCGTAAGGATGTATATATGCAAGGTTTTGCCTCGCTAATGCGGTTAGTAATAGTTTGTGTGGTAAGGAGGTATCACCTGAGTAGCTTTGTAATTTGATTGCTGCGGCGTTGCAATAGTTACTGCCGCAGAGAATCAATATATAAAGTAAATAGCGCATTAAAGACCGTGTTGTTATTATTGTGTTAATAATAAACTACGGTGCTTTTGCTATAAGCTCAACAGTTTGTTTTATGCATACGTATTCAGATCAGTTCGCCGTCAAGCGATTATGGTTGCGTGATCATAATCGCTATTTCGGTTCGGTAGTCACGAGCATATAAGCTGATCCGCACGGTTTTCTTGTCGATGGTATAAAACAACGTTCGGCGTTTATTATCACCGATAATAAGCTCAGACTTACCTAAAGCTTGTTGATAAAAAGCACTCACTTTTGTAATCGACTGAGCAACATAGCCAGTTTGTATCAGTGGGTAGTCATCGGCAATTTGTAATGAGTACTTAAAATCAGCTGGTAGCGGAACGCTGTCTAAATTTGCAGCGCAAGTCACTGAGGTTAGGCTTATTGCTAACATCAGTGGTGTTATTATTTTTATCACATAAGGGTCTGTTGACCTTTGCGGATTAATATTTGTTTAAACTAGGGGCAATTTAATCGCGGCGCGAGGTTTGTAACCTAGTGGGCTAAGTAAAAGCCGAGCAACAAAGAGTTAATTGCCCCTAGGCAGAACCCTTCGGGCAGCGCCTGTTTGGCATTAATGCTGCGTTATCGCCTATTTATGGGGAATAACCACACCACATAGGCTCTGCCTTGCCTAAATACCAAACAGACTGCTGCAAATTTAACCTTGAAAGATCAACAGACCCTGGTTCCTACACGCTATTTTTGCTAAGTTAAATTTTATTTCGAATTAAATCTCTTACAATAAAGCGGGCTGGGTGAATCGCTTGGCTTACTCGTTCACTCAAAGGCTGTGGTTCATTGTTAAGTGCAGCAACTAATTGTTCTGCACACAGGGGCGCACTGCATAAGCCACGAGCCCCAAAGCCTGTGAGTATGTGTAGTCCTTGTTGTGGTTTTTGTAAGGATTGATATTGATAGCGTTTCCCTGCGCGTAAATTGGCAAACGCGTGAATATAATCACTTTGCTGCGGCCATTCTCCGGCCATAGGGAGGTGATCAATAAAACTACAACGTACAGCGGCTTTAGCTGCCGTGATCTCACCTAGACTACTGGCAAAGTCGGTTTGTCCATAAAAGTGAAGCAGTTGCTCGCGATTTGTTTGATTGTCTTGGTCTTTGACTGCGCGGCTTTTTGAGTTCTTCTCGAATGTTGCGCCCATACAGTGATGGTCTAAATAAGCAGGAGTAAAGTAGCCTTTATGACATAGCACGGTTTTTAGTTTACGTGATGCAGGACTTGCTTGTACATGGGATACTTGACCACGCACGCCAACAATTGGCAGAGCCTGAGTTTGTACAAAACGGTCGCTGTGCTCACCAGCACATACAATAACGTCACTAAATGGGCCAAACTGTTGCCCTTGGCTCAATAACAGCCAGCCTTGCGGGGTTTTCTCAAGCTGTTCGATATCACAATTAAAATGGCTTTTAATTGGTTTGAGTTTATGGGCTTGTTGGAACAGAGCGCTCACTAATTGTGGTGGGTTAACCCATCCACCTAACGGGAAATATACGCCAGAGTAGCCTGTACTTACACCGGCAATTTCATCACCTTGCTCAGGCGTTACGCCGTGCATGAGTTCATCTGGCCACAGCTGTTTATGTTCAATATTTTGATGGCGCTCAACTAAGGGTTGTTTGATCGCGTGTTGTAATACGCCGCACCATTGATGATCATAGTGAAAGCCATTCTCAGTGAGTTGCTGATAAAGTCGTTTCGCATATAAAAAACTGTGCGCAAAAAGCTCACTGTGCGGGGAGTTTTTTGCTTGTAAGTGCGGATAAATCGCACCTTGTACATTATGAGATGCGCCCATCGCGAGTTGGGGATCTTGGCAAAAAAGTTGGCTGTTAACCCCACGTTTCGCCAAGCTATATAAAATAGCGCTGCTGGCTATCCCTCCGCCAATGACAGCAACGTTTTTAAGTGAACTTTGCTGATGAGCCAGATAAGGTGGCGCCGATTGTGCTTGGTTAGCATGGGCTAAAGAACCAATCAGCATTTCATTTTTTTTGCCATGACCTTTGATTTTTTGTACCGCAAACCCTGCATCAGCAAGACCTCTACGTACAACACCTGCAACCGTAAAGGTTGCAAACGTGGCATTACTACGAGAAATATCCACCATTGAATTAAATAAGGCTGGCTGCCACATTTCTGGGTTTTTACTCGGTGCAAAGCCATCTAGATACCACGCATCGATAATACCTGTTTGCGGGTAGCTTATAGCTGCGAGTGATTCTTGCACATCGCCAAAATATAAATCGAGTATAATTTGACCATTGTCAAATTCAAGACGATGGCAACCAGCCAAATTAATCGGGTACTTAGCAAGTAACTGTTTACTCAATGGTGCTAAACTAGGCCATACTTGCAATGCCTTTTGCAGATCGTCTGTTTTAATCGGATACTTTTCAAAAGACATAAAATGTAAGCGCTGCACATTTTGTTGTGCTGGGTTGTGAACTTCTTGACTATGATGTTGCCTACTGGTTAGATTATTTTTAAATTGTTGCCATGTATTTAAAAAATTAAGCCCAGTACCAAAACCAGTTTCAGCGATAACGAAATGTGCACGGTCATGATTTTGTAATCGATGAGGCATATTATTTTGCTGGTAGAACACATAATCAGACTCAGCTTGGCCATCATCGTTCGAAAAGTAGACATCGTTAAAGTTGTCTGCAACGGGTGTACCTAAGTTATTAAAGTGAATTTCAGCGTTTTTAATCATGGCATGCAATTAATGAGTACTTTTTTTCATTATTTTACGTGTTTTCTTTGAAATAGTCTGGCGTTATTTATAAGCTAGAGGTTCAGAGTACAAGTGTACGCTAGAAAGCTGACCACTTCGTTGTAAGTTTCAGCGTAAAATAGAACACAATTTAGTATCAAGCTAAGGTAATTACCCATGAGAAGAGCCGTTATTACGGGCATCGGTGTTGTATCAAGCATCGGTAACAACAAAGAAGAAGTATTAGAATCGTTAAAAACAGGTAAGAGCGGAATCGCTTTTAACCCAGAATTTGCTGAATATAAGTTACGTAGTAACGTATCCGGCAAAATTGATATTGACGTTAAAGAGTTTGTTGATCGTAAAGCAATGCGCTTTATGGGCGATGCCGCTGCGTATTCGTATATTTCAATGGCACAAGCAATTGCAGATTCTGGTTTGTCTGATGATCAAGTATCAAATGAGCGCACGGGTATCATTGTGGGTTCCGGTGGTGGTTCATCTAAATGGCAGGTTGAAGCGGCTGACATTTTACGTGAAAAAGGCGTAAAACGTGTAGGTCCTTATATGGTTCCGCGCACCATGGCCAGTACAACATCGGCATGCTTAGCAACACCATTTAAAATTAAAGGTGTTAACTACTCAATCAGTTCAGCATGTGCAACATCTGCACACTGTATTGGTAACGCAGTTGAGCAAATCCAATTAGGCAAACAAGACGTTGTTTTTGCCGGTGGCGGTGAAGAGCTTCACTGGACATTGGCAATGGAATTTGACGCAATGGGCGCACTGTCTACCAAATATAATGAAACACCTGAAAAAGCCTCTCGTACTTATGATGCTAACCGCGATGGATTTGTTATCTCTGGTGGTGGCGGTATTGTTGTTGTTGAAGAACTTGAACATGCGCTTGCACGTGGTGCACACATTTATGCTGAAGTTGTTGGCTATGGCGCAACATCTGATGGCTATGACATGGTTGCACCATCAGGTGAAGGTGCTGCACGTTGTATGCGTCAAGCAATGCAAGGCGTTGACAGCATTGATTATCTAAACACTCACGGTACATCTACACCAGTAGGTGATGTAAAAGAGTTAGGAGCAATTCAAGAAGTATTTGGTGGTAATTCACCGATGATCAGCGCGACTAAAGCAATGACAGGCCATGCACTGGGCGCCGCTGGTGTGCATGAAGCTATTTTCTCACTATTGATGTTAGAGCATAGCTTTGTTGCGCCTTCAATCAATATTGATGAGCTAGATGAACAAGCTGCAGGCTTAAACATTATCACTGAGCGTAAAGACGTTGAACTAAATACTGTTATGTCTAACAGTTTTGGTTTTGGTGGTACTAACGCCACGTTAGTGATGAGTAAATATAAAGGCTAATTAAAAAGCCAAATTACAATTAAAGCCGAGCAACTTGCTCGGCTTTTTCGTTTTCAAAGTCGGCTATGTTCGTTACAATAGCGGCTCTTAGTGCTTACTGGACTTGTTAATGAAAATTCTTGCAGACCAAAACATGCCACTTGTTGAGCAATATTTTGCTGATTTTGGTGAAGTAACGCGTTTTGATGGTCGTACATTACAAAGCGAACAGCTAATTGATGTTGATGTATTATTAACTCGCTCGGTAACCTCAGTAAATGAAGCACTGTTAATACATGCTAATAAATTACGCTACGTAGGTACGGCGACAATCGGCGTTGATCATATTGATACTGATTTACTCAAACAACGTGATATTGCATTTACGAGCGCACCTGGTTGTAATGCCGTTGCTGTGGCTGAATATGTGATCAGTAGCTTGTTTGCACTGTGCCAAGAAAATGCCTGCACCTTGGAACACAAAACCATTGGGATTGTCGGAGTGGGCAGTATTGGTAGCTGTTTGCGAGATAAATTAGCCGCGCTTAATGTCACTGTATTAGTATGCGATCCACCTAAGCATGAAGCGGGACAATTAGCCGAGCATACAGATATTGATGAGTTGTTGAGTAAAGCGGATATCGTCACTTTCCATGTGCCGTTAGTAACGACCGGTAAACATAGTACCTTGCATTTAATGAACAAAGCGCGTTTAGCAGCGCTTAAACCTGGCACTATTTTGATTAATGCCAGTCGCGGCGATGTGGTCGATAATCATGCTCTACTGGAAATTATGCGCGGTGGTGCCAAGCTCGATGTGGTATTAGATGTATGGGAAAACGAACCTTCTATATTAACTGAATTGCTTGAGTTTGTGCGTTATGCCAGTGTCCATATCGCAGGCCATACCTTAGAGGGTAAAGCACGTGGCACGCAAATGCTCTATGAAAAGTTGTGCGAGCTTAAAGGTTTGCAAACAGGCAAAGCATTAGCTGATTTTTTACCAGTGCCCGCGTTTACCCAAGTTACATTACAAGAAACCTTTAGCGAAGCTGATTTAGGTCAGTTGATCCATCTGGTTTACGATGTGCGTCGTGATGATGGTATTTTGCGATGCAACTTAGCAAGTGAAGGGTTTGATAGCTTACGTAAAAACTACCCCATTCGACGTGAATTTAGCACAGTCAAAGTGCTAGGTGCAGGCGCATATTCGCCTTTGCTGCAAGGGCTTGGTTTCGTAGTCGAATAACTTAAAATTTAAACAGCGGCCACAATGGCGGCTGTTAAACGAGGAATACACATGTCACAAAAATATAATGTTGCCGTACTTGGCGCTACAGGTCTTGTTGGTCGCCAAATTATTGAAACGTTAGAAGATCGTAAGTTTCCTGTTGATCAATTATTTTTATTGGCAAGTAGTCGCAGCGCTGGTGAAGATATTAAGTTTCGTGGTGAAACTATTGAAGTGCAGGACGTTGAAGGGTTTGACTTTAGCCAAGCGCATATTGGTTTATTTTCTGCTGGTGGCAGTGTGTCAGAAAAATACGCACCTATTGCCGCTGATGCAGGATGTGTAGTAATTGATAACACTTCGCACTTTAGAAATGATTTTGAAATACCACTGGTTGTGCCAGAAGTAAATGCAGCAAGCCTTGCTGATTTTAGAAATCGCAATATCATTGCTAATCCTAATTGCTCAACTATTCAAATGATGGTGGCATTAAAACCTATTTATGATGCATACGGCATCGATCGTATTAATGTATCTACTTATCAAGCAGTATCGGGTGCAGGCAAAAAAGCGGTTGATGAACTTGCAAAACAAACTGCTAATTTAATGAATGCACGCCCTGTAGATAGCGAAATATTTCCAAAGCAGATGGCGTTTAATGTTATCCCACAAATTGATGTTTTTGAAGATAACGGTTACACCCGTGAAGAAATGAAGATGGTTAACGAAACCCATAAAATTCTGGGTGATACCACAATTGCTGTTAATCCGACATGTGTACGAGTTCCGGTATTTTTTGGTCACTCAGAAGCGATTAACATTGAAACACGTATGCCGTACGACTTTGAACATGTAAAACAGTTACTTAATGACGCGCCAGGGCTTGAACTTATAGAAGACGAAGGGGATTACCCAACCCCGGTTACGGATGCAAGTGGTAATGACATTGTGTATGTAGGGCGCTTACGTCAAGATATCTCACATCCGCATGGTTTAAATATGTGGGTTGTAAGTGATAATACCCGTAAAGGGGCCGCAACGAACAGCGTGCAAATAGCTGAAGAGTTGATAGCGAACTATCTTTAATTAAAAGCAAGAAAAGCGGCAGTTTGTCGCTTTTTTATTTTTTAACTGCCAAATAATTGCCGCATAGCTGCTAAAAGCGTATAAACTTAATCTTAACGATAAAAAACTCTTCCGGCTAATAAAGTTTAAGCTATTACGTTTCAAAGTGTTGCGATGGATATTAAGCCGCAACTGGTTTATAGTTTGCAACTGGAATAGAGCTTGCAGGAAAGACTTAATTAACTATTTATTTATGTACGTTATTTCTGCAAGAAATAATCAATGTTTAAGCGTCTAATTTAATGGCGCTGCGTTAACATTTAAACATTAAAGGATCAGCATGCGCGGTTTAGCTACACTCCTCTTATTAGCGTCTGCATTGGTGGTAACACCGATATACTCCCAAGACGGCAGCCAACTTAAAGGGCCTAAAGGCGTTGATTATGGCGTTCAAGGGCGTTCTATTGGGCCAATAAAGCCAACCGATACACTATGGCGTATTGCTGCAAAAGTGCGACCTGATAACTCGGTCAGTATTTATCAAGTTATGCAGGCTCTGTATGAAAAAAATCCGCAATCATTTTTAGATCAAAATCTCAATCATATGCGCGATGGTGCGTATTTAAAAATCCCTACCTTAGCTGATATCCGCGCAGTAAGCCCGGAGCTTGCCAAACAGCGTTCAGAGCAAGATGATGAGCTATGGGAAAAAAAGAAAAATGGCACGCTTACGAACAGCGAAATTACTGCTTCACAAACCAAAGTAACTCAAGCACGCAAAGTGGATGTTGATGAAGCTAAGCAAGAATTAAAACAAGAAATCAACAGCATTAAAACCCAACAGGGCAGTCAGCTTGTTGAATTACAAAAGCAGTTCAAGTCGTCAGTTGATAATGTCGAAGAAATTTTAGTTGAAAACAATAAATTAAAGCAACAGTTAACTGGTGTGTCTAAAGAGCTTGAAAATATTCGTGAGCAACTTGGTAAAGACAGTGAAATTCAACGCCAACTTTCTGAATTGATTGCAAAACAGAACGAAATTATAGAGCAACAACAAGCAAAAAAGCTCGAAGAGACTAGTGAGTTTGACTTTGCTGGGCTATTAGCCAATCCACTAGTTCTCATTCTATTAATGACAATTCCAGCGTTATTGATCATCTTTGCAATCGTGATGTTTTTACGTAAACGTAACAACAAAGAAGATGAAAGCACTGATGATGACGAATTTTTACCACAAAGCCCCAGTTATACTGCCGAGGATGAGCTTGATTTAGGCCCATCTCTTGATCCCATTGTTCCAGATCCAGTTCAAGAAGACGATGATGTAAGTATTCAGCTTGATGATCTTGAGAACGATATTTTACCTGATGACGACGATATTATTTTTGATGACAATATTGATGATGCGTTTGAAGATGGTGACAGTTTATTAAATCAAGACGAGCTAGATGGTTTACTGAGCGACGACATTGTATTTGATGATGAAAGCGACGAGGCTAAAGAAGATGATGAACTTGATATCTTCATGCAGCAAGATTTTGATCAAGCAGATGATGATAGCTTAGGCGACGACATTGATTTAGATATTAAAGCCGACAACAATGATGGCGATATTCTAAGTGCATCAGATCTAGATGATTTATTTGCTAATGACAACGATGAACCGACTGCTGAATCAGATGACTCGCTTGACTCAGATGATGACTTAGCAGCACTCAGTGAAGAGTTAGCAGATGAAGATGATGACTTTGATATTGATGCATTGATTGATGAACAAAGCAGTAATCAACCGACAGATAAGAATGACGGCGATAACGACGAATTTGATTTAGACGATATTGACAGCCTTATTGATGAAGCTGGCGATAAAGCGACTGCAGAGCCGGAGCTGGCTGAAGAAGACGAATTTGATTTAGACGATATTGACAGTCTAATTGATGAAGCTGGCGATAAAGCGACTGCAGAGCCGGAGCT
>NZ_JACJFL010000071.1:0-15057 GCF_014164575.1 Pseudoalteromonas sp. SG41-1
CCTAGAACCTAGAACCTAGAACCTAGAACCTAGAACCTAAGTTCTTATACTCCCCTTGATTTTCTTTTATCCACCTCCATATCTTCATAGTTAATATAATTTTATAGTCTTAATTAAAGTTATGTTTACGGCTTATTTTAAATTTTCTTGCAGAAAACTGATATCTTAACTACGCGATGGTTTGATGTTTCGCAGAGTCTGGTATAGTAGCGCACGTATTGAACGCTGTATTTCACAACGTTTCTCGAAATTGCTAATTAATATGTGCTCGTGTGAGTAATCTATTAATTAGTAATTATAAAAATGGGTTAGCTGATACTCGGCTAGCAAAGAACACATTGTAACGGTTTTATCATGATATCTAATTTATTTACCAAGATTTTTGGTAGTCGCAATGACCGCACTATTAAAAATTTAAGAAAGACGGTCGCGCTGATCAACGCGCTTGAAACGCAACTTGAAGCGCTTTCAGACGAAGATTTAAAAGCCAAAACAGCAGAGTTTAGAGAGCGTTACGATAACGGACAAAGTCTTGATGACATTCTACCAGAAGCATTTGCTGTGGTACGTGAAGCATCAAAACGTGTAAATGGTATGCGTCACTTTGACGTGCAGTTGCTAGGTGGTATGGTTTTACACCAAGGCCGCATCGCAGAAATGCGTACTGGTGAGGGTAAAACCCTTACCGCAAGTTTACCAGCATACTTACGTGGTATAACGGGTAAAGGTGTTCACGTAATTACCGTGAATGACTACCTTGCCAAGCGCGATGCTGAAACTAACCGCCCATTATTTGAATTTTTAGGTTTAACTGTTGGCTGTAACGTACCGGGTATGATGCCGCAACAGAAAAAAGAAGCCTACGCCGCTGATATTACCTACGGTACCAATAACGAATTTGGTTTTGATTACCTGCGTGACAATATGGCGTTTAGCATTAACGAACGCGTGCAACGTCCACTTTACTATGCGGTAGTCGATGAAGTTGACTCGATCTTAATTGATGAAGCCCGTACTCCACTGATCATCTCAGGTCCTGCTGAAGATAGCTCGCAGTTATATGCTGAAATCAATACCATAGTTCCGCTTCTTGAGTTACAAGAGAAAGAAGACGAAGAAGGTATTGAAGGCGATGGTGATTTCACTATTGATGAAAAAGCCAAGCAAGTTCATTTAACTGAACGTGGTCAAATTAAAGTTGAAGAATTACTGATTGAACGTGGTTTGATAGCTGAGGGCGACTCGCTTTATTCTGCTGCGAGTATTACCCTGCTTAGCCATATTTATGCGGCGTTACGTGCCCATAAGCTGTATCAAAAAGACATTGATTACGTTGTAAAAGAAAACGAAGTAATCATAGTTGATGAACACACTGGCCGTACAATGGAAGGGCGTCGTTGGTCTGAAGGTTTACATCAAGCTGTTGAAGCAAAAGAAAATGTAAAAATTCAAAACGAAAACCAAACGTTAGCGTCAATTACATTCCAAAACTACTTCCGTATTTACGATACCCTTGCAGGTATGACCGGTACTGCCGACACTGAAGCATTTGAGTTTCAGTCAATCTATGGTCTAGATACTGTTGTTATGCCAACTAATAAGCCGATGATCCGTGAAGATCGCGCTGATTTAGTTTACTTAACGCAAGAAGAAAAATACGAAGCCATTCTAATCGATATTAAAGATTGCCAAGAGCGCGGCCAGCCAGTATTGGTAGGTACGATTTCAATCGAAAGTTCTGAATATTTATCGCAATTTTTACGTAAAGAAAAAATCAAGCACAACGTACTTAATGCTAAATTCCATGCCCAAGAAGCAGACATCGTTGCCGATGCTGGTTTACCAGGCACAGTAACAATCGCAACTAACATGGCCGGTCGTGGTACTGATATCGTGTTAGGCGGTAACTGGAATAGCGAAGTTGAAAAACTTGAAAACCCAACTGATGAGCAAATTAAAGCGATTAAAGAAGCATGGCAAATTCGCCATGATGCAGTAATTGCTGCTGGTGGTTTACATATCATTGGTACTGAGCGTCACGAATCACGCCGTATCGATAACCAGTTACGTGGTCGTTCTGGCCGTCAAGGTGACGCCGGTTCAAGCCGTTTTTATCTATCGATGGATGACGCATTAATGCGTATCTTCGCTGGTGAACGTATGACTAATATGATGCGTAAACTAGGTATGCAACGTGGCGAAGCGATTGAGCATCCATGGGTTAACCGTGCCATTGAAAACGCGCAACGTAAAGTTGAAGCACGTAACTTTGATGTGCGTAAACAGTTGCTAGAATACGATGATGTAGCAAACGACCAACGTCGTGTTGTTTACTCACAACGTAATGAGTTGCTTGAAGAAGGCGATATTTCAGAGACGATCACGGTTATTCGTGGCGACGTATTGGGCAACACTATTGACCAATATATTGCACCACAAAGTTTAGCTGAAATGTGGGATATTCCGGGCCTTGAAGAGCGCTTAAAACAAGACTTCTTAATTGAGTTACCGATTACACAATGGTTAGCTGACGATAACAAACTTTACGAAGAAAAGTTACGTGAGCGTATTGAAGAGTCAGTAGAGCAAGCTTATAAACAGAAAGAGCAACAAGTTGGCGATTCTGTACTTCGTCAGTTTGAAAAAGCAATCATGCTACAAAGCTTGGATCAACATTGGAAAGATCACCTTGCTGCGATGGATCACCTTCGCCAAGGTATTCATTTACGTGGCTACGCGCAAAAGAATCCTAAGCAAGAGTACAAGCGTGAGTCGTTTGAGTTGTTCTCTGAAATGCTTGAGAACCTGAAAATTGATGTAGTTAGTATTTTAAGTAAAGTACAAGTACGTGCTGAAGAAGATGTTGAAAAAATTGAAGAGCAACACCGCCAAAGTGAAAATGCTCCTCGCGAATATCAACATGAAGAGGTTGAGCACGTAGGCGGCGAAGCACCAAAAGGTGCGGTCGTAACATCACGCGCAGAGCCAAAAGTTGGCCGCAACGAACCTTGCCCGTGTGGCTCGGGTCAAAAGTTCAAACAGTGTTGTGGTAAGTTAAAATAACCAAATGTTATAATTAACAATTAAAAAGCGACGCCTGCGTCGCTTTTTTTGTTTGTAAGGTTAAATATCAGGCGAGTGGCTTGCCACCGTGATATTCAATATTGTATCGGAGTTTGTGCGTCAGCAAGCTTAACGCCTACGGTGTTAAATTGTATTCTGGTGTTTAATCACTTGTAGGCGAGTGGCTTGCCACCGCGATATTCAATATTGTTTCGGTTTTTGTGCGTCAGCAAGCTTAACGCCTGCGGTGTTAAATTGTATTCAGGTGTTTAATTACGTGTAGGCGAGTGGCTTGCCACCGCGATATTCAATATTGTTTCGGTTTTTGTGCGTCAGCAAGCTTAACGCCTGCGGTGTTAAATTGTATTCTGGTGTTAAATCACTTGTAGGCGAGTGGCTTGCCACCGCGATATTCAATATTGTTTCGGTGCTTTTGCGTCAGCAAGCTTAACGCCTACGGGTGTTGCATTTTACTCTGGTGTTTAATTAATTGCTTGTAAGCGCGGCTTTATGCCGCGCGGTTTTAATTAAGGTATTACGATGAATAAGAAAATTGTGCATGTAGCGGTGGGGGTTATCAAAGCAGATAACACACTATTTATCTGTAAGCGCCCTGACGATAAACACCAAGGTGGTTTGTGGGAGTTTCCGGGCGGCAAAGTAGAAGCTGGCGAAACCGTATTCGAAGCACTAAAGCGCGAGCTTCAAGAAGAAGTAGGTTTAACAATTAATAGTTCAAGCGAGCTGATGGTTATTGAGCATGATTATGGCGATAAATGTGTAAAACTCGACGTGCATTTAGTTACTGATTTTAGCGGCCAAGCCCATGGCGCAGAAGGTCAGCAAAGTGCATGGGTCGCGATTGATAAGTTAGACGATTACAATTTTCCTGCCGCCAACGTAGAGATTATCGAAAAAATAAAAGTGGATGTTTAAATTTACCTAGGCGAGTGGCTTGCCACCGCGATATTCAATATTGTTTCGGTGTTTATGCGTCAGCAAGCTTAACGCCTATGGTGTTAAAGTTTACTTTGATGTGTAGTTTATTACTTGTAGGCGAGTGGCTTGCCACCGCGTTTCAAAATGTGGTGTGGTGTTTGTGCGTCAGCAAGCTTAACGCCTACGGGTGTTGCATTTTACTCTGGTGTCTAATTAATTACTTGTAGGCGAGTGGCTTGCCACCGCGTTTCAAAATGTGGTGTTTTGCGTCAGCAAGCTTAACGCCTACGGTGTTAAATTTTACTCTGATGTTTAATTAATTACTTGTAGGCGAGTGGCTTGCCACCGCGTTTTAAATGTGGTGTGGTGTTTATGCGTCAGCAAGCTCAACGCCTACGGTGTTAAGGTTTATCTCGGTGTTAAATCACTTATAGGCGAGTGGCTTGCCACCGCGTTTTAAAATTCCGTGTTTATTAAGAAAGCTCAATCTTTACTGGAGGGATCTCGATTAATTGCTATATTTACTTGTAGTTAATTGAGGGAAAGTAATGGTTGATACCAGTAAGCGGACTAAAGGGCGATGCTCGATAATTAATCATTATTACTCAGTTACAATTTGTACTGAAAATAGAATGCAGCTTTTTTGTGATTTTGATAGTAGCTGTTTAATTATGAGGGAGTTACATTTTTTTTCGCATTCGGGAAACCTTAAGACAATTTGTTTTTCATTAATGCCTGACCACTTGCATTGGCTATTTCAGCTTAGAAATACTGATGATTTATCCAAAGTTATTGGTCAATTTAAAAGTATTACTACGATTAAATTGAACCGTTATTTACTTTCTAGCGGAAAGATTTGGCAAGCTAACTTTTATGATCACAAGCTTAGATCTGATGAAGATTTACTTAACCAAGCTAGATATATAGTTACAAACCCGCTCAGGGCTGGCTTGGTTAAAAGTGTGGGTGATTATCCATTTTGGAATTGTGTATATTTAAACTAATCACAGTACATCTAATCTACTCTTTCGTAATATGCCACCGCGTTTTAAATGTGGTGTTTTGCGTCAGCAAGCTCGACGCCTACGGGGGTTAAATTTTACTCTGATATTTAATTAATTACTTGTAGGCGAGTGGCTTGCCACCGCGTTTTTAAAATGTAGCTCGGTGTTTGTGCGTCAGCAAGCTTAACGCCTACGGGAGTTAAGTTGTACTTTGATGTTAAATTTATTACTTGTAGGCGGGTGGTTTGCCACCGCGATATTCAATATTGTTTCGGTGTTTATGCGTCAGCAAGCTTAACGCCTACGGGTGTTAAATTGTACTTTGGTGTTTAATTAATTACTTGTAGGCGAGTGACCTGCCATCGCGTTTTAAAATGTGTTGTGGTGTTTTGCGTCAGCAAGCTTAACGCCTACGGTGTTAAATTTTACTCTGGTGTTTAATTAATTGCTTGTAGGCGAGTGGCTTGCCACCGCGAAAAGAGTTGTTTTTTTAGATAATTTGGTGTGCTGTGCTTTTTAGACTATATTTTAAGCGAGGATAATTTTAGGAATAAGCATGCGCGAGAACCTTCCTGTCACGAAGACTGAAAGAACATTTCCAGATGATTCGAAGCTCATTTCTGTAACAGACTTAAAAGGTCAAATTGTTGATTGTAATGATGAGTTTGTAGCCATTAGTGGTTTTACTAAAGAGCAATTAATAGGTCAGCCCCACAATATTATTCGTCATCCAGATATGCCCTCTCTTGCTTATAAAGTTATGTGGGAGCATTTAAAAGCTGGGAAGTCTTGGATGGGCTTAGTTAAAAATCGTTGTAAAAATGGTGATTTTTATTGGGTTGATGCTTATATAACTCCTGTGACTGAGGGTGGTAAGGTCACGGGTTATGAGTCGGTGCGTTCTTGTCCTAGCAGAACTGATGTTAAGCGGACAGAGGCGCTATATAAAAACATAGTAAAGAATAGCAAACAGCTAAGTTTGCCGATTGCGGTGGAAAATATCGCTTTGATTATTGTCACTATTGCATCAGTGTTGTTATTTACTATGGGTTGGCAAAGTCCGGCATTATTGCTTTTTATTGCTGCTATTTTAGGTTATGCAATATGGGGACTAGTAGCCAAAAAACGTATGGTTAATGCACTTTATGAAATGTTATCAGGGGCATTTTCTCATTCACTGGCGGTTAGCAGTTACACTGATGACACGGGGGAGTTGGGTCATTTAAAAGTGGCAATTAAAAGTCAACAAGCACACTTAGGAGCTGTGATCACACGGATTGAGAATGAGTCAAAAAGAGTGTCGCAGCAGTCAGATATTGGTGAACGCTTAACCAAGACCATGCTTGATAAAATTGAGCAACAGCAAAATGAAACCATGCAAGCTGCGGCGGCAATGAATCAAATGGCCACCACGATTGCTGATGTGGCAAAGCATGTTACTGATACCGCATCACATGCCGATATTGCAAACGAATTGACTATTAAAGGCGGTCAAATTGCGAATGCCACACAGCAAGCTATTGAACAGCTCCGCGATACTGTTCTTGAAATCAGCGAATCCGTACAGCGAGTTTCTGAGCAAACCAAAAATATTGCCGAAGCTGCGCAAATAATCGAACAAATTGCTGAACAAACCAATTTATTAGCACTCAATGCCGCCATTGAAGCTGCGCGTGCTGGTGAGCAAGGGCGTGGCTTCGCAGTGGTAGCCGATGAAGTTCGTAATTTAGCTAAACGTACTCAAGATTCCACTAAAGATATTTATGACATAGTGAATGAATTAACAACACGGGCTACAAGAGCTGTCGATGTTGCAGAAAAAGGTGGTAAAAATGCCCAGCATGGTCTCAATCAAGTGCTGCAAAGTAGCGAAATGCTTCAAGGTGTATCTGAAGCTGTAGGTGAAATTGCGAGTATGTCGACCCAAATGGCGACTGCTGTTGAACAACAGTCACATGTTGCTGAGGACGTGAATCAGCAAATTCTTCGCATTTCAGAGTTAGCTAATTACAGCTTTACTGATGCAAAAGATACCGCTGAGGCTATTTCATTATTAAAAACAGTATCGGAGGCGCTGCACGAGCTAGTGGTAAGGTTTAAATAATCAGCCTGAGCTTCGGATAATAAATTAATACGTTTGTAAGTTTTTTAATCCAATCTTAGATAATCAATGACGGCTAAAGCAGTGTGATAGATAACCGTATTAGAGTTTTGATACGAATTGTTACATATTCGATTTTATTGTTGCTCCGATGAGGTTTATGATGGGATCAGCGAGCAGCTTATTATTAAGCTGCTTAAACGGTTTGTATTATCAACAATAATGATTTACGGGATTCCTATGAAAAAAATATCGCTCACTGCAGCAAGTATTGCACTTGCGCTGGGCCTAGTTGGCTGTGGTGAACAACAAGATGTTAAAGCGCCAGAAAGCAATGCTGTTAGTGAAGTGAAAACAGCTCTTAATTCAGGTATTGAATTGGCAAATATAGATAAGTCGGTCCGTGCACAGGATGATTTTTATTATCACGTTAATGGTCAATGGTTGGCGACGACTGAGATCCCTGGCGATAAATCAAATTACGGTTCATTCTCACAATTGTATGACGACTCTCAAGCCGCAATGAAAACAGTGCTTGAACAAGCGGCTGCTAATACAGCTGCTAAAGCCGGAACTGATGAATATAAGCTAGGTGCGTTCTTTAAGAGTTACATGAATGAAGCCAAGCGTGATGAATTAGGTATAACACCGCTAAATGGTCCGTTAACTGCTATTGATGGTGTTAAAAATAAGTCTGATTTAGTCGCACTTATGGCGAAAATACGTATTCAAGGTGGCGCGGTGCCATTTGGTTGGTATGTAAATAATGATGCCAAGAACTCGAGTGAAAATGCATTATATGCGTATCAATCAGGCCTTGGCTTACCGGATCGTGATTATTATTTAAAAGATGACGAAAAGTTCACTAAAATTCGTGCCGCATACCAAGTTTACATTGCTGACGTTCTAAAACGCGCTGGTGTAGAAAAAGCCGATGAAGCTGCTAAAGCAATTATTGCACTTGAAACCAGTATTGCTGATGCACAGTGGACGCGTGTTGAAAGTCGTGATGCTACAAAGTCTTATAACAAAATGAGCGTGAGTGATGCAAGTCAGCTAACAGGTGAGTTTGACCTTGCTGAATACTTCAAAGCGTCTGGTGTAAACGTACAAGATATTATCGTCAGTCAGCCTAGCTACTTTGAAAAATTTGCTGATATTTATAAAACGACAGATCTTGAAACGTGGCAACAATACCTTAAATTTCATTTAGTAAGTAACTATGCAGGTATATTAGATAAAGATCTGGTTGATTTAAACTTTAACTTTTACAGCACCACATTGCGCGGCGTAAAAGAGCAAACTCCGCTTTGGAAACAAGCCGTGGATGCATCAAATGAAGTGTTAGGTGAAATTTTAGGAAAAGTGTACGTTAAAGACAATTTCCCGCCAGAAGCAAAAGCGCGCATGGAAGAGTTAGTTGATAACGTGATCAAAGGCTATGGCGTTGCAATTGAAAATCTTGAGTGGATGAGCCCAGAAACCAAGCTTGCTGCAAAAGAAAAACTAGATAAGTTTACCCCAAAAATTGGCTACCCTGATAACTGGAAAGACTATTCACAGTTAAGCATTAATGCGGATGATTTAGTTGGTAACTATATTCGCCATAGTGAATGGGCTTATGCTGATATGATTGACAAGCTAGGCAAGCCAGTGGATCGTTCTGAATGGCACATGACACCACAAACAGTAAATGCTTACTATAACCCGGTGAATAACGAAATTGTATTTCCTGCGGCAATTTTACAACCACCATTTTTTAACCTTGAAGCTGATGATGCGGTTAACTACGGTGCAATTGGTGCGGTAATTGGTCACGAGTTAGGTCATGGTTTTGATGACCAAGGTGCTAAGTATGATGGTGATGGTAATTTACGTGATTGGTGGAGCGAGTCAGACCTTAAACAGTTTGAAGAGCGCACTGGTCAGTTAGTTGCACAGTATAACGAGTATCAACCATTTGCAGATGCCAGCGTTAATGGTCAATTGACCTTAGGTGAGAATATTGGCGATTTAGGTGGCCTAACGGTTGCTTTCACTGCTTATCAGTTATCGCTAGGTGGCGATAAAGCGCCAGTGATTGATGGTTATACCGGTGATCAGCGCTTCTTTATGGGCTGGTCGCAAATTTGGCGTCGTAAATACCGTGACGAAGAGCTACGTAACCGCCTAATGACAGATCCGCATTCACCAAGCCATTACCGCGTGATCGGTATCTTGTCGAATATGCCTGAGTTTTATCAAGCATTTGACGTTAAAGAAGGCGACAAAATGTATATCAAACCAGCTGATCGCGTAAAAATTTGGTAATTAGTTTTTATTAGTTTGATTATTAAACGGTGGCTTAGGCCGCCGTTTTTGTTTTGAGGGGGAGTAAAAGGTTAAAGAGAAAGGGGCTAGGTGCTAGGGAAGTGACTAGGAGCGCGTTGCTCGAAGCCCATGGCATTTACCCTCATTGTCTTCTCTTTGTGCGTCAGCAAGCTCAACGCCTACGGTGTTAAATTTTACTTTGATGTTTAATTAATTACCTGTAGGCGAGTGGCTTGCCACCGCGTTTCAAAATGTGATGTGGTGTTTATGCGTCAGCAAGCTTAACGCCTACGGTGTTAAAGTTTACTTTGATGTTTAATTAATTACTTGTAGGCGAGTGGCTTGCCACCGCGAAAGGTTAAAAAAGGTACTGGATGCTAGGGAAGTGACTAGGTGCTAGGCTAGAATCTATCCCCTAAAACCTAGCTCCGATAGCTAGATCTGGCGGTTGAAACTGGTAAACTCAGCTTTATTAAACGTTAAAGCTGATTAAAAATGAAAAAACATCATCTAAGTTTAGTCGTCCTCGCGGGTGGCTTGGGTACTCGCTTTGGTGGCAATAAACAAATCGCTGAGATTGCTGGGTTGGGTTGTACCATTATGGAGTTGAGTATTGCTGATGCTGTTGCCGCAGGAGTAACTCAGGTTGTATTAGTGATCAATCAGGCTGTGCGCAGCGAGATTGAGCAAGTGATTTTACCGCGCTTACCAACGGGGATTGATGTTGTGTTGGTTGAACAACACATTGATTTAGTGCCAGAGCAATTCCAATTACTAGCACAACAGCGAAGTAAGCCTTGGGGCACCGGGCATGCTTTATTATGCGCTAAAGATCATGTTCATAACCCCGCGATCGTCATCACAGCCGATGATTATTATGGCGCGTCGTCATTTTTATTACTCGCTGAACATTTTAAAAACCTGACTAGTTGGGCTATGGTGGGTTACCCAATTATTGATACTTTGTCAGATCAAGGAGGGGTGAATAGAGGCGTATGCCAAGTTAAAAATAACCAATTAATTGATGTTGTTGAGTATTTAAATATTCAGCACGAGAACGGTCAAATAATGGGTGACAATCCGCAGGGGCTCCGTGAGAAAATTGCCGTGGATGCGTTGGCATCAATGAGTTTTTGGGCAATTACGCCAACATTTTTTGACCGCCTAGAAGCAGGCTTTGACGAGTTTCTGCAAAAGTATGACAACGGTGTCAGAATGGAGTATTATTTACCCGATCAAGTTCAACAAGCGATCACATCTAATCAACAAATAGTTACCATATATACCGCAAAAGAGTCGTGGTATGGAGTGACTTATAAATCAGAATTACAGGATGTTACAGGTAAATTATATGAATTACGTCACGGATGAACTAGCCCCGATCTTGCCTTTTCCAGGGCACAACAATAGCGAAGTAAGTATGAAGTCAAATTCCATTGCGGTTTACTTGTCTGAGAGTTTTGGTCTTGGTAGTGAAAAAATCAGCATGAAGCCAATTGGTAGTGGTCACATAAATAGCACTATGCTATTAACTGCACCAAAAAAATCATTAGTAGTGCAAAAACTAAATACCGAGGTTTTTCCTGAACCAGATATGTTAGTTAAAAATGCTCGTTTAATTGAACGTCATTTAACTAAAAAACGTCAATTAGGCGAGTATGATTTAGCAATCATCCGCCATGTTCCTACAGTTGAAAATAACTATTTAGTTGATTGTGATAACGGTGTTTGGCGCGCACTCGAATTTATTGGCGGCAGTTATAGTGAAGATGTAGTTTTAAATACTTCACAAGCGCAAACTGCAGCCAATGCATTTGGTCAATTTGCTGTTGCTTTAGAAGATTTTGATGCCAAGCAACTACATCATGTTATTCCTGATTTTCATAATTTAGCGATGCGCGCTGAAAAGCTCAAAGCTGTGATTGCAAAAGATCCACAGCAGCGCTTAGCCAGCTGCCAAGCTGACGTTGATTTTTGTTTCGCGCAATTTGGCTTAATTGATGAGCTTAAAGCATTGACGGGCATTGTACCGGTTCGACCATGTCATAATGATACTAAAATTAATAATATGCTGTTTTGTAATACATCAAATGATGCCAAAGCAGTGATTGATTTAGACACCTGTATGCCTGGTTATTGGTTGTATGATTTTGGTGATATGGTGCGTACTTTTTGCTCTCCTGAACAAGAAGATTCAACGGATTTAGCTAATGTATGTGTGCGTGAAGAGATTTTTGCAGCGGTAGTCAAAGGTTATGTAGAGCCTTTGAAAGACTTGATTACCGAACAAGAAAAACAAAGCTTTTGGTTAGGCACCAAAGTAATGACCTTTATGATTGGCCTACGTTTTTTAACTGATTACATTGACGGTGATCATTATTTTTCAATCAAGCATGCTAACCATAACTTAGAACGTGCGCAAAATCAGTTTGCTTTATATCGTGATATTCTCGCAAAAAAAACCACGCTTAAAGCTATTTTAAGAGATGTGTGATAAAGGTTAAAGGTGCTAGGAAGATAAAGGTACTAGGGAAGTTACTAGGGCCTAGAGTCTATAACCTAGTACCTATGTTTTAAAGCGTAGGCGCGGCTTATAAAATTCATGGCTAAAGCCATTTCCTACATCGTCGATTGAGATTGGTTAAATACCAAGGGTTAAGGTTAATTCTAACTCCTTCTTTTCCTATGCTATCCATCCCCATCTGCTTTACCTCCCAAGCTGTTTTAGGTAAGTTAAAACTAGATTAGTTCTAGGATAATAATAATGAAGCAGTTTAATCGTCGAGATTTTTTAAAAGCCGCGAGTGCTACGGCAGCGGCTAGTGTGATTTCAGGATGTGCCACGGGTACTCAAAGTGGCGTTATTACTCCCCCAGCGCAAGGGCGCTCTGTAATTGGCCTTGTCGCGCCAAAAATGGATGTAGTACGGGTTGGGTTTATAGGCTTAGGGCAGCGTGGTTTTGGCCACGTAAAGCGTATGAGTCATATTGCTGGTACAGAAATTAAAGCAATATGTGATACCCATGACGAAGTATTACAGCGTTCAGCTAACTACCTCACTGACAAAGGGTTGGCTAAGCCTGCACTTTATACTGGCGCCGATAATGCCTATCAAGCAATGCTTAATCGCGATGATATTGATATTGTGATTATTTCTACGCCATGGTCGTGGCATGCACCGATGGCAATCGATACCATGAATAGTGGCAAGCATGCTTTTGTTGAAGTGCCATTAGCATTGACGGTTGAAGAAATGTGGCAACTAGTTGATACCGCTGAGCGCACGCAAAAGAACTGTATGATGATGGAAAATGTCAACTATGGTCGTGATGAGTTAATGGTATTGAATATGGTTCGCCAAGGCGTGTTTGGTGAGCTGCTACATGGTGAGGCGGCGTATATTCATGAATTACGTTGGCAAATGAAAGAAGTGGAGCATAAAACTGGTTCTTGGCGTACCGCTTGGCATGCAAAACGAAACGGTAATTTGTATCCAACGCACGGTTTAGGCCCTGTGTCACAATATATGAATATTAATCGCGGCGATCGGTTTGATTTTTTAACCTCGATGAGTTCACCTGCACTGGGCCGTAGCGCCTATGCAAAGAAAGAATTTCCAGCCGATCATCAACGTAATCAGCTTAATTATATTGCTGGCGATATGAATACCACGCTTATCAAAACAGTAAAAGGGCGCAGTATTATGGTTCAACATGATACCACTACGCCACGCCCGTACTCGCGCCATAATTTAATTCAAGGCACTAACGGTGTGTTTGCTGGTTTTCCAAATCGTATTGCGCTGGAAGATGGTGGTTCGAAGAGCTTCCATGAGTGGGATTATGAAATGGCTGATTGGTATAAAAAATACGACCACCCACTGTGGACTAAAATGGGCGAAGAGGCAGAGCGTAACGGCGGCCATGGCGGCATGGACTTCTTAATGTTTTGGCGGATGATTTATTGTTTACGCAATGGCGAGGCGCTTGATCAAGATGTTTACGACGGCGCTGCTTGGTCTGTTATATCACCGCTGTCAGCACAATCAGTTAGTAATCGTAGTGCGTCAATTGATATTCCAGATTTTACCCGCGGGGCGTGGCAAAGTGCCAAACCGCTAGGAATAGTTGGTTAAATGCTAAGAGCTGAGCGAGGCAAACTCGCGCATATTGTGTTTGCGTCAGCAAGCTTAACGCCTACGGGTGTTAAAGTTTTAAATTTACTTTGATGTTTAATTAATTACCTGTAGGCGAGTGGCTTGCCACCGCGTTTTGAAATGTGGAGTGGTGTTGGTGCGTCAGCAAGCTCAACGCCTACGGTGTTAAGGTTTATCTTGGTGTTAAATTTACTTTGATGTTTAATTAATTACCTGTAGGCGAGTGGCTTGCCACCGCGTTTTTAAATGTGGCGTGGTATTTGTGCGTCAGCAAGCTCAACGCCTACGGTGTTAAATTTTACTTTGATGCTTAATTAATTACTTGTAGGCGAGTGGCTTGCCACCGCGTTTTAAAATGTGGAGTGGTGTTTTTGCGTCAGCAAGCTTAAGCCTACGGTGTTAAATTTTACTCTGGCGTGTAATTAATTACTTGTAGGCGAGTGGCTTGCCACCGCGTTTTAAATGTGGAGTGGTGTTGGTGCGTCAGCAAGCTCAACGCCTTCGGTGTTAAGGTTTATCTCAGTGTTAAATTTTACTTTGATGTGTAATTTATTACTTGTAGGCGAGTGGCTTGCCACCGCATTTTAAATGTGGCGTGGTGTTTGTGCGTCAGCAAGCTTAACGCCTACGGTGTTTTAATTTGCTGCGAGGGAGGCTCTACTGCTTACTAAACGGTAACTGCCTATAAATAGCGGGTGTTTATACCCAGACTGAATATAGGCAATTTATTACTACATTACATGTAGCTTATCGCATGATGCTTTCTTTAAGGTACTGAAATAGCTCTTTATAGCCTTTAGCTGGCTTTTCAATTTTTACTTCTTTTGCCGCATTACGCACCAATTGACGTAACTTTTGACGATCAATACTCGGGTATTGCTCAATGGTTTGATTGACTAAATCATCACCTTGGGCAATTAAATCATCGCGTAATTGCTCAATCTTTTTAATCATCACTTCGGCTTGATTATTTTTATTCAGCATAATGTCGATAATAGCGTTGATCTCTTCGATATTCTCAACGGTACGTAAAGTTTTTGCGATGTAATTTAAGTGACGACGATATGCATCACTTTTGTTACTGATTTTGTCTGCAACAACCATTGCCGCTTTTAAATCGTCATTTAAGGGTAAGCGCTCGCGCTGTTTTTTCCCCATTTTGGCAATTTCAGCACCTAACTGATGAAACTCTTGCGCTTCGCGCTTTAGCTCACTTTTTGATATATAGATAATTTCTTCTTCAATTTCAGCAGGCTTGCCTTTTTTCTTCGCCATGGGGTACTCATATGATAACGTTAACTGCAGTCATTATACCCAAACCACCTCAAGATGCGAGCGTCGTTGGAGTTAAAAGCGATTTAGGCAAGGCATTGATTGCAAGTAATAGTGGTTCTATTGTTAAAATCAATAACGCAGTATAAATCGCTTTTAAACCAACCCGTTGGGCGTTTCACAGGCACTTACTCTCATCGTTGTTACTTCTT